>DAOSYC010000005.1:42636-51885 GCA_035380905.1 Spirochaetota bacterium | reverse complement strand
TATCTTCATTAATGAAGAAGACTCCTCCACACCCAGCACCACCATAAGGACCGCCGCGCATTCCCTGTTCGATTCATGGAGCTCATGGAGGGCGGTCCCCGCGAGGTGCGGGTTCTCTTTAATCCGTGACAGCACTTTCGCAAGGAGTTCATCCGTCGTCAGCTGCAGCAGGGACTCATCATACCCGGCAGTCTCAGCCGCAACACCGCTGCGGACTTCCTCTCGTACTTCATCACCTGCCACTGTTTCAGCACTGCCCTCTTCAGGCAATGCCGCCTCTTTAATCGCACGGATCTTCTCCTGAATTTTACTGATATCGGGAAACATATCATAAGTAGTATCGGGACCAGCCTCCTTTACTCCATCAACAATACGGAGGCAGAGCGTATCACCATCACCGACAACCACATCACCTTTCAGGAGCAGATCATTGCCCACATACACATCGAAGGGGCTTCCCGCAATGCGGTCAAGGGCATAAAAGGATTCCTCTTTCATATCAAGAAGATCGGCCATGGCAATCACTGTCCTTCCCATGATGCACCGCACCGTCACTGAAGGCTCATCGTACACGACATGGGTATCCGCCGTTACTGACGAAAGACCGCTCCCGTCACCCGGTGCATCATTGATTGCGCTGATGCGCATCCCGAATCTTTCATCAATTAGTACCGCCTCAGCCCGTCCCAGGGCAACCCCATAATCTTCAAGTATAACAGAGCAGGATCCGCCTGCAGGTGTACCGAGTTCAATTATACTCCCGGGCCCCAGGGAAGCTGCATCCTCAACAGGGACCGCGGTACGGCCGACCTCCAGAGAAATACTGCATGGATAGCGAAGTGCATAATCGGCAAGGAAGCTGTTTTTTTTCATGCTTCGGTTTGGGGGCAGATATGTATCGCGCACTTCAAGAAACACGCCGTTTTTATTTGAACCGACATGGACACCGGCAATTTCCAACTCCCCGAGCATGATAGCCCCGGTCTTGCCGGCGTAATCCGCGATACTGCAGCTTCCCTCTCCCGCATTTCGTGACTCATCAGCGCTCATCACTGCATCCTCAATTCTCAGTGAAAGGAGATAGCTGAATGAAGCGGGATCAACGGGCATCCGTGTCGTGCCGGAAGCAGAATCATTCCGTGGAGATGGGGCAGATTTTTCTTTTACCGGTTGCGAATCAGCTGCGTCCTGCCCCGGCAGCTGCGGGACATTATTCTTTTCATTTCCCTTTGTGTTCTCCCGGTACACAAATGCACCCTGTGACGACAGGCTTTCAGCACTGAGAGGGATTTTCATGCCCGCCTTTATTTTCATCATGTCCTCCGGGGTCATCTTCCCGGGAACACCTCTGAACACCGCGAACCTGGTAAAAAGTGTTGCAGCTACATGCTGTTTTAACCCTTTTCTGTTATACCAGCTGGCACGGTACTTTTGCATGAAGAAGTTTTTTGTTACGGGCTGAATCACAAAACCGGGGAGACAGAGGGTGCACATTGCTTCCACTTCACCGATCCGCATTTCCAGTGCGACACACAGCACTATATCGTTCGGCATGACAATCTGCGCGAACTGACCACTTGTTTCTATATTGCCCAATCTTGGCCTGAGGTCCAGGACATTGCTCCATGCCTCTCTGAGGTTCCCGAGCATACGTACATATATTCCCTCCATGAGGGATAGTTCAATATCAGTCAACTCGCGACACACAGCGGGAGGCTTCGGTGAACCCCCAAGGAGCCGTTCGATAATCGCAAAAGACAGCCGGGAATCCATTTCAAACATGGCAGGTCCTGAAAGAGGTTCCATCTGTGTAATAAAAAGTACAGGGTAATCGGATAGTGACTGCATATAATCCCTGAATACAACCTGTCCCACAGAAGATACCTTCACCGAAACCGGAGACGTTAGTTGTGACGAAAGCGCAAATTCTGTCAGCCGGGCAAAGGTCTCATGAATTGTCGTCAGTACATTAATATGCTCCGCGGTGAACTTCAGCGGATTTCTGAAGTTATATGATTGAACATTGTTGTTTTCTGCCGTTGAATGTGAGCCATGCGCTTCATGTTGTTCGTGTGAGGTCGCGTCGAATGTGTTATCTGTTTCCTGCTTTCCTGAACGTTCTGACATAGGTATTCTCCGGATTTAAAATATAAGTTCACATATAAATGGACATATATTTAAACATATAAAAAATGACATTTCAAGAATAAAATTATTAATACTGTTCACACCATAGCAGGGGGCCGGCGATGCCCTGTTCTCAGATCACCAACACAAAATAATTTATTTGTTTACATCCACGTTCCTGCATGTTTAACTGGACTGCAGTCCGTACATGCGGTACATTATGAAAAACACATCCCGGATGGAGAGTCGGATATTGGTCAATTCCATAATTAAAGGAATAATAACGCTGTCACTATTGTTTTCGCCATTATCCATCATTCCAGCAGCGGGAGAAGGAATACATGTCGCGGAAGGCGGTCTTCTTTTGTATCACATTGATTACCGGGAGACCCTGCCGGACACCCTGAAAAGCACCGAAACCGGCTGGCTCACCGGCATCAGTCTGGGATATGAATATTTCGGTATTTCAAATCCCGTTATGGCGACAGTACATATGGATTATACCTACTCCCATACAAAATACGACGGCACTACCCAGACCGGAACCCCTATCACCACCACTACCCACAATTATATTCTTGATATTGAAGCAACCCTGGGCTTCATTGCGCTGCGGCCCAGCTTTTCACCACTGCTCCTGATACCATATATCGGTTTCGGATACCGGCACTGGTACCGCGGGCTTGTCAATAACAACTCATATTATGAAGTGTACTCCTGGTACTACCTTCCAATAGGCTGCCGCGGGGAATATATTCTGACACCGGTAATAACTGTGGGGCTTGATATCAGTTACTGGAAAATGATGGGGGGAAAGATAAAGGTAGCCCTCTCGAGGCTTGACAGCGGCTATAATGACCCTGAATCCGACCTGGGAAACAAATACGGGTATAAGATAAAAACACCCGTTAAATACAGGTTCCGCCCGCGATGGAACCTCATTGTTGAGCCATGGTACGAATACTTTAAAATAGGACGGGGCGAGACTTTCGACATCACCTATAACGGGTCATTATGGGGACGGGGATATGAGCCCCCAAGCAGGACCTGTCAGTACGGGATTACAGTGGCGGTACAATATATTTTTTAATATACCATACGGGTTCCCTCAACGCGTGTAAACCTACACGATTGCCCTGAGTTCCCCTTCCGATACAACAAACTGGTTCTCCCGGCAAATCATCACAGAACATATTCCCTCGCGGTCTGTCCCGGTAAGCTGCATTACCAAGTCATCAATCCGCATTGAAGAATCATCACCGACGGCAATGGTCACGAGAATTGAGTTCCCGGAATCCTCAATCCGTATAACTGCGTCAGAAAAGGCTATTTCCCTGGGGCCCTTTTTGGTGTGCTTCACCAGCACCTTCTGCTCCCTGCACCCCTCAAGAAATTTTTCATGCAGCAGCGTATTATCGAATGTAACGCGGTACGACATCCCCTGCACAATCTTCATAAGAGAATCAGTATCATTACTGCCGAGGTACTGCAGTGAGCGGACCGTCATTCCATCGGGGAGATGCGTCCGGATGCGTTCCATCACAGCACCGCAGTCAATGTCTTCATAGAGATCAATATCAAAAATCTCAGCAATACTTTCAAGGCCCAGGGGAAGCGGATACCCCGCCGAAATACGTTCCCGTTTATTGAATCCCTGTGTAAAGCTGACCGGGACATTTCCCATACGCAATGCCCGTTTCATCACATCCACCAGCTCGATATGTGAGATAAACCGCGCCGAATCCTGTTTGGTCACTGCAATCCGTATCCGGGACGCGACATGGTATTTCTTCTCAAATTCACGAAATGCCGCATCCAGGGCATCTTTGTCAAGTTCGGCCGTCTTTCTTCTCCGGATTGTCTCTTTTGACGCACCACTGCCGCAGGTTGTTTTTGCGGCAATCAGCGTCTCAAAGCCGGTTTTCACCATCCCCCAGGGTAGCGCCTCCTCCGGAGTACGTTCATCCAGATATAACTCCCAGCCGGGAAGCGATTCATCAAGAACATCCTTCCATACATCAAACCTGAAATGCTCCTTCCATGAATCATGCCTGCATCCAGCCATGTACACCCTGTGTATGACCTCTCCAATCCGGGAATCTCCCCGGGAGATAATACCCTCAAGGAGCGATGCCCTGAGGTTGTGGTTCTTCACTGACACAGACCTCGGCAGGCCCTTCTTGATGGCAAGGACGGTTTCCTGGAGGTAATCAAGTCCCATCTGTTTCCTTCGCTGGAAAGGGGTGTGGGGCTTCGGAATAAAGGGGGAAACTGTCACATTGATCCCGAGACGTTTTCTCCCCGCCTGCAGTATCCTCCGGAGAAGGGCCACAATTGCCTCAGCTTCATTATGCGCTTCACATCCCGGAAGCCCTATCATGAAATAGAGCTTTATCTGCCGCCATCCCCGCTCTATTATGTATTCCACGATTTCAATGAGGTCCTCCACATCGAGTTTCTTGTTCGCGATGCGCCGCATTTCCTCAGATGCAGACTCTATGGCGAAAGTAAGGGAGGACTTTCTGACGTCCGATATATGTTCAAGAATCTCAATAGTACTCCGGTCAACCCGCAGTGACGGCAGGGAAATTGAAACCCCGCGCCGCGTGAGGTCCGGAAGGACCGTGTTGATAAAGGGTACGAGGTCCCGGTAATCGCTTATGGAGAGGGACCCCAGTGAAAGTTCGCTGTAACCGGTATTGTCCAGAATCCTGAAAATTTTATCCCGCAGCCCCGCAATACCGTAACTGCGGTATGGAAGATCATAATACCCCGCATGACAGAAATTACAGAGATTGTCGCACCCCCGCGTGACATCCACAACCGCGCGTTCCTGCACAATCCTGAAGCCAGGCACCAGAGGTTTTTCCGGTATTACAGGCTCTGACCCCCGATAGACACGCCTTTTCACCACGGGCCCGTCAACGCCTTCAAGCCTTCCGCTGTTATAGCGGTACCCATACAGGTGAGGAAGCAGAACCCCCTCCACGCTGCCCATACGCTTCAGCACCTCTTCCCGCGACAGCGCCTCCTCTTTTCCTTTCTGCACACAGAGGAGCATGTCACGGAGCCCCTCCTCACCGTCACCGATAAAAATGACATCGAAAAAATCCATTGCTGGCGCCGGATTCGAAACCGCCTCGCCTCCCCCGACAATAATCGGGTCCCCGTCTTTCCGGTCTTTCCGGAAAAGCGGAATTCCCCCGAGATCGAGAATCTGAAGAACATTGGTATACAGCATTTCATGGGAAAGGTTAAACCCTATCAGATCAAGTTCCCTGAGGATCGTGCGGGTTTCCAGGGTAAAGAGCGGCATATTCAGGTCCCGGAGACGGTGTTCAAATTCATGGGTCACCGCGAAGACCCGTTCACACGCGACCTCAGGCAGGGCGTTGGCAACATCGTACAGTATGCGTATGCCGTTGTTTGCCATTCCCACTTCATACAGGTCAGGATACGATACCGCCATCCGCACCAGTGCCGATTCTTTCACAATCTGGTTCAGCTCGCCCCCGGTGTACCGTCCGGGTTTTTCGCAGCCGCAAATAAGGCGCAGAAACTGCTGTTCATCAATTCTATTCATTAATCCTACCCGTAATCCTCTGAAAATGCTTTTGAGTATGATACCGCACTGTGCCGCTAATTGCCGGAACGCCGCAGAAATGCCTCCGCGAGCCCTCTGAATTCCTCCACGCTGAGGTTCTCCCCCCGCAGTGAAGGGTCTATCCCCTGCTCATGAAGGACTGCGCTGATTTCCGCGCGGGAATAATCCAGGTGGGGAGCATCGGAAAGTGACTTCAGGATGGTTTTTCTCCTGCCCCAGAACGCGGACTTTACAATCCGGTGAAACAGCTCCAGCACCTCTTTGTTCTCCGGCACGTCTTCACGGCGGCGGAATTTCAGGAACGCGGAGCGGACTTCCGGTTTCGGATAAAAGGATGTTTTATCTATGCTGAAAAGATATTCACACCGGTAATACAACGAAAGGGCCGCGGTGAGGGCGCCG
Organism: Spirochaetota bacterium; assembly: GCA_035380905.1. Lineage (GTDB taxonomy): Bacteria > Spirochaetota > UBA4802 > UBA4802 > JAGODF01 > JAKQCH01. The sequence goes on along the minus strand of DAOSYC010000005.1, from coordinate 45,752 downwards.
TATTCCTTTGTTCCGGGCCCTGCCTGAATCCTTGCTGCCATTTCATGCTGCATCATCACATAAAATTCCGGCATCCCGTACTCCGTCGCGAGGCGGAACAGTATTTCCGAGGCGCAGTAATAGGGAAGGTTTGAAACAGCCCTGGTAAACTCCCCATCGCAATGAATCTTCAGAAAATCGCCATGAACCACAGTGCAGGTGTCAGTATCCCCGAACCGGTGCTGCAGATACCGCGCGAGACCTGCATCAATCTCCACCGCGGTGACATGGGCGGCCCGCTCTGCCATGCGCTCCGTAAGGGCCCCCAGGCCCGGACCTATTTCCAGCACACGGTCAACCCCGGTAACCCCGGAGGATGTTAATATTTTCTCCACAACGTCGTCGTTGCAGAGAAAATTCTGCCCCAGTTTTTTATTTACCTGGATACCGTGTTCCGCAAGGATTGATGTTATTGTTTTTGTATTCACGTATACCGATGTTCTTTTTGAAAATATTAGCGCTGTTTCCGTTAAATGCTTGAAAAATATGCCCCCGGGGATACTGCTACTTCATGAATCAGGAAGAGTATTGTCAATACTAAATTTCGGACTGAAAAAGGGCACTGTGTGAAAAAGGGAACTCTTTATATTATAGCATCACCCATCGGGAACCTGGAGGATATTACCCTCCGCGCCCTTTCAATTCTCAAATCAGAAGTGGAACATGTGTTCTGCGAAGACACGCGGCAGACCCGGAAACTGCTGAACAGGTACGAAATTCAGCTCCCGGCGTCATCAATGCACTCACATTCATCCGACGCGAAACTGCAGTTCGCCGTGGATCTCCTGAAGCAGGGAAAATCCGTCGCGTATCTCACTGACGCGGGAACACCGGGGCTTTCCGATCCCGGAAACCGCCTCGTAACCGCATGCCGCAGTGAAAATATAACAATATCGCCTATTCCCGGCCCCTCCGCCCTCACCGCGGCGGTATCGGTATCGGGGTTTTCCGGGAAAAATATCATTTTCGCCGGATTCCTCAGCAAAAAACCGGGAAAAAGAAAGAATGAGCTTACCGAATTGAAGAATTTCACCGGCACCATTGCAGTATATGAATCACCGCACCGGATACACAAGCTTCTTCTGGATATTGCTGAGATTTTTCCGGGTTCCGAGGTGCTCATCGCCAGAGAAATGACAAAAATACATGAGGATATTATTCTTGATTCAATAGAGCATATCCTTGAAACACCCGGGGGAATTACCGAAAAAGGGGAATTCACTGTACTCATTGCAAATACCGGCAAATAACATCTCTGCTGCACGTGCCCGGAATAACCGGCTCCCTGTCTCCCGGAGCTGTATCGCCCCGCCAATTTTTTTAAAAAAATACTCTCATAGCAGTTATTTTCAGGGGTACCGCGGCCGATATAGTAACTGTATTAATTACTTGAATTACTTTCATTTTTCTATATATTATAAGGTGCATTGAAAATATTTTTTTGATTAAAGAATTGACAAATTTTACCGATACATATAATAGAAAGGAAAAGGGTTAGCAAAATGGTTATTGATAAAATTGGGAACATAAACAACATAGTTGAGACCAACCGTTCCAAGAACGTTTCGCGGTCACGTGATGTGTCCAGAAATGACAAGGTTGAGATTTCATCGGAAGCAAAGCAGGCGGCTGATATTTCCCGATATACCCAGACAGTCCTGGAGACACCTGATACCGCTCGCGCGGAGAGAGTTCAGCAGATCAAGCTTCAGATACAGAACGGGACCTATGACAAGTTCAATGATGATAATGTTATCGAGATGGTCGCCGACAAAATTGCATCATATCTGCTTCGCAAATAAAGAACGCGCACATAACTGCTTATACATGGCATACAGTATAAAAGAGCGGAAATTTAATTGTCCGCTTTTTTTATTACATTTTGACAGGTGAATCTCTTGAGCAGCGATTATATTCCTGATTTCTATATCCCCACTGAATTTTTCATACAGGACCAGGTTCTGAATTCCGCTGGTTCCATCGTAAAAAAATACGGCAGCCGGGCTGTGCTGATCGCCACCTCCTCCGATTATAATTACTTTGAAAGCACAATCCAGCAGATCGCAACAAACCTTGCGAATAGTGACGTAAGCTGCATAATCTTTGACGAAATACCTGATGAACCGAACACCGAGGATATTGACTCTGCGGTGTTCTTTATTAAAAAAACCGGATGTGATGTGGTAATAGGATTCGGCGGTATTGAATCCATGAACGCGGCAAAGGCGATTTCTTTGCTTATTAATAATTATCTTTTCTGTGAAGAGCTCTTCGACAGCCCTAAGATTCAGACCGCCACCACCCTTGTTGTTATCCCGGCCTACCCTCTTTTCGGATTTGAAATTGTTCCGATGCTGTATCTCACGGAAATCCATGAAATGAGGAAACTGATTTACAAAAACCGCCTCATCTTCCCCCGGGCGGCAATTATTGACCCCCATATCGCGACAATAATCAATGACGACCTTACGGCAAACACCGCCATCAGCACCCTGGCCCTTGCGACAGAATCAGTCATCTCAAAAAAGAACAACGGGCTCATCAATACACTGGCGCTGCGGTCAATAGATCTTGTATTCAAAAACCTTCCCATCGCCTACAGGGACCAGAACAATATTGCCCCGCGGCTCCATATCGCCGAGGCTTCAGTCATGGCGGGGATGGCATTCTCAATTTCCGAGCTCTCAGTGTCCCTTGCAGTGGCAATTGCCCTTGCGACAAAAACAAGTATTCCCATTGAGCGCGGCATGGGTATGATACTGCCCCACATTATGGAATACAACCTCACCACGTCACCGGGAAAATATGTGCAGATGTCAAAGGTAATGGATGAGGACGTGAAGGACATTACGGTTATTGAAGCCGCCATTAAGGCTGTTGAGGGTGTTCGTAAAATTGAAATTGAAGTCGAAATTCCGCAGCGGCTTTCACAGTTCGATATTCCAAAGAATGAGCTTTCCAGAATCGCGGACCTCACCATGCAGTACCCCTTTATTGAAAACGCCCCAAGGCCCCTCACAAAAAATGAAATTGAAACAATTTTAATTGCCGCATATTAAATGAATTTACATTACACC
>DAOSYC010000005.1:4381-42536 GCA_035380905.1 Spirochaetota bacterium | reverse complement strand
GCGGATCCCGTGGTATATGATGCGGTGAAGAAACTGCTTCCGGAGGCGGAGTATAATGAACCCGGGCGGGCGATATCGCTCATCGTAAAAGAAATTTCTCCGGTCCGGGGATACGTTCCCGTAATAACTGCAGGCACCGCTGACATCCCTGTTGCGGAAGAGGCCCTGGCGACAGGGAAAATGCTCGGCTTAGCCATGGAGCTGGTGTCAGATATAGGCGTCGCGGGAATTCACCGCCTCCTGGACAAGAGGGAGCTCCTTGAGCGGGCCTCGGTAATCATAGTGGCCGCGGGTATGGAAGGGGCGCTCCCCTCTGTGGTGGGAGGCATGGTACAGGCGCCTGTCATTGCGGTGCCCACCTCCGTGGGATACGGTACGTCTCTTAACGGGTTCACGCCCCTGCTTGCCATGCTGAACTCATGCGTGCCGGGCATTGCGGTCATGAATGTTGACAACGGCTTCGGCGCCTCGTTCCTCGCATTCAGGATACTTACCACACTACAGCGGCACACGGAAGACAATGGGTAAAATACTGTATTTCGACATCCAGCTGGGAGCATCCGGCGATATGCTTCTTGGGTCCCTCCTCGATCTCGGGCTTGACCACGGAAGGCTTACTACTGAGCTGCGCACGCTTACCATTGACGGATGGGAAATGGCTCCCGCGGAAATTACCAGAAACCACATACGGGGCATTACTGCAGGTATTACATGTTCAGAGGACAGTATCTCACGGAATCTTTCTGATATTCTCGGAATCATACAAAAAAGTTCACTTTCAAAAAGCATCCGTGATAACGTATGTGCGGTATTCACCAGACTCGGAAAAGCGGAAGCCCGTGTCCATGGTGAGAGGATTGAAGATGTGCACTTTCACGAAGTCGGGGCGCTGGACAGTATCATCGATATTACCGCATTCTGCATTGCGGTTGATATATTGCAGGCGGAGACTATTCTATTCAGTGAATTCTGTTTCGGAACCGGCACAATCAATTCCCGCCATGGAGAAATCCCTGTTCCCGTTCCCGCAGTTGTTGAACTGACAAAAGGTTTTTCATGCAGACATACCCGGAAACAGGGGGAACTGGTTACCCCGACTGCCGCGGCAATTCTTACGGCCCTCGGCACACAGGTTGGAACAGGATCTCCCGGCGGCAGGACAATTGACTACGGCATAGGGTTCGGGACCAGGCAATACCCCTTTCCATCCTACACCCGTTCCATCATCAGCGAAAGTGATGACAGAGTTTCCGAAAGTCTGATACTCCTTGAATGTAATATTGATGATATGAACCCCCAGCTTGCGCCGTATCTCATGGAATCCCTGCTCCGGAAAGGGGCCCTGGATGTAACAGCAACACCTGCAATAATGAAAAAGGGGCGCCCTGGCCTTGTGATAACAGTCCTTTCTGAAGAACAGTACATTGAAACACTGAAAGAGATACTATACCGGGAATCCACAACCCTTGGATTACGGATTGAGCGGATTGAACGCGAAAAACTTCAGCGAAGGTATCACAATGTCACTGTGTGCGGGCACACGATAGGTATAAAAACAGGCGTGCTGCACGGCGAAACGGTGAACATTCAGCCTGAATATGAAGACTGCAAAAAGGCAGCTGAAAACACCGGTATGACACTGCAGTACATAATGCAGGAGGCCATGAGGATTTTCAGGGATAGTTAATTATATTGATTTTTTCCGCCGCAGGCTCGTGCACGAGGGCCTTCTATTTTAAAACTCTATTGTATACCAGGTGCCGTTATCCCGCGATAGTTCGATACTGCCGTGTAACTGCTTTGTGAGCCCCTGAATGATCTGCATACCGAGTGACCTTGATCCCTGTAACCCGATGTTCTCCGGTATCCCTGCACCATTATCACCTATAACTATCCTGTATCGTCCTGACTCAAGGATATATATTTCAACCGTAATAACACCTTCACTTCTGCCGTGAAACGCGTGCTTCAGAGAGTTTGACACAATTTCATTAATAAGCTGCGCCACGGGAATCGCGGTATCGATAGGAAGAAAAATATTGTTGATCGCAAGGGAATATGAAATTCGTGAGGAGTTTACTGAATAAGAGTTATTTAACACCACAAGCAGTTCTTCAATATATTCATTAAGATCAATTTCAAGAAAATCATCAGACTGATACAGCTTTTCATGGACAAGGGCCATGGACTGTATTCTATTCTGACTGTCGACAAACATCATGGCATCACGTTTATCCCATATATAATCTACCTGCAGACTGAGCATGCTGGAAATTATCTGCATATTATTTTTTACCCGGTGATGCACCTCTTTCAGCAGCAGTTCTTTTTCCGCCAGGGACTTACTTATACGCTCATCATATTCCTTCTGTTCAGTTACGTCCCGGAGATGTTCCACTATCATATGAACCGCACCGTCATTATCAAAAATCGGGAAAACCCTGACTTCCTTGATACGGTTATCTGCTGAAGTGGTGGTCTCAAACACTTTCGGAGTTCCAGTTTCAAATACTGAACGTGGGATACATATCTCACAGGGAATATCTCTATTCATGAGACATGAATAACATGAAACACCGGATTCCCGGGTACGTGTGTTGTGTTCCGGATTGCCGGAGAGATTGCTCATAACAATAGTATAATTTCTATCTATAACAATCAGTTCATCTCTGATTGCATTAAATGTACTTGATAACAGACGTTGAGACCTTTGCACTTCGCGTTCCGCAAGCTTCCGTGCTGTTATATCTGAAATGATTGTCGCGAACTCTCCATGTTTTGTTGAAAATGCTGATATTTCAAAATATCTATGGAGCGGCGGAATGTATTCCTCAAAGCGTACCGGCCCCCCGGAAAGTGCTACTGAACCAAATACCGCAATAAGGTTCATTGAGTCAATCCCCGGTATTACTTCAGTAGCACTTTTATTAAGAATATCCTCCCGTTTCAGACCGGTATGCTCCTGAAAAGAGTTGTTTACTTCGCGGAAAATATAATCAACCGGCTTCCCCGTATCATCGGTAATTATTTCATGAACCGCAAAACCGCTTATTGAGTTATTGAAAAGGTCCCGGTACCGTTTTTCACTTTCCTGAAGCTTTTCTTCCGCAGACTTCCTGTCATGAATATGATATATACTGAAAAGAACAGCATAAATATCACCGTGATCATCTTTTACCGGCACAAATTGGAACTCGAACCACTTGTATGTGCCTGTTTTAATTTTGACCTTATATTCCTTTATTATCGGGCTTCCCTGAATTGCCTGGTTGAAAGAGGAAATAAATATCTGATGGTCCTCATCATTAATAAAATCAAGAATACATTCTCCTTCTATAGCATTGCGCCCATACAGCATTTTTGCCCTGTCAGCAGCAATACCATTCAGGGTAAGAATTCTATAATCACCATCTATCAGAATAAAGGAATAATGAGTATTATCAAATACGGCCCGTAGATTAGATTCTGATCTTTGCAGCTCAAGCTCCGCCTGCTTCCTGCTTTCGTTTATCCGGATATATTCAATACCATATGAAAGATTATCTGAGAGCTGACCGAGAAGACGTACTTCTTCTGAATCAAAGGCATGAGGTTCCGTCGCATAGATTGTCAAAGCCCCTATCACTTCATGATTGTAAAAAAGAGGCAGCGATATAACAGAACCGCATCCCCGTTCCAGTATTTTTTCCCTCCACTCTTCAAGACCCGTGTCCCTGTCCATATAACGCGAGATACACTGCTTCCCTGTTCGTATTGCACTGCCCGTGGGCCCAATACCGTATTCATCATTCCCCCATGTCGTTTTCATTGAGGCAATAAAGTCGCTGTCCTTCCCGGCATGCAGTACCGGATACACAGATTTTTCGTCATTCTGTACTGCATATCCAACCCATACAAGATTATACCCGCCATCCGACACAAGTATATGCGCTATTTCATGAAGCAGTTCTAATTCATTATTTACTTTTACCAGGGCTTCATTACTTTTGCTGAGGACATTGAGAGCACGGTTTTTGATCTGCAACGCCTGTTCACTCAGATTCCGTTTTCTCAGCAGTATGGAAACAGTTATTCCAAATACACCAAGAGTGGCAACAGTCATCAACCGTTTATACAGCTCATGAGGAGGGATACTTGATATAAGCACCGATGTAAAAGACTCATTAATAAAAAAGATCGAGTCCACCAGTGCTTCCAGGCACCAGTACAATAGTGCAATAACAACAGTAAGAAATAATACCACCCGTTCCTGTGACAACTTTATCCTTTTCATCATAGCAGAATATATACTGCAGGAAAGTTTTTCAAATAATATTTTATAATGATACTATGATACTGAACATCATGTATTATATCAACAGCAACAACCGGCCATATTACCGGTTATTGCTGATTTTTACAATACACACATATCATTAAATGTGAACTTTAAAATCTAAAATTCTTCAAATCCCTCCTGGCTGAATACATCTCCGCCGTCCTCCCGTCTCCGGTTATCCGGCACAGGCTTGCCCGGATGTTTGTTTGTACCATTTCCATTACCGGATTTCGCGACAACGGCAGCTGGTGAATTCTTCACCGTTGCTGATTTATCGCCTGATGTAAGGTGCAGTTCACGGTGTTTATTACTATAGGCAGCACCCTTTATTTCTTTTCGGATTTTAAACCTGTCCATCATATTCAGTAATTCCTGCGCCTGTCCGGACATCTCTTCACTCGCTGATGCGGTCTCTTCAACGAGAGCGGAGTTCTGCTGTGTCATATTGTCCAGTTCCGAAACTGCAATGTTTATCTGCTCCATTCCACGGTTTTGTTCTTCACTTGCCGATGCAATCTCCGCAATCAATTCCCCGGTTTTTTCAGCACTTTCTACCAGGTCCTTCAGGGACTCAACACTCCTTTTCACAAGATCAGTACCTTTCCCGACTTTTTCAACAGAATCCTTGATCAATCCGTCTATTTCCTTTGCGGAACTTGCTGCGCGCTGGGCAAGGTTACGTACCTCACCGGCTACAACGGCAAACCCTCTCCCCTGATCACCTGCGCGGGCCGCTTCAACTGCAGCATTAAGGGCAAGAAGATTCGTCTGGAAAGCTATTTCATTGATCACCGAAATAATATCTGCGATTTTATTACTTGATTGGTTGATATCGTTGATTGAAGATATTGTTTCCTCGCCAATTTCAAGCCCTTCGGAACCCACTTTAACGGACTGTTTTGCCATAGTGTTTGCTGACGTTGCATTTTCGGTATTCTGCCTGATTGTAGCACTGGCTTCTTCAATAGTCGACGCAACCTCTTCCAGGGACGATGCCTGCTCGGAAGTACGCTGGGAAAGGTTCTCATTCCCGGATGAAATTTCCTGTACTGCCTGGGCTAAATTCTGCGTCGCAACGATTATTTCCGATATCAGCATTTCCAGATTGTCCGCTGATTCATTGAGCGCCTTCCCGAGCATCCCCAGTTCATCAGTCTGGTCCAGATCTATTCTCTCGGTAAAATCACCTTTTGCAATGAGCTGCGCGAATGTCAGCCCTTTATTCACAGGTCTTGAAACCGATCGTGACAGGACAACTGTAATGAGTATACCAAAACCAATTGCAATAACAACAACAGATATCAGCAGAAGCATTGACGTTGATGCAGCATTCTGTTCCTCCTGCATCAGCCGCTCGCCTTCAGTCTGCTGCAGATTTATAAGCTTATCAGTTGTTTCCCTTAAAGCTCTAAAACCCACAAGCCATTGCGCGAGATACTGGCTGCTTGCGGTGAAGTCTCTTCTCGCAAGTGCTTCCGCGTATTTCTTTCTTATTTGGGCTGGTACTTTTGCTTTCTCTACCCAATCATCAGCGAGTGCCTTTTCCTTTGCAGTCATTGATGTCGCTGAATATTCCGCCCACAGCTTGTTATACTCTTTCGCGAGTTTCATGGAATTTTGCTTTCTGCTTTCCACTTCAGCAAAATCCCCCTTTTCCGCAGCCGCCTCCTCCTGGAGCATGTTTATCCTTATCTGAAGAAGATTTCGCATAATACGGTTCAACTGACGTACAGGAATAAAACGGTCTTTATAAAAGGTCGTAAACCCTTCATTCGAAGAATGCAGTGATACATACCCGTTTGCTCCCACTATAACAAGAAATATCAGCAATATTAGACATGAAAGAAATACCTTCATTGAAACCTTCAAGTTGTTAAACCACTTCATACTATCCTCCTATTCCAGGTAACACAAGTATGGCATTTTTATTTCACAAACACACTGGCATGCTGCCGCCGCCTATTTACTTGTTTTAAATTAATATTATTTTTAAGGAAATGATAACGAAATAAACACAGATTGGGAATAAGAGGTTATCTTATTATTTGAAGGGATTAATCCTATTTTTTATGTAATAATAGAAGAAAAGAAATGTCGGTGTTTGTCCTACAAATTACTCGTTATCAAGAAGATGGTTTTTAATTACATAGTGTGTCAGTTCAGCGCTGTTTTTCAGGTTCATTTTATGCAGGATTTTTGTGCGGTATGTGCTCACGGTTTTGACGCTGAGGAAAAGCTCTCTCGCGATATCACTCACCATTTTACCTGAAGCAATCATGCAAAGAACCTGAAATTCCCTGTCGGAAAGGCTGTGATGAGGCATATCCGGCGTATCAGAGACAACCATTTCTGCCATAATTTCCGCCACTTCCGGGGTGATATATTTACCTCCACTGTGAACTTTCCGGATTGCCTCGATCAGATTATCTGAAAGGGTCTTTTTGTTGATATATCCTGCAGCGCCGGCTTTCATGGACCGTATCGCATACTGATCCGCCGGATAGGTACTGAGCATCAGCACCGGAATACCCGGCTTCTCACCCTTTATCTGTTTAAGAATCTCAAGCCCGCTTCTCCCCGGCATGGAAATATCAAGAAGTATCACATCGAAAGGTTCCTTCCTGATTTTTTCAAGAAGTTCCTGACCGTCATCAGCCTCCCCTGCAACATTCAGGTCCGGTTCATCTGATATAATCTGACGAAGCCCTGCCCTGACTATCTGATGATCATCAGCTATTATTATTTTTATCATCCATCAACTCCCTTTAATGAAGAGGAATTCTCACCATAACAACGGTACCGCGTTCCCCGTTGTTCGTGATTCTCGTTTCCCCTCCGCAATGGAGTGCTCTTTCCCGCATGCCTATAATACCATACGAGCATACATTTTCTACATCATCAACTGAAATACCGACTCCATTATCCTTTACACTCAGCAGAACATTGTTATCATCAGCAGTAAGACTAATCATAACCTGTGTTGCCCCGGAATGCCGCACAATATTGGTTAGAGATTCCTGGAAGATTCTAAACATTGCAAGCGCATTTTTGGTTTCCATATCAAAGTCTGGCGGTTCACTTTCGAACATACAGATAATACCGGTCCGCTTCTCGAATTCCTTTACCTGCCATTCACATGCTGCGCACAGACCGAGGTCATCGATTATTCCGGGACGAAGTTCTGTTGAAATTTTTGATACGGCGTCTGACGCACAATCCATGAGGTTTAAAATTGTATCTTTTCTATCAAGAATTTCCTTTTTCTGAGGGTTCAGCATTTTCATGATTTTGATAAAATCAATCTTCATCGCAGTCAGGTACTGTCCAAGAACATCATGGATTTCCCGTGCAATATTTTTCCGTTCCTCCTCCCGCAGCATTTGCAGATGATCCGACAAATTGCTTAATTCCTGTCTCGATTTCATCAATTCCCCGAGGGTTTGCTTTTTATCGGTAATATCCCGGATTATCATCTGACACCACTGTTTTTGTTCAAAATCCAGGATATATTTTGATGCGGTAATCTGGCACTCCCGGGCAATCATGTCCTTTGTTATCATAACCGCATCATAATCAATAACAAATCCTTCACTTTCAATATGACGCATCATATCATTATACACAGCCGGTTCCTGAAACAGGACCGATACACTCATACCGCTGATGTCCTCCTTATCAAACCTGAAAAGGTCCTCAACAGCTTTGTTCACATCAGCAATATAACCGGACTGACTTACAATACAGATAGGATCACGAGACTGCTCAAAAAGGATACGGTATTTCTGTTCACTTTCTTTCAGCTTTAAATCAATGTTATGTTTAAAAAGGGCCATTTCAATGGATGAATACAGCTCCCTTTTATTGATGGGTTTAACGATATATCCATACGGCGCAGTGTGTTTCGCTTTCTGCAGAGTTGATTCATCAGAATGGGCGGTCAGAAAAATGACAGGGATATGATAATCCTTCATGATGAATTGTGACGTTTCTATACCGTCCATACCGGAACCGAGCTTAATATCCATAAGAATCAGGTCCGGTTTCTCTCCGGCTACAATTCTCAGACATTCTTCACCGGATGATGAAATAGTTATATTTCCATACCCGTATTTTTCCAGAACCTTCCGCATATCATGAGCAATAAAAAACTCATCCTCAACAATCAGTATTGAAGGTTTTGTCGTCATTACAACTCCAGTCCTTTGATCATTACAACCATGGAAACCAGAAGGCATTACGCAAAGCATCGGTTATTCGTTGAAATACCCTGCAGACTCAAATACTGCGCACGGGACCATGCAATACCCGAAGTGCGGTATAACTATATCCACAATAATATCACAATAATCTCAAGTGAAATACCTGTTTTCGGAGGAATGTCAATACTTAATTAATTCGATCGGGGGTTCGGATATAATAACATTCTGTTACTATACAAAATCAGTGCAGCAGTATCATTATTCAGATCAAAGAGCCCCGAGTTCTTCAGTGGAAAAAATCTGGTCAATATCAAGAATAATAACAAATCCTTCAGGTAATTTTGCCACGCCGATAATATAGCGCCCGGAGATACCTTTCACGATAGGAGGAGGAGGTTCGATGTTTGTTGAATCAACCTTGACCACATGACTGACCGCGTCAATGGCAAGACCGATCTGTTTCCCGCGAATATCAACGACAATTGCCCTTTTACTCTGGGAACTGTCTTCATCAAGATTCCCGAATCTCATGCTCAAATCCACAATGGGAATGACTTTACCGCGCAGATCAATGACTCCAAGAATATATTCTGCTGATTTCGGCAATTTCGTAATCTTCGGTAATTTCAATATCTCCTGAACCTTCAGAATCTCAATACCATATTCTTCATGCCCGATTTTGAAGCACACAATCTGCATTGAGTTGATTTTCTGTTCAGTTTTTTCCATTACAATACCCGGCAGAAAGAAATTTACTGTATACGCATTATCCGACTGGATCTATTACAGCATGTACTACACCCGTTTACTTTTCAATAAGAAAAATTAATCTTATAGAAAATATTGAATAGGGAAACCAGCCGCGATCACCCTATATAATACCCATACACATACAGTGAAGCTCCCGTAATTATAAAAAACACAATTTTGGAGAATATTGGCTCCCTGCGCCTGAAAAAAATATCAATTATGCCAAGAAGTATTCCGAAAAAAGCGGCAATAATACCAACAGATATAAGTGTGTGATTGAAATAATAAAACCCGAGACAGAGATTAGCACCGACAAATAAGTCAATACCATCAATTAATCGTATCTTTTTATTAATTCTGCCACTGCGGCTGGACCCGGAATCACTTTTTCCCTCTGCTTTAAAATATCTATCCCGTGTTCTTTCAAGCTCACGCTGGCGTTCCTGGTCCTTTTTTCGTGTAACCTGACGCTCTTCGCCTATACCATAATTTTTATTAATTAGCTTTAATACATCTCTGTTCGAAAGCGTGGAAAAGATATCGGCCCTCTGGGAAAACTTTTCCTTCAGGCTGAAGGCACGTCCCGTTGATGCATTTCGTTCTGCAGTAATTTTCCCGCTGCTTATTACAGAGTAATACGGGATCCCCCCCTCTTCTGTATCTTCAATATATAAACGTACTCTTTTTTCCTTTAAATTATAATCAACACGAATATAATCACCGTTATCTGCATTAAGATATAGTGTCCGCTGGTATCCCCGTATTTCAGATGGCCTTCTTTTCCAGTAAACTTTCTTTGATTCAATTAGCTTATTTCCGGGTTCCACTTTTGATCGCTTCATATACATTTAATGTCCCGTTTTAATTTTACTACAGTAAAGATAGCACATTTCCGGCTATATAACAAAAGAGATTGGTCCGCCACCTGTGCCAACCAATCTCCCCTGCAGAATAATCATATATTATATTCCTTTATTTCTTTTTATGACGGTTCAGTCTTCTTCTTTTTTTTCTTTTATGATTTGCAATTTTTTTACGTTTTCTTTTTCTACCACATCCCATACATAACTCCTTATTATTAATTATAATTCTAAACCTTAGCGAAGGTTATCAATTTCACCACGCGGGCTTTTTTTGCTTCTTACACTGTCAAATCCCAGACCGAAGGGAAATCCAGATTTATCCGGAGATATTATTACTTTCACATTACCGGACATTTTATCAATATATAAAAACCGTAAAAGATCCGGGTTATCTTTTACAAGTGTCGATATAGCTCTGAGCTTGCTTAAAAGCTGTTTGTTTTTTATTTGTTCCTTCTTTAATTTACCCTGCAATATAATCAATTCTTTTTTCGTTTCTTTTTCAATAGCGCGTAATTCCGCAAGATATTGAAGACCAGAATTATAGGTTCTCTCGTCAGGAAACACCGGCATTCCTGAAAGTGTAAAATCATTCAGTACAATACCCGCATCACCGCATTGCTTCTTAACAGACTCGAATACTATTGAAAAAATACGGGTAAAATCACGCTCAAGCTCATTTCTCCGGTATCCGGTACGCATATACGTTTCAAAAGATCCGGCAAAAGTATTTTTAACAATATTCGAAATAGCATTTAAAAATATACTTTTTTGATTCACTACTGAATCTTTTGTAATGTACGCGTTAACAAGATCAATAGTATACGAAACAGATACAGGTACAATTATTGAATAATATGTACTATCAAGAGTTTGAAGAGGATATATTGGAATGACTGCTTCTATGTGCTGTCTGTTATGCAACGGGAATGTCACGGAACAAATCTTCCAGAAAAGAACACCTTTCATGACATAATTTACACCGGGACCGCATACCTGAACCACTTCCCCTGTATGTTCCAGACTAACAATAGTAACACTTTTTTCCGGTACAATTATTATAGAAGTAAAACCTGTATACGCAATTGCAACCAGAAGAATTATTAAAAACACTTTTTTCATAATATACAATCAACTCTTCAATCAATCATCTTCTTTGTATTGTATTGGCTTAATAGGCAATATTGTTGATACCGCATGCTTGTAAATTAAATTCTGTTTCTTGTCTGCTTCGATTAATATTGTAAAATTATCAAAGCTCAGAACGCGCCCTTTTATCGGAACACCATTCATCAAATAAATTGTTATCTCAACTTTCTCCTTACGTGCGATATTGAGGAAATGATCCTGCAGGTTTTTTGTTTGTTTGTTCATGTGAACCACCTTAATTCTTTATTGATACTTTATTTATTCTTTTGATTTAGAATTAATGTTATACATCCATTCTTCAATACACTCGGTTATCATACCTTTATCTGCCGGATTAAACCAAATGATATTTTTATTTCTTCTAAACCATGTCAGCTGTCTTTTCGCATAATGCCGCGTGTTCTTTTTTATTTCTGCAATTGCATCATTCAAAGATATTCTTTTTTCGAAATAACACAACAACTCTTCATATCCGATAGATTTCAAAGACTTAAGTCCCCGATTATATCCCATCTCAAGAAGATGATGAACCTCATCGACCAGACCGGATTTTATCATCACATCAACGCGCTGATTTATACGGTCATACAGGGCACTTCGCTCTATATTAAGACCGATATAAAGAGTATCCTCCGACCCGTGACCCTTGCTGGTACTATAATACTCACTTATCGCCTTTCCGGTACCCCGCCATACTTCAAGACCCCGCAGGATCCTTTGAACATCTCTTGTATGTATTCGCGAGGCAAAACCAGGATCATGTTTTTGTAACTCGTCATATAAAACATTAATACCCCGGTCCGTTAAATCCTTTTTCAATTCCTCCCGAACTTCTTCAGCGACCTCAGGAATATCAGAAATTCCCTTGAAAAACGAATCTATATAAAGCCCCGTTCCGCCGACAAAAAGAGGAAGTCTGTCCTTTGACAGTATATCCATTGAGGAACGAAATGCCAAACGGCAAAAATCACCAACTGAAAAATCATAATCCGGATCAACAATATCAATTAAATGATGCGGAACAGAAGCCAGTTCATCTTTTGACGGTTTTCCACTTCCAACATCCATGTAACGATACACCTGAACTGAATCAGCAGAAACGATTTCAAAACCATTACCCGCGATTTCAAGTGCAAGTCCTGTCTTACCAACAGCTGTGGGCCCGATTACAACAAGCGCTTTAATAACACATTATCCTGATACACAATCTCATGAAAAACAGTTACACCAACTGTCTTCCGGATGTATCTCATCCTTACAAAAACCTACGATTCATCGGCAACAACATTTTCTACTTCTTTTTCTTCTACAATTTCCTTCTTACCTGAACCCAACTTGTACTTCAGCTTTTCATTGAGAAATAATTCCAGTATATTAGGCACAGTTTTCCAATTATCTTCACCTTCAATATCGCCCATAATATAATCAAGCTTATCAACAGCCTCCATAGCAGCTCTTGTGAAAATATACTTGTTCCCATTGAATGATAACAATTTATTTAATGGAATAATCACGATCTCCTCCAACCATATTCTGGATTTTATAATAACTACGATCTTTTCTACATGATTCAGAAACCAGTATGGAATGAAACTGATCACATGAATCCTCAACTTTTTCGTTCACCACAAGATAATCATATAAATTATACTGCATCATCTCATTTAAGGCATTATTAAGCCGAATCGTTATCTGCTCTTCCGTTTCAGTTTTTCTTTTCATAAGCCGTTCTCGCAACGCCTCTACGGAAGGAGGGACAATGAAAATGAAAACACCATCTGCAAGCTTCTTTCTCAGACTCTTTGCGCCCTGAACGTCTACGTCAAAAATTGGAGTTTTTCCACTATCACGAATCCTGTCAATCTCTTTTTTAGTGATGCCATAATAGTGTTGATGAACAAAAGCCCATTCTATGAACTCCCCTTCTTCAATCATCTTTTTAAAACCATCTTCAGGAACAAAATTATAATTCTTCCCATGAATCTCGTCATTCCGCCGGGGCCTCGTTGTGGTCGATATTACAAACTCATAGTGATCACTTTGTTTAATTATATTCTGAATAATGGTTGTTTTCCCTGTACCGGAAGGTGCAGAAACAACAAATGATAATCTCTTCACTGCTATTCCTCGTCCCCGTCATGTAATCTGTTTGCCAGCGTTTCAGGGTTCATCGCGGAAAGAATAACATGGTTGCTGTCCATAATTATTATTGCCCGGGTTTTTCTTCCATGGGTAGCATCAATCAGTATATTATTTTCTTTCGCCTCTTCACGAATCCTCTTACCGGAGGCCGACATAGGAGTAATAACCGCGATGACCCTCCCCGATGATACCGCATTACCAAAACCAATATTGATTAGAGATGTTTTCATACAGAACCGGCCCCTCTCCACTTTTTGTATTCTATTTATTATAATTTGCAAACATTTTTTTATATTTCATTATTTATGAGTTATTTTTTTTGATTACAGAATAAAACGGCCAATTATATAAATATTGTCACCTCAACCAGACCCCCGTCCATGATATACGGACACTCCACGAAGTAAATGATTATTGTGCAATGATGCGTGTAGAAGAGTTATACAATATTTCTGCAGTGTTCCCTTATTTTGTCTATATGGTTCTTCATCCCCACGACAATATGAGAGATCTTTGAGTTATTGGACTTTGATGAAATTGTATTAATTTCCCGAAACATTTCCTGTGCAAGAAAATCCAGCTGCTTCCCTATCTGACCGCTTTCATTCATCATTTGCTTGAATTTTTTAATATGGTCCGACAGTCGGATCTTTTCTTCATTAATATCAAGCTTGTCTGCAAGTATAGCAATCTCGGTATAAAGTCTGTCATCTAAAATCTTTGATTCCGCGACTTTCTCAATATTCTGCTTCAATTTATTATACATGCTGCTGGTGGAATTCTTCGTCAGCACTTCTATTTCTTTTAAATCCTTCGCAATAACCGAAAGCGAGTTTTTCAGATCAGCCTTTGTTGAATTGCCTTCCTTCTGCCTCATTTGAATAGTTTTCTTTATTACCGCATCAAGCGCGTTAAAGATGTCTTTTCTTGACCGTTCGGAAAGCTGCGTCCGCTCCCTCTGAATCACCCCATCCATTGAAAGCAGCAGTTCAATACTGAGGGATTCCTTCATTCCCAGGTCGGTTTCAACCTTTCTGAATTCATTGTAATATTTTTTCAACAGTTCTTTATTGACATTCACCTTTCTTGAATCAATCCATTCAAAGAAATCAATTGTCAGCTCCAGTTTTCCCCGTGAAAACCTTTCCTTTAACAATGACTCTATCTCAATACTCTCATCTTTTAATATTTTCGGTAGATTTGTATACGCCTCCAAATACCGTGAGTTTAAAGACTTAATAGCAATCGAAAATGAGAATTGATCAGTAGTCCCCTCAACATATCCATAACCTGTCATACTTTCCATTTCTGTTTCCTATAACACCTTTTCCTCTTTACCAAGTGAACGGATTTTCAGTGTACCGTTTTCTGTGTAAAAATCTATTGTCCTGCCATAATCACCGCCGACATCTTCCGCAATAATTCTGATTTGCAGTGCGTTAAGCACTTCTTTTACCTTAATAATATTATTTTTCCCGATTTCACCCATCATACTATTGCCGCTTATTTTAAACATGGTGGCGCCGCCGGCAATTTTAGCCGTCACTTTCGAAATATCCGAACCTCTTTTTTGCAACTCTTCAATCATTAGAGGAATAGCCGTATCTGCATACTTTTTTTTATTCGTCGCCCTTTCATTCATTGAAGGCAGCATTATGTGACTGAGGCATCCAATCTTTTTATCGTTGTCATACAGGCACACGCCGACACAGGAACCAAGGACGGTTCTCAGGATATCCGGGGATGAGGCAGTTTCAATATCTGCAATGCCGACGTTAATAAACTTAAAATCCATGACTACTCCTCTTTTGGAATGTACACAGGAGACTCTAATATCTTCAAATATGAGAAATCTTCAGATATGGAATGAAGTGTTTCAGAATGGCCGATAAAAAGATATCCCGTCTTAAGCAATACATTAAAAAAACCGGAAATCAGCTTCCGCTGATGTTCCTTATCAAAATAAATCATTACATTTCTACAGAATACAACATCCATATTTTCAGGATACGGAGTTTTAAAGAGATTCAGATATCTAAAACTTACAATTTTCTTTACTTCATCTTTAACAGTATAGAGCTCAGGGTAATCCTTGTTCTGCGTGAAATATTTCTGCAGCAACGCAGGAGGTACTTTTTCAATTCTTCTCCCTGAATACTCCCCTTTCCTGGCAAAATCAAGAACAGACGGCGCAATATCAGTTGCAACAATTTCAATTGACCACCCTTCAAACAAATGCCTGTTCTCCAATACGCATATCGCAATAGTGTACGGTTCCTCTCCCGTTGAGCACCCTGCACTCCAGATACGCAGCTTCTTCACTCCCTTTTTCTTTTCAGCTATGTCTTTAAAACAATGCTCCATTAAGGCATCAAACTGCCGTTCATTTCTGAAAAAATATGTCTCGTTTGTTGATACAACATCGATCAGGGCTTCAATCTCTTTCGATTTATCACTCAGTTTTCCTATATACTCATAATAATCAGTAAAGGAATCAAGATTCAGCGCCTGCAGACGTTTCCTTAATCTATTGGAGAGAAGTGTAATTTTTGTGTCTTTTAAGAAAATCCCGCTTTCAGTATAAATCAGTTTGGCAAATTGCCGAAATTCTTCTTCTGTTAAACGTTTAATTTCCGGAAATTTTATCATAAACCCTTATCTGTTTTATAAAAAATAAATTCTGACTATCCAGTTTTTAAGTTGCTTGTAAAGTACTTTTTATTCCATGAAACATTTACGAGAAGTATCAGGGTGCATCAGGAATTATTCAAATTCAGCACAAGACGTATTTCTCCGACCGGTATCCCTGATGATTTGGATAGCAGTTCAACGGTATAGCCTTCTTT
This sequence comes from Spirochaetota bacterium, assembly GCA_035380905.1. GTDB lineage: Bacteria > Spirochaetota > UBA4802 > UBA4802 > JAGODF01 > JAKQCH01. The sequence goes on along the minus strand of DAOSYC010000005.1, from coordinate 26,269 downwards.
GAATAAATCAGAAATAAGGTTGTATTTATCTTCCGATGAGGTAAAAAGACCAGTAAGCTCACGTTCAGACATTTTATCAATTTCTTCAGTCACGTCTGCCGCAAGCAGGTGTTCTTTAATATCAGTATAATCCTTCTCAATAGTAAAATCTTCATCATACACCGGTGATACCTGCTCGTCAACAGTATAATCGAACAGGCTCTCCCGTTCTGCCCGGGCTAAACTCTGTGAAGGCATAATTACAGGCGCATTATTTCCGTGAGAACCTGAATTCCGGTTAATATAATTCCTGCCTGCCTGTAATTTTTCCCTGACGATGGAACCAAATGTACTCCCTGCATCAATTAATCTGCCCCCGAGAAATGAAAACCTGCTTCCGATTCTCTCAGCAGTTGACATGTTCTTTTTCGGTGCGGATAAGGATGCTTTTGTACCTGCGATAGTATTAAAAACAGGAGACTGAGTGGGAGAATCCGGGCCGTTATCCGGCCGGGACACAGAACCATGATTCCCTTCATCCGTAACACTGATATCAATCGATTTTATACTTCCTGAGGCATCAAGAAGTCTTTTCATTACAGAAATTTTATTTTCAAGAATAGATATATTCCTTTCAGACGTTTCGTTAAACTCCTTTATAATATCATCCATCACTTTACGGAGTTTTTTCTCCCTGAATTCAGACGCGCTGCGCTCAAGTTTTAAGCTGATTATTAGATAAAAAATCGCGAACATTGCGATATTAACGCAGATCAGGATAACAAACTCCATGAAGCACTCCTTTACATGTAATATGACACAACGGATGAGAAACTGCTATTTTTTTACATCAATGAACCGCCCCATTCTATCATCCTGCAGCTTTTCTCTTTCCGGTTCATCCTGTTCCTGCTCTCTCTTCCCTTCCCGCCGCTTTCTTTGACCTTTTCCGAAATCCTCTTTCATTATTATTGTTTTTTCAGCTTTTTTATTTTCCTCAAGCCTGGATTTAACATCTTCACCTTTCTTGTTCGATTCCTTTTCCAGACCGTGCTGCATCTCAGCGACAGCGGTAGAACGAACCTGTTCGTTCCGGGCAACTTCATGCATCTGATTTATATTCACCTGCATGTCTATCGGTTTAACCGTCATATTAGCCCTCCGGGACCCTGTCAGCCCTTATCTCCTCCGCCTCATCCTCATAACGCCTTTGCCGCTCTCACCCATATCCGGGGGAGTATATTCCCCGAATCTCCAGTTATCCCCTTCAAGGGTAATTTTAATATGGTTATACGGGTCCTTCACTTCATATTTTTTATCTTTAATATAAATATCCACACCGGGAAACAATGTCTTTTCCGCACAAATGCGTCCCTTTTGGCCAAGCATGCTGAGATATGTACGAAGCTCCTCGAGTTCCAGGTTAATCTCATTCTGCCTGTTCGTAAGCTTCTGCATCTGCGCTTTCGATTTGGTCAGCAGCTCTTCTTTATCCGCGGGAAGCTGCCCGCCGGAGTTATTTTTATGAATTGTTAAGGTATGCACATTTTTCTTCATGACATCCAGCTCGGTTTCCACTTCATGTTTCACCTTGTCCAGTTCAACAAGCTGCTGGTGTACTTTGGGGTTGATACCGACCCGTACTTCCGTTTTCGTCGCAGCATCAGCACCAACGAACCGTGCATTCACCTCTTCACCTGCCCTTATCTGGCCGCCGACAATCCGTGCCTTACGGCCGCCGCACAACACCCTTGCGCCGGCATCGATATTCGAGTGAAGAATTCCTTCAGAGACAACAACATCATTCTCAGCAATAAGCGTTGCCCCCTGAACAAATTTTGTGAATATTGAACCGCTTGTTGATTCAATACGCGCCTCGTCCCGTCCCACAATCCCCTGCATAACGAGGATATCACCTTCAGCTTCAAGGAATGCCTTCTGTACGGAACCCCGTACTTCGATGTTACCAGCCGCTTTAACAGTGAAGTTGTCCTGTACACTGCCGCCAATGACAACGCTGCCAAGAAATACAATATTTCCGGTTTCAAGTGAAACATCTCCCCGCACAGTATACACGGGTTCGACACTTAAACGTCCCGATTGAAATACAACCTGTCCGTTTATTTCAGCAGTAAGTTCATTCCCGTCCTCTGAAAGAATTGTGCCCTTTCCGTGACGAACCTGAATATCCTTTCCTGTCTTAGCCGCGATAACCCTGTTTGTAACAGTTCTGCCGGGTATGCCTTCCTGTGCTGGCACCTTGACAGCGAGGACCTGGCCAACTACAACATTTTCAAGAAGGTCAAGGTCTTTAAAGTCAACTTTTTTCGTTTCCTTGTCTTCCTCAAAGGAGACATGGGACTTATCAATCCTTACTTTATAATCAACATAGGCATCACGGCCATGCCGTGGAGGAGTTCCTTCTGCGGCAAGGAGGGGGGTGGAATACTCCATTTTCTCAAGATACTGGTTTATTGCATCTTCTTTAATACCTGCAACAACTCCATTGCTTTTCATGGAAGGCAGGATATCATCAATTTCCATATGACGCCCGGAATATTTAGGCGGCACAAAATTGATAAAACACTTCATCTCATCATCAGTGATTTCAACAGAAAATGAGGAATCCCATTCCGGTTTCGGGATCCATTCTCCAACCTTCGCGGGTTTTCCGGAAGGTTTCCTGATTTCCTTCTCAACTTTCTTCAGGTCGGCATTATTGATCTGCAGGGCAAAAAGCCTGTTGTTTACATCCTGCGGTAATACCGGATTCCCCTTTCCTTTCGGTGGATCCACTGTCAGCCAGATACCGGATTTAAGCACACGGACCCTGAATGCACCATCGAGGTCTTTCTCTTTCCGGTCAAGCACAAGATCGGAATCGGAAATGGCGGTGAGTTTCTTTTCTATTTTATCAAGATCATCATGTTCCTGCTCAACCTTGAGAGGCCTCACGACAACCCGGTAGGGCTGACGGCCGATACCGAACATCCCCTTCGTGCCTTTTTCAATAATATCATAATCAAGAACCGAGATCTCAACTCCCAGTTCACGGGATGCAATTTCAAGGGCCTGCCTGACTGAATCGGCATACACCTCAACTTCATTCTCTGATACTTCATCCCCGCTTATGCTTAACAGCATATCTTTAAGGTTTCCCATAGGAATTATCCGACAATATTAGATTTTATCCTTCCCAACCTTCCACGCAACCTCATAATAGCCTTTGTGTGAAGCTGAGAAACCCTGCTTTCAGTTACTTCCAGAACTTCTCCGATCTCCTTTAGGGTAAGATCCTCATAATAGTAGAGTACTATAACCTTCTTCTCTTTATCCGGGAGCTTTTTTATCGCATCAACAATATAGTCACGAATTTCCTCTTTTTCAATCAAAATGTCCGGGTTCATATTCTCAGGGGCTTCGAGAGTCTCCAAAATGGAAAGTTCATCACTGTCATCACCGAGATACCAGATATCGTTAAGAGACAGGATAGATGTTCCGCTTAATTTGCTCAGGAGGGACTGAAATTCCTCACTGGAAACACCAAGCTCCTTTGCAATCTCCTCATCTTCCACAGTCCTTCCCAGTTTGTTTTCAAGATCTGTTATGACCTGTTCAACCTGCTTCGCCTTCTGGCGTATGGAACGTGGTATCCAGTCAATTGACCTCAATTCATCAAATATTGCACCACGGATACGTGTCATTGCATATGTTTTAAACTTAATTCCCCTGTTAGGGTCATACTTGCTTATTGCATCAATTAAACCGAACACACCGTATGATACAAGATCATCAAATTCAATACTTTGCGGCAGGGCTATGGATATTTTCCCTGCAACATACTTTATGAGAGGAGCATATTTTATTACAAAATAATCACGAATATCCTGTTCCTTTGTTTTACTGTATTTTTTCCAAAGGTCTTCTTCAGCAATTGCATCGAATTCTTTAATTTTCTTTTCAACCATAGATTAACCCGGTCTGCCCTTTAATCGTTATCTCTTCTCATCATAGTACGTATTGCTTCAGCAACAATTTTCGGTTCATACTTAACTTTTTTCTGATCAACTACTATATGCTTCCCAAGCTTTGAATCCTGTTTTTCACTGCCTGTACTGTAACGTTTCATTTCCTTTGTTTCAAGTGGTTCAAAATCAACTGTATCCCCTGCCTTACTCCCGGGAAGTCCCGAATCATCCGTGTCCAGGGTGTCTCCAACGCCCTCCGGCACAGTATCATCTGATACCTGCTCATTATTTAGATCTATCGTATCGCCGGTATGATCTACTCCAGACGACGAATTAAATACTTCAAGAAATTCCGGGACGAAGTTACGAAGTACAAAAATTACACCATACCCGAGCCCCGAAAACACCAGCATAAGGATCATTGACGTAATCAACGCGTTTCCGAAGTTATTCCCGGATGCAATACCAATAACCAGGGAAAGTACAAGCGATATCATACCGAAAAGAACCGCTGTTTTCAACTCCAGACCCATTTCCCTAAAACTGAAGAGACGAGCAGCCATAATTTACTGAACCCCTTAACAATATTATAGCATTTTATAAAAAATAGCAACTATAAAAAAACTAGCTACTCATCTTCATCAACGCCTGACCGGAGAAAGTTTCTAAAAAATGAAACCAGCCCGGACCCTTTTTCCATGTCAACTTCCTTGTTTACTATCCTTTCAGCAATAATCGACACACATGCGGAAGCTTTGGATTTCGGGTAGCTCACAATAAAAGGCTTCTGGTTCCGCACAGATTTTCCAACATAGATATCGTCAAAAACAAATCCGATATTTTCCACCTTGATATTTAAGAACTGACCGGCAATGTTAATCACCCGCTGGGCAACCCTTTTACCTTCCGCAACAGACTGCACCCTGTTTACTATCAGCTTTATTGTTTTGTCAGGGGACTGCGCTGCAATTGATTTTATAATACCATATGCATCAGTTATGGCGGTCGGCTCCGGCGTTGTAACAACAATTACTTCATCTGCCGCAAGAACAAAACTGAGAACATTCTGCGACACACCTGCTCCGGTGTCAATAATCATGTAATCATCATTATCAATTTCAGACAACGCTTCAATAAACTCACTTCTCTGTTTTGGATCAAGATTTGCAAGCTGATGGAACCCGGATGCACCGGCAATAATTTTTATATCCTCAGGCACCTGTATTACAATATCTTTTAGTTTTTTCTTTCCTTTTATTACATGATAGAGATTATACTTCGGTATAATACCAAGAATTACATTGATGTTCGCAAGTCCCAGATCGGCATCAAGGAGTGTAACTGAGGAACCGAGTCTTGCAAGCGCAATAGACACACTTACCGCAAGACTTGATTTACCTACACCGCCTTTCCCGCTGGTAAAAGCAATAGTTTTGGTCCGTTTAAGTGGATTATTCTCAAGGACTAGTTTCCTCAAATTAGCAGCCTGATCCACCAGAGGCCTCCTCTAAAGATTATTTACAGAACCAATCATCATGTTGACCAACATGTCGGATTCTGCGAGCACAATATCATTCGGCACTTCCTGGCCGTTCGTGAAATATGATATGGGCTTATTATACTTATCGGCTACATCAATAATATTCCCAATATATGATGTCTCATCAACTTTTGTAATAATAATACTATTGAAGTTTATTTTGTCAAACGCTTTAAAAACATCACGTATGTCGCCTTTTTTTGTATTGGCGCTGACACAGAGAATTTTTTCAAAATCGTATTCAACCATATCCGCATAACTCTTTATTTCGGAAATTTTCAGCTCATTCCTGTGACTCCTGCCTGAAGTGTCAATCATGATTATTTCAGATTTTTCCCTTTCAATGAGTTCTTTGAAATCTTTCTGATCATTGACAACATGTACCGGTATCTTCATTATTTCCGCATATTTTTTCAGCTGTTCCGTGGCCGCGATCCTGTAATTATCAATTGTAACAAACGCAACCCGCTGCTCCTCCCGGAGCGCATATATTGCACCCAGTTTCGCCATGGTCGTGGTTTTCCCGACGCCGGTTGGGCCGAAAAACATGATTATCTTTTTTTTCTGCCCCACATTAAATGGCCCCGTCGTCACAATTCTGGACCGCATCAGGTCTTTTAATGTCTTTTCAATTTTAAACCTGTCTTTCAAATCATCGCGGCTTATTGAGTTTTTCACTTCATCAAGTATTTTTATGCATTCATCCTGGTTATAGTCATTATTTGTCAATATAGCTTTATATGGCTCCAGAATTTTATCTTCTTCCGAGGCAACAGCCGCAACCCTTTCCGGTTCGCACCGTTGATTATCCATCAATCTGCTTAATGTTTGTTTTATTTCATGAAATTCTTTTTCAAATTTTTTCAGTGAATCAAGTTCATCCTTCGCTAACGTAACGGTGCCCGGGGTCTTTTCCTCATTCGGTTTTTCCTGACTGAATACTGTTTCCCGGGGTTCTTCATGTACAGGTTTCGCGGACCGCACAGGGGCAGCAACGATATCACCATCATCATCCTCCCTATGGATATCCCTGTTGATCGAAGAAAGTATCTTTGATGTCAATATCTTCCGTGCAGCATCATTGTCACCCACGGTAAAGTCAACGGTGCTTTTCTTTTCAGGAGGCCTCGTGAAGGGCTTTTTTTCCTGTATCGCGGCAGTCAATTCCACCACATCCCTGGCAAAAATTTTCGTATTGAGGACACCGCCCTCTTTCACGTACTTGTGGCTGATCGGGATGGCTTCGTCACCATAATCCATTTTCAGCTTCATCATGGCTTCGTTATATGTCTTTGCCTTAATTTTTACATACTTCATGGTGTACACTCCTTTACCATTGGATGTCTTTTACGCTGCCGTCGATATCAGGGCAGATGTAATAACATTTACTTTTATATTTGGTGAAATCTCATTGTATGAAAGCACGACAGGGTCCGGCAGCTCCCTTTCCAGAAGTGCAAACACAACACTTCTGATTGCCGGCGAAACAAGAAAAACCGGGAGCGGTGTGGAACTCTTTGCTTTTGTATATGCATCTATCATCGAATTAACGATGATATTATGTGTTTCCGGATCAAGCCCGAGGACCTGTCCCTCAATGGGATCATCGTGTATTGATGAGCGGATAACAGTTTCGATCTCGGGATCAACCGTTATCGTCCACATTTCACTGTTCCCGTCAATATAATCCCTGCATATCTGCCGGGCAAGAGATACCCGGACATACTCTGTCAGGAGTCCCGGGTCCTTGGTATAGTTCACATAGCTCGATAACGTTTCCAGGATTGTAACCATGTTCCTGATTGAAACACGCTCACGGAGCAGGTTCTGCAGGACTCGCTGTATTTCCCCGAGGGACATTTTCTTTTCCCCCACAAGCTCATTGATAACAGCGGGATAATCATTTCTGAGACCGTCAATGAGCTGCTGCACCTCCTGACGACCCAGTATTTCATCTGCGTGGCGTTTTATTATTTCAGTAAGGTGTGTCGCAATAATTGTCGGGCAGTCAACAACAGTATATCCCTTCTTTTCAGCTATGTCCCGGTCATCAGTATCGATCCAGATAGCGCTCAGCCCGAATACAGGCTCTACGAACTCATTACCGGCAATCTTATCCTCAACATCTCCGGGATTCATTGCCATGAGTTTTCCCACCTCCAGTTTTCCGCTCCCCATTTCAACACCCTTTATTAAAACCGAATACTCGGCAGGTTCAAGTTCCATGTTGTCGCGGATACGGATAGGCGGCACGATAAGCCCCATTTCCATTGCGCTTCGCTTCCGGATATTTGTTATACGGTCAAGGAGAGTCCCGCCCTGTTCCGGATCAACAAGGGGGATAAGACTGTACCCGATCTCAACCTCAAGGGGATCGACCTGGGTAAGGGACAGCACCGCTTCCGGCTTATGCTCCTTCATGGCAGCCTCTTTCTCCTCGCTCTTTACCCTGGCTTCATCATCATCCTTACTCTGCTGAAGCACATATCCCATTGACGCGAGGCCCATGGCAATAACGATAAGAGCTATCTTCGGAAACCCCGGCAGGAACACAGCCCCCCCGAGAGCACCGGCAGTAATAAGAAGCGCCCGCGGCTGCGATCCAAGCTGTTTCGAAAGATCATCTCCGAGCCCCTCTTCCGATACCGCACGGGTAACGATAATACCGGTTGCCGTCGTGATGAGAAGTGACGGGATCTGGCTCACAAGGCCGTCTCCTATTGTCAGGAGCGTATATGTTTTCAGAGCCACATCAAACGTTTCACCACGTACCGCCATGCCCAGAATGAAACCGCCGATTATATTTATTATGGTAATAACAATACCGACCTTTACGTCACCCTGTACGAATTTCGAGGCTCCATCCATTGCCCCGTAAAAATCAGCTTCACGCCTGATTTCGCTGCGCCTTTTTATCGCTTCCTCTTCCGTGATTATACCATTGGAAAGATCCGAGTCAATACTCATCTGTTTTCCCGGCATGGCATCGAGGGTGAACCGTGCTGCAACTTCCGCGGTCCGTGTGGCGCCCTTCGTGATAACAATAAACTGTACCGCGACAAGTATTGTAAAAATCAGGAATCCGACAACGTAATTGCCCCCGACCACAAAGTTTCCGAATGCCCGGATCATCTGGCCGTCAAATGAAGCACCCTCAAGAAGGATGAGCCGCGTGGAAGACACGTTCAACGCAAGCCTGAATACTGTTGTTATAAGAAGCAGCGACGGAAACACTGAAAAATCATAGGAACGGGGCACGAACATAACCACAAGGAGGGTAATGAGGCCGAACATCACACTAATCGCAAGAAAGAAGTCCAGCAGAAAAGTGGGCATTGGAATAATAAGCATTGCCACAACAGCAATGACCCCAATTCCGATCATAACATCGGTTTTATGCATCCATTGACCTGAATCAGACATCAGCATTTACGTAATACTCTCCATTCTAATATCTCATATTGCCTGCTGAAAAGTGTAACCCCGTTCCCGATACAGTTCAGCATACACAAGTGATACCGCATAAAAAAGATCATCAGGAATATAGTCCCCCACTTCCAGGCGTTTGTATAATTCCTGCGCGAGGGGGCGGTTTTCCACCATATAAATATTATTTTCCTTTGCGATCTGACGAATTTTCAAGGCCATGCTGTCTACACCGAGCGCAATGACTTTGGGAGCGTCCATGCTTTCACTTTCATACCGCAGCGCGATTGCGTAATGGGTCGGGTTTGTAATAACCACATCAGCTTTCGGCACTTCCTTTATCATATTCTTCATGACAATCTCACGCTGCATTTCCCGGAGCCTGGCCCTCACATGGGGGTCCCCCACGGTCTCCTTCCACTCCTCTTTGATCTCCTCCTTGGTCATTTTCAGAGATTCAATAAACTGCTGTTTCTGAAAAAAATAGTCCGGTATCGCAATAACCAGAAGAAGAACCGCGCACCAGAGGATAACCTTGAGTGCAATAATCGAAAGGTTCTGGAGCGCCATGGCAACTGACACATCGGGAAGCCGCAATATTTCATCATAATTACTGGAAACGACCAGGTATGCGACAGTTCCCATAGCTACAACTTTAAATACAGATTTAAACAGGTTCATCGCTATCTGCTTTGAAAAGAAGACCTTCTTCATTATCGTTGCAGGATCGAATTTCAGCTTGCTCGGGTCAAATTTCAGCGGGTGCGTTGAGACCTGAAATCCGACCTGGGCAACATCACCAATCACTGCGCCGGCAAATGCGGCAATAAATATTGGAAGAAGTATCTTTACGGATTCACTCCCCACTTTATACATCTCATTCAATATGCTTCTTTCAGTTATGTAAAATGTCGAAAAGTTCGTCATATAATGTACCGTAATGCGGGCAATCGAATCATATGCCCATGAACCGACAAACAGCATAACAACAAATCCCAGAATCACGACGATAGCCTGGGTAAGTTCCTGCGTTTTCGCTACCTGGCCCTTTTCCCTTGCTTCCCTGAGTTTCTTTTCAGTCGGCTCTTCGGTACGCCCCTCATCTTCAGCGGCAAACAGCTGAAGATCAAACCGGAAACCCCGGAGGTCATCCACGTACGGGCAACAGGGTATAATTTTTTTTATCTCTTCTGTCATGTCGGCCAGTGTATAAGTACTTTTGTTAAAAACACAAAACCCCTCTCAAGTGCAACATGCATTATCCTGACAATAAGCGGGGTAACAAGCACAAGCACCCCGAACGCAACTATTATTTTGAAAGGAAACCCGAGCATCATAATATTCATCTGCGGTGCGGCCTTTGCAAGTATCCCGAGTGTCACTGTCACCAGAAAAATAGTCCCCATAATTGGAAGCGCTATTTTCAGGGCGATAATAAACATCCCGCTGAAAGAATGCATGAGAAACTTCATCATCCCCCCCGTTGTATTCCTGGTGAGCTCTATAATTGGAACCAGCTCATATGAACGGAACACCGCCTTGATAAGAAAATGGTGCCCGTTTATCGCAAGAAATACCAGGAGACCGATAAGGTTTTTCAGCTGCCCTATCAGCGGAATTGAGACCTGTCCGATCGGATCCAGGACTTCATTGATACCGAAACCTATCTGTACGGAAAAAAACTGCCCTGAAAGCTGAAAGGCCGCGAAAATAAGATTCACAAGAAATCCCAGAAAAATTCCTATCGTCACCTCCTGGAGGACCAGAAGCGCATACGCCCCCATATTTCCCGGAAGTGTATACCCCCGGCTTGCTACAATCGGGAAGATAACTATCGTCACAAGAAAAGAAACAAGGGCCCGCATTTTAAACGGGAACACCCCACTTGAATAAAATGGGGCAACAACCATCATGGCGTTCATTCTCATCATAATGAGGAGAAACACCTGGAAATGATATACGAAATACTCCATTCAATTATCCTGCGCCGATTTTTGAAACCATTCCAAAAACATTCTTCGTATATGTCACAAGGGTATGTATCATCCATGAAGCAAAAACCACCACAGCGATAAAAATAGCGATAATCTTGGGAACAAACGTCAGCGTCTGCTCCTGTATGGATGTAGTTGTCTGAAAAATGGAAATCACAAGACCCACAATCATACCGATACCAAGAACCGGAGCCGATACCACAACGGTAACCATCAGCGCTTCACGGAGTATTTTTACAACAACAACATCAGTCATTATAGTCTATTTCCCCACTATCTGATTTTCCTTCAGCGGAAGGATTTCACCAGCTCGTAAATAAGCAGGTTCCAGCCATCCACAAGTATAAACAGTATTATCTTAAACGGCAGCGAAATCATGACGGGAGGAAGCATAATCATCCCCATTGCCATAAGCGCACTGGCCACAATCATATCAATAACGATAAATGGAATGAAAATATAAACACCGATCTCGAAGGCCCGTTTCAACTCACTGATCATAAACGCGGGAATGAGACAGTATGTCGGGACAGCATCCTCATTGGCGGGCCTTTCAAGGTTTGCAAGTTCAATAAAGAGCGCGATATCCTTTTTCCTTGTCTGCCTCAGCATAAATTTCCGGAATGGTTCAATACCTTTATTGTAGAACTGTTCATTATTGAGGCGCCCCTTCATGTAGGGCTGCAGCGCATCCTTGTTAAATGCCTGCAGCGTTGGAGCCATAATAAATATCGTTAAAAAAATTGAAAGCCCCACAATTACCTGATTCGGCGGCATCTGCTGCAGCGAAAGGGCACGCTTTACAAAATCAAGTACGATAACAACCCTCGTAAAAGCTGTCATCATGATGATAATGGAGGGCGCCAGCGCCAGAATGGAAAGCAGAAACAGAATCTGAAGGCTCAGCGCCACATCCCTCGGCTGTGTGGCCTCACGCACATCAAAGGCAATCCTGGGTATGGGCATCCGCACACCGCCCTCCTGCGCGAATGCGGCCCCGCCAAGAAGAAGTACCCCGAAAAGCACCCCGAGAAATATCAGCCGTCTCCTATTCATCTCCATTCATCCTGCGCAACCGGTCTTTCTGCCGCTGAAGATAGCCCAGCCTTGATTCCGAATCCGTCGAATCGTGATACACAGGTGTCTCCTGAACATCCGGTTCTTCACGGCCGAATATTTTTCCTACCTGCTTTGTAATAAAATCCTGGAATCCCCCCGCAGACGCAGGCATTGACCTGGAACTCAAAAGCCTTATTCTGTCTATTTCATCCTTCTCTTTTATCTCGGTAATGATGTTGATATTGTTGTCGGTCACCCCTAACACAATAACACGCCCCGCAAGGTCAACGACCTGAAGAAACTTGTTCTGCCCCAGAGGCGCCACAGAAAGCACCTGAATAACGTCCTGCCCCAGCACCTGGAGCCCCGCCTTTCTGGTAACGAAATGGAAAAAATAATAAAAGCCTCCAAGAAGGAGACCAATTATAAAAATCGTTTTAAAGATGAGCCAGCCGTATGACTCAGGCTCCTCGGCAGGGCGGTTGTAATTTTCATACGGAAGAAAGGCGCCTTCTCCACGGACCTGCTTCCCTGACGGCCCCCCCTTCGTATCAACAGGCTGTTTTTTTTCAGTAACAGCTTCATCACCCTCAGGGACAGCAGTAACCGCAGACTCCGTCGACTCCTGCTGCACCGCTTTCTGCGGTACAGCCCTCCTCACAGGACGCCGTTCCGCATCCCCCTGAATGGGACATAATAAAATAATAAAAGAAAAAATAATAATGCCCGAAACAGCATTTTTTATTTGATTCGTTTTTTTCTTACGTCGCATAATCCCCTTTACGCGGCCCCTTTCTCCGTTCCGCTGCGCATGCAGCGGATTATGTCGCTTTGTTCCAGTTATTTGGATGCTGCTATCACAGCCGCAACCTGACTGCAGAGAACGTATTACTTTTAACATGCACCGACCCCGCATCAGCCCCACGAGGTACTACTGCACCCGCATCAACCGTTCTGCAGGGCTTACGATATCCGTTACCCGGACACCGAAGTTTTCATCAATAACAACAACCTCACCCCGGGCAATAAGTTTCCCATTTACAAGGAGGTCAACAGGTTCTCCAGCGAGTTTATCCAACTCAATAATAGAGCCCTCTCCCAGGCCCAGTATATCCTTTACAAGCATAGTCGTCCGGCCGAGCTCTACGGTGAGCGCCAGTTTCACATCAAGGAGAAGGTTAATATTGGGACCTACCCCGGGAGGAAGCCCTTCACCGAGAGGAGGAAATTTTACCGGACTGATTCCGACCTGCGGCTGCATCTGCTGCTGCATCTGCTGCTGCGGTGCCTGCTGATACTGCTGCTGCATTCCCATTCCGGAACCGGAACCCATCGTGGAACGCGCAAGATCAGAAGCCAGAGGAAGCTCCAGAATATGGTAAAATTTGGAATTAACCATATTCTCGATACTGATATTATAGGTTATCTTCGCAAGCTCCCCGCCGCCGGGCATTTTTAATTCACCGGCAGAATTAGCAACAGCCACATCAGGGGGAGTTGTTCCTATTCCCCGTCCGATTTTATCACTGAACTGCGTGGCGCAGGAGGAAAGCATCTGGTTCACAAATTCCTGGATAGTACTCAAATGCGCTTCGGAAAGCTCAGAAGGCGCCGATCCTGAATCATCCCCCATCATAAGAGATGAAATCACACCGGCATCACTCATATTAAACACAATCAGATTTCTACCGCTCAAGCCGCCGGTAAAATCCATCCCCACCTGCACATACTGCCTGCCGAAATCACCCCGTATTGCTGATTCCGATTTCACTTCCACATAGGCATTGGAGATAGATACATTTTTCCCTAAAAGCGCAGTAAGAGAATGCACCACTGTGCCCATGCTCGAATTAACGAGATCGGCAAGGGAATCCCGCTCAACAGGCGAAAGCCCTGCACCGGTTTGCGGCATATCCATAGAAGGTGCAGTGCTTGGCGTCGCTACTTCATCAGCCCCCTTTAATAGAGCATCTATTTCGTCCTGTGATAATGATCCGTCACCCATAGTTTTCCTCTACAAAAATATTTCGGCTTTCGCCTTTCACCCTACACGCTACGGATGCTTCCATCCTCTTACTATATAGTACACACAGCGCTAATAGTTAACAACAAATTCCGTAAAATACACATCAACGATCTTTCCGGAACTTAAAATAACATTCACGTGAGACTTTATTTCTTCAGCCAGTCCGATTTTATCTTCAAGGGAATCCATATCTTCATACTTCTTGCTGCTTAAAAGCATATTTATCACATGGCGGATTTCCACACGCCTCTTGCCAAGCTCAAGCATCAGTTCCGGATTCTCCTCATACCCGAGGGATACCGTTATTTTCGCAAAGTGCGGCTCCTCATCTCTGGTGGAAACCGAAAAGGCCGGAAGATCAAAATGCTCTCTGGGAGCAGGGGGAGGCGCAACAAGGATACCCTCTTCACGCTGACTCCTGCGCTCTTCAACATAATTCGCCACAATCCACGATATACCGAACATGGATGCGCCGAGAAGCACAATGCCCACGACCCAGAGAAGGATCTTTACTATCCGCGAAGTCGCTAAACCCGACGGCGCTTCTTCAGAGCCGCCAACCTCCTCATCGTCATCAACATCAGCCGCTAGCCTTTCATCATCGCCCATACGCAAACCTTTTTGTGATATATGTCCAGCACCGGGAACAACCCGAACAGCGCTGGCACCGCATATTACGCAAATATACGATTAATTTCAATCAAAAATTATGTGACATAATATGCACAACATCCAAATCTGTCAAGAATTTTATTGTATTACTACATATTTTAATGCTGAATCTGTATTCCATACCGCACACTATCTCCACTCCTCATCCGGCAGGGGTCTTTCGACACCCTTCTTTTTGCTCTTTTCGAGCGCCTTGTCCCTCAGAATTACTATATCGACACGCCGGTTGTACGCTCTCCCTTCAGGTGTATCATTCGAATCTATCGGGCGGTACTGCCCGAATGCCACAGCTGACATCTGTTTCGGATTGATATTCTCCTCTTCAGCTAAAAACCTCAAAACATTAATGCTCCGCGCGGATGAGAGCTCCCAGTTTGTTTCATACCCTCCATCAGTTGCCGGGGGAGCATTGGGCCGGTTATCGGTATGCCCTTCTATCCGTACATAGTTGGGAATCTCCCTGATTATACCTGCTACTTTTTTCAGTACAGGTTTCATGTTTTCACGGAGCCTGGCGTTTCCCGGTTCAAAGTAGGCATCACTGGTGAGGGTAATAATAAGTCCCCGCTCATCTTCACGAAGGCGCACCTTTTTGGCCTCAATTTCCGGCTTGAAAGCTTCAACGGCCCTTTTGATACGCGATGCTACTGCGCGTCCTTTTTTCGTAGAGGGAAGCACCAGCATATTGTTCCCCAGTTCAACAAGCCTCCCCTTCGCGAGGGACGACCCTCCCTCCATTACCCCGAAGGAACCCTTCAGTGAAGAAATCATCAGCTGGAACTGTTCCTGAGGGACCGTTGACACATCTCCCATCATGATAATGAAGAAACAGAGCAGGAGGTTGTTCATGTCCCCCATTGTTACCATCCACGCCGGGGTCCCCCTTTTCTCAGCTTTTTTCTTCTTGATTGCCATTAATCCCCGACCTCACTGGAGATAGCCTCTCTCTGGGACGGCGGCAGGAAGGATACGAGTTTGTCTTTAACAATCCGCGGATTTTCACCGGATTGAATTGAAAGCACACCTTCCAGCATAATCATCTTTGTAAGGACCTCTTCCGCTGTGCGTATATCAAGCTTAATTGAAAAAGGCATGAAAACCAGGTAACACATGATCGCACCATACAGGGTGGTAATAAGAGCAAGAGCAAGACCGGGACCTACCGCAGACCGGTCCTCCAGGTTCTGGAGCATGATAACCAGACCAATAAGGGTACCGATCATACCAAAGGAAGGCGCGATGGCGCCCCAGTTGTCCCATACATTTTTATTTTCATCATGCCGCGCGATAAGCTGTTCAATATCAGTTTCAAGAATTTTCCGCACAAGTTCCGGGTCGTTACCATCAACAACGAGCTGAATTCCTTTCCTCAGGAACTCATCATCAAGGTCCCCGAGATCATCTTCAAGGGCGAGGAGGCCCTCCCGTCTGGCTTTTTCCGAAAAGGAAACAACAGTAAGAATGAGCTCCCCGGGGTCGTATTTCGGCGGGAAGAATATTATTTTCAATACCTGGGTCATGTTCAGGACTTTCTGCAGCGGGTATGCCACGAGGAGCGCTGAAAACGATCCGCCTACGGTAATGAAGACCGACGCGATAGAAACGAACCATATTACATTACCGCTACCGGAAATGATACCGAAAATTATTGCGACTACTCCAAGACTAAGGCCGATTAAACTCGCTATATCCATATATCAGGAGACTCCCTCAATTTATCTTATGTAACGCACACTGTGCACAATGCATACGACGGGTTCTTCATTTTATTTATCGGTATGTGAGATATTTTTATTGATAAGAAATACATCAATACCTGAGTATTATCCCGAACACCATATCAATGAAATCGTTCCGGTCAACATTTTTTCTATAGAACCATTCATCTTTCGATAATGATACGACACGGTATGGGTAAGGAGGGAATACGGATTTATACGGGGGGTGATACAATTTCAAGAAATACATCAACCAGCTCCGGGTCAAACAGTCTGCCTTTCTGGTCAACCATAAAACGGGCCGCCTCCTCACTGCTCATCCCTTTCCTGTAGGGGCGGTCATCGGTGATCGCGTCATACACATCGCATACCGCGATAAGCCGCGCATTGAGAGGTATATCGGCACCCCGGAGACCGGAGGGATATCCTGAACCGTCCCAGTGTTCATGATGGGAGAGTATCCCCGACAGAAGGCCCCTGTATGCGGGTATATCGCCGATAATCTCCACACCCCGTTCCGGATGCTGCTCCACTACTGTCCGCTCCTCCCCGGTCAGCAGTCCGGGCTTGTCAAGAATCCTTTCCGGTATCGCGATCTTTCCGATATCATGGAGGATTGCCGAGATTGAAAGGAGCCGCATCTGCTCCGCGTCAAACCCGATACGCCCTCCCAGCTTCTCCACAAGACGCGCGACCCGTTCACTGTGGCCCGCTGTCCATTTCGATTTCGCGTCAATTGACCGGGTCAGGGCAACCAGGATACCCAGGAGCATGTTTTCTTTCTCATCAAGCAGGTTCACACTGTTCAGCGCGACTCCCACCTGGTCTGCAAGCATGCGGATCACCTCCTCCTCGCCGGTGTTGAAACCGCTTCCCTCTTTCCGGGATATAATAAGTGACCCGAGGTACTCACCGTACACATACAGGGGTACGTTCACGACCGAACCGATGTGCTCCCCCACAAGGCGGCCGAAAAAATTCTGGAGGTCAATTCCCTTCCGGTGGCGCATTTGAAAATACTCCAGATAGGAACGCTTCATGTAGTTTTTCACTTCTTCATCGAGAATAAAAGGACGTTCACCCAGCACAGTCTGATTATCGTTGTCAAAATAGGAAAGAAGCTCAAACCCGCCACGCTCCTCATTGTATATGACAATGGCGATATACTGGCATGATACCATGGAGGACAGTATCCCGATGACCCGGTCCAGGAGATCACTGCGGGACACCGAGGAAAGGACCGCCTTGTCAATGCGGTTCATTGTCTCCATAGCCTTCATTCTCCGTTCAATTTCAATAATATCATCCTGTATTTTCCGGGTGAGGATATTCACGGAACGTGCGACATCGCCCACTTCATCACCGCTCCTCACCTCAACCTCCCTGCTGTACTCGCCGGACGCAATCATCGATGACATCTCCGAGAGGTCACGAATTGGCTTCAGAAGGCGGGACACGAAAAAATGACTCAGGACCTTCGAGATAATAAGCAGCAGTATACTGAACACAACAACCAGCATAACATTGTCCCGTACGTAGGCAGCCAGCCCCTTCCGGGTAATATCGAAATTAAGCAAATACCTGTTTCTGTCGACGGGCCGGGTTATATCGAACCTGACAGATACATTGTCAGCCTTTCCGAAAAACATCCGGTGCGACACATAAAAATGATTACCGGTACTTTTCCAGAGTTCCCTGTACAATGATTCCGGCACTGCTGCAGACCTGAATATATTGTTATCGTCAAGATACACCCGGGACCATTTTTTCCCCCTTGTATCATACATATATGCCGAAATGTCATGGAGACTGTGGGTTTTTATTGACAGGTTCCTTATCTGCTTCGCGAATCCCTGAATTTCCGGGCTTCTGCGGTCAAGGAGTGAAAGAAACATATCACCCTGCTCACTTCCGGCGGCAATATACATACGCTGCAGCACCATGGTACGGGCAAAGGATATAAATTCCCTGGTATTGTGCATAGTATTGAACAAATAGGAGAAGTACCCTATCAATAATCCGAAAATCATAAAGTTGAGGGTAAGTCGGCGCCCCAGGGAGGGTTTCAGATACACGCCAATACGATTCTTTATTTTTGATATAGTCATGGAACACATTTTCTTTACAGTATTTCACATCTCAGGATAGAGTTCCCCGGGCACAGGCCGTTGCAGGTGTTCTGCAGCATGTGTCAGCAAAAAAGCATTTACGTGAAGTATACTACGAGATACAGGTTTTTCGAAAAATCTGAGCTTATTCACTCTCCGGCTGAAGCTGTCGATGGGCCTCTTTTATCAACGCGAGAATCTCCGGCACCGATTCCTTTATCACATACTTCCTGTCATTTGTGAGGGTAATGACGGTGTCAGGACGAGCCTCCATGATCTCGATATGGTGTTCATTGAGGATTATTTCCTCTCCGTTCATACGGTGCAGTGTTATCATTGCTTATCTCCTCTTTCCCCTCTTTTTTTCATACCGGGAGAAATATTCTCCCGGCTCACTGTGCCGGATGTACTGTTCCGAGCAGCCCGGTTCACTGCCGTCAACAGCAACCCCGGCATGGTCACGGAACAGCTCTTCAAGCCAGGTCTTTGCCGCGAGAAACTGGTGACTGGTATAGTATCTGCGTTCACCACGGTTCAATTCATAATCCTTTCTCTTCCATACCGCCCCGAAATCCCAGGTCTCCATTGTCGCGAATCTGTTCATGGTATGCGCGATTTTTTTAAAGGAAACAGTTTCCCCTGTATAATACTGCCGGTAAAATGCAAGGTCATTTCCAGTGAGATACAATGAACGTATACCGCACCCGAGAGCGAGGGCAACTGCCTGGGTGGTGATGATATTGCCCGTCGCCACAAATCCGAGGCCCTCTCCCGCTTCCTTCCACAATTCATCGTATGGCGGTTCATGCATCATCCAGTTATAGAAACTCATGTCCCCCTTCCATGACCGGATGGTACTGTGGGACATGCAGCTGAAGGCAAGGAGATGCATGGACCCGGTATCAAGTGAATCGAAAAACCCCACGGGAAGGGTCTCGCATGACATGACATATTCCGGCGTGACCCCGTGACGCAGAAGGGGGCGCAGTGCCATATCCACTGCGATGTACACCACCTCCCTCCGGTGCTGATATTTTTTAAGCACCGGGAGCGATTTTTCGAGGGAAGGCCCGGCGCCGATAACCACCACATCCTTCCCCGCGAGTTCACCGATGACCCGCTGCAGTCCGCCGAACCGCTGGATATAGGGACGGTTTTTCCTGAGGTTCTGCCGGAACGAATTATACCGTTCTTCAAGAATCCCGGCATTCAGGTTCCGGTATAGCTGTTTTTTATCCATATATATCTTTCTTCATTATGATTCTGCCGGTACACACGCCTTTCCGCTTACTCTGAACCACTGTACTCACGGAGAAGCCTTACCCCATACCGGGCCGCGCGGTGCCCGTTCCCGTTCCGAAGGAGCACCATGACACCGGTATCCCCGGTTCCGCCGATAAAAATTCCATAGCTGCAGGCCCTGTTTGTACCATCCATTACCGTGGCGGTTTTACCAAACACAGCTTCAATGACATCAGCGGAATCGTTGTTGTCATACTTTTCCTGATTATACAAGATTTTTTTTTCATCATCCCCGGGCCGCGGCGAGGCGGTTCCCTCCCGCACAACGCGTATAAGCGATCTGCGGAGTATATTCCTCATTTCCGCCGATATACTGTTTCTCACCGTCATTATCTGCTGGTCCTCAAGGGGAACATCTGAAACCAGACGCAGGAGTGTTATAAAATCGGCCCCCCGGAAGCGCATGGAAAAATCCAGCCCCCCCAGGAGACGGGCAAATTTTCTGTTCCCTGAAACATTCCCGCATCGTCCCTCTATTCCAAGCTTCTCCATGAATCCGTTTGCCCACCGCTGAAAATGTCCCCTGTCAATACGGCGGTACAAAGACCCGAAATATTCGTTACAGGAACATGCAAGGGCGCCGGTAAACCCGAGATTGCCGTGTCCCCGCCGGAGCCAGCATTCCGGGATACTTCTGTCATCCCTGTGTCTCCCGGCGCACTGAAACCGGTACTCACGTATAATGTCAGGGCGATACGTCATGCAGTAGAGCGATACAAGAAGCTTGAACACCGACCCCGGAGGAACGGTGTGTTCCAGGAACTGGCTGTGGCTGATATGACGCACATCCCCCGTTCTCAACGAAAAGACCGCCCAGGAAAGCTCCGGCGGATTTTCTGCCGAGTTATTGACGGGCACACAAGATAGCGCCGGATAATAATGCTTCAGTATTTCATACCATGAATATCCCGCTTCCGCAAGGGCAAGAGCGCCGTGCTGACAGAATCCCGCGCCGTGCCCCATGCCCTGCCCCGAAAAGCAGAAAGCCTGTTCGCCTTGATTGTCGCAGGGCGTCACACGGTAATTGTTGCTGCGGATAAAGTTCCACCCTTTTATTCTGTTTATCTTCAGACGGAAATCTTCAGGGGCAAATATATGCTCACTGCCGTCAATGACGACAGTGACCTTCATCGCGTTACAGTCAAAACGAAGATGCTGCAGGGATGAAACCGTACCGGTCTGCCCGGATTTAATTATTGACGCGAGCTCACGGGCACGGATGCTCCTGCGCCAGGGTGATTCCCTGTCCCTGCATACATATACCCCCAGTGGCGCGCACCAGTCCTCCACGGCAGTGAGTCCCGCAGGATCATTGCCGAACACCCTGCCGTCAAACGTTTTTCCGCCGCACCGCGAATGGAACAACAGCGGGATGGTGTTTCCGGAAATATCCGGCACCCACCGCAGCGCATCAACCCCGGCGGAAGTATCAGAAATCCTGCCCCGGTATACCTGACAGTGTGTGAGGTCGCAGAACTCCGCCCCTTCATGACGGGGGGACCTCACTGCCCGGAGCGCCCTCCCGGCGATGAGTACACGCAGGGCCCGCAGTGCTTCATGACGTTCATCCGGTACATGCCCGTATTCCGCCCGGGCGGAATCCCTCACGTACCGTTCAAAATCCTCTGTAACAACGAATGACGCCCCCTGCCTTCCTATCCCCATGGTAAGAGGCAGCGGATATGTTCTTGTCTCACCGGAAACAGAAACAGTGCATACCGGGTCCGCGCCCCCTGTTATTTCCCAGAGCCCTTCGCTGCAGGGAGCACCGTTTTCCGATGCTGCCCGGATTCTCCCGCCGGACATGGTTATTGAAAGCCCCCTTACCTCACAGGGAGGGCCGGAGCCCCCTTTCCTGCGCATAGTAGTTCCCGCGGGAAATCGGAACATAACTGACTGCAGCAGCCCCTGCCGGAGCAGCCGTACCTGTTTTGACAGAATTTGTATCCGCAGTGTCCGGGGAAGGTTCCCCATAACGGGAGCGGTATCGCCCCCCCGTAATGCCCCCGCGTAACACGGCACACAGATAACAGGTATGGAAACGAAACTCAATACCAGACGCGTGAAGAGATTATTGTTCTTGTAATATTGCATTG
>DAOSYC010000005.1:2597-4281 GCA_035380905.1 Spirochaetota bacterium | reverse complement strand
GGCTGGGACAATGAGAAACAGGAAATCCTTAAAAAATCAACAGTTTTTATCGCCGGTGCCGGCGGGCTCGGGAGCCCTGTCCTCTCGTATCTTGCTGCCGCGGGGGTTGGCACGCTCCATATCTGCGACTTTGACAGGGTCGATATATCCAACCTCAACCGGCAGGTTCTTCACGGTACCGGCACTGTTGGAAACCTGAAAACGGACTCCGCCGCAGAAACACTGCACCGCATCAACGAACATGTAACCATTGAGAAAATATCAGAAAAAATTACTGCTGATAACGCCGGGGATATCATTGAAGGGGCTGACTGCATCGCTGACTGCCTGGACAGTCTTGAAGCGAGGATGATACTGAACCGTGCCGCGGCAGGTCGGCGCATCCCTGTCTCTCACGGCGGCATTAACGGGTTTCGCGGGCAGTGTACATTTCTCAATCCCCCCGAAACACCGTGCCTCGCGTGCTTTATCACGCAGAAAGACACCGGCGGACCGGTACCGGCACTGGGCGCTGCCGCCGGCGTCATCGGTTCGATACAGGCCATGGAAATCCTTAAGCACCTCACAGGGCTGGGTGAAACCATGAAGAACCGCCTCATGCTCTTTGACGGCCTCCTCATGAGGATGGAGTATATCAAAATAAAGAGAAATCCGGACTGCCCTGTATGCGGAGGGCTGTCCGGATAAACTGCATATTGTTCTATTGAATATTTTCTATAAGCACTGCCCCGCCCATGCCGCCGCCGACACAGAGAGTCGCAATACCGTACTTCAGGTCTCTTTTTTTCATTTCATAGATCAGTGAAATTATTATCCGCGCACCGGTACAGCCAACGGGGTGTCCCAGGGCGATACCGGAGCCGTTCACATTCACTTTTGTGCGGTCAAGGCCGAGGCCCTTTTCGCATGAAAGGTACTGCGCCGCAAAGGCTTCGTTTAATTCTATGAGGCCTATATCGTCAAGTTTCATGCCTGTCTTCTTCAGAAGCTTCTCCACCGCCGGGACAGGGCCGTATCCCATGAGATGGGGCTCCACCGCGGCAATGGCGTTCCCCGCAAGACGTGCAAGTGGTTTGATACCGCGTTTCGCAGCAGTATCTCCCGACATGACCACAAGAGCGCACGCACCGTCATTGAGGCCCGAGGAATTCCCCGCAGTCACGGTACCGTTCTTATCAAATACTGGTTTCAGCGCGGCAAGGGACTCCCGTGTGATGTCCCTCCGGGGATGTTCATCGGTGTCAAACATGGTAACCTGCCCCTTCCTTCCGGGAACAGGTACAGGAATAAGTTCCTCTTTGAAGCGGCCGGAATCAATAGCGGCAACGGCCTTCTGATGGCTTTCGAATGCCACCTGGTCCTGCTCATCGCGGGTAATGCCGTATTTCTGTGCAAGGTTTTCCGCGGTCTGCCCCATAATATAGGGCTCGCCAAGGAGGTGGCTCCCGGAATGAAGGAGCTCCCACATGGAGTCAGTCATTTCTCCGTGCTGCAGCCTGGCCCCCCAGCGCGCCTTCTTCAATATATAGGGCGCGTTGCTCATGGATTCGACGCCGCCGGCAAGTACTATTTCCGAGTCCCCCGTGAGGATCTGCTGTGAAGCGAAAATGGTCGCCTGCATTCCTGACGCGCACTGGCGCTGTATGGTG
This sequence comes from Spirochaetota bacterium, assembly GCA_035380905.1. GTDB lineage: Bacteria > Spirochaetota > UBA4802 > UBA4802 > JAGODF01 > JAKQCH01. The sequence continues at coordinate 2,632 of DAOSYC010000005.1, read as the reverse complement.
ACCGCCGGTACCTGAAATGGAATTCCTGCTTTTAA
>DAOSYC010000005.1:0-2497 GCA_035380905.1 Spirochaetota bacterium | reverse complement strand
AGCCTCACAAAAATATGGAACACATATAACCACTGAAATCAACAATTATTTTATCTATTTATAACCTTTTTATTATTTCAGTTTCAACCCGCCTGTATTTTTTTTTATTGACATCGGGGGGAAGCATTACTAGTTTCCATGTTTTAATACAAATTTTAAATATAATGGGAGGATACGTAGCAAAAATTCACATTGATTGGTACAGTTATCCCGTATCATTATAAATATTCCTTACATATTAATTGATGTAATACTGCAGTATAGAAATGAAACAGAAGGGGGAACGTTACATGCGCAGACTTTTTTCAATGTATTTTACCGCACTTATACTTATATTGATTACAGTAATGCCTTTACGGGCAGCGGTATACGAAGCGTCTTCACTCCACAATGCCGTATCACGGAGCGAAACAGTACTTGATCTTTTCTACGACAGGTGGGAGAGGATACAGGATATGGACCTTTACTTTGACCTGTACGGTAAAATAAACTGGGTCCACAATTTCAAGGTTTACGCCGTTAACCAGGGAAATAATCAGAGAGAAGCGGTGGACATGCGCCTTGTGCGGACATACGGCAGTATGACCATCAACATACCGCTTTTCAGGAGCTACAGCGGCACCATGCAGCAGCGCCTGAAACCCGGCACCGGAGATTACGGCGATATAAAGGGAAAAGAACAGCAGGAGAGCGCCCTGCTTCACCAGGAGCCGCAGCAGCAGGAAAGCTTAATCAGTCAGAACAACCTTATTCTCGGCCTCACCGCGACAGGGTTCCACTACGGCCTGACCCGTGAAGGTACCGTAGACAGGGGCGCCGCCGGGAGTGAAACCTTTACTGACTACAAATACACCCAGTTCTTTGACGATATTTTCGCGGCGTCGCTGCTGTACCGCCCGTACTTCTACATCCACGGCGGCATTATAATCAACCGTGCCATTGAGCCGAATGACGACGGCACCATGAGCTACAGCAACACCTCGTATTCAACGCACAGGTACTTCGTGGCATCGAACCTGTTTTCATTTCTGAATATGAATTCCACGGTTCGGGAGGATGAACTGGAGGAGCTGGCTGTGGGTATTCTCGTGAACAAGATTGTGGGATATATAAACGAGCAGGCCAGCGCAAATATGCCGAAGATATCCATCACCTACAAGCAGGTCCGGCTCTTCAATGACGAGGCCTATGATGCGGTATGGGTAAGCAGCGCATACACTGACGCGGGAACACCGAAAACAGCCACCATATCTGACAGCGACCGGGAACGTGCAAAGCTGCACACCCTTGCTCTGACCCTCTCAGGGAATATCGGCAACATTCTGTACTACGACTTTCTTGGAGAATTCCAGCGTCCCGACAGGCCACTTATAGACCGGCGCACCAATGAGGAGATTGACTTCTCATACGCCCGCGACCTCAGGGCAACCCTTGGGCTTAACCTTCTCGGAGGAGCGGCAGTACAGCAGGGAGAGTTCCTGATTATATCAGGCGGTATCAGCCGGTACTGGGACCCCGCGATACCCTACCACAGGGATTCAGGTGAAGGCTACAGCGCCATAGGGGGCCTCTTCAAAATTGAAGGGCGTCATTTTCTCTGGAGCGCAGTGCCGCTTGGCTATGAATTTACCGTGAGCCACAACCATTCGACGGAACTGCGGAAGCTTGTGGAAACAGTTGACAAGTGGGTCGTAGAGGCCGGCATTAACGTAAGTTTTTAATAAGGGGGATGATAATGAAACGAACACTACTATTATATACATCGAAACTATTCATGGGAATTGCTGCATTCATGATACTGACCGCCTCCGGGTGCTCATATGTGTCTGATTATATTGAGGCACAGCTTACCGACAGGGCGTCGTTTTCCATTGATGCGGAATATATTCCCGGCACCGGAGTTGTGATACGGTGGAATGAAAGCGGCGGAACAAACTTCGCTGGATTTGAAGTGTACATTACCGAAAGACCGGATGATGAATATGCGGGGTATACAATTATTGCGGGCCCGTATTCCACGTTATCAGATGCATCAAATGCTTCATACTATGAAAGTAGCTCAGCGTTGCTGACCTCAACAACCGATTCTTTCACAGTGGATCTGACCCATATCACAAATATTAAAGCAGCATTGAACAGCGGTAATGGCGGCAACTTCTTTTTCAGGGTAGGAATACTGGACTGGGACCAGAACGAAGATGACCGTGAATATACCCCATCGAGTACTACGTATCTGGATCACACCGAGTTTGACCAGATAAGCGGGTATGCGATGGTGTATATACCGTAGGAACTACCCCTATCCCTGGCCCTTTCCCCTTCAAACATGGGCAAGGGGGGCGATGGATAGAATTTTGCTGTTGTTAATAAAAAGAACAAGGCGGCTTTAGCCCCTTGTTCTTTTTATTGATAGACAAAGTCTACTCCGACAGTCATCAATCCATCAATCCAGGTCCTTTTCATACATATTGGACCTCATGTAATATTTGCCTTCCAA
>DAOSYC010000004.1:47878-53110 GCA_035380905.1 Spirochaetota bacterium | reverse complement strand
AAGCCCCCGCATATGATACGCGAAATTAAAGGGAGCCCCGCCGATTCTACGATAATCGGGAAAATTATCAAAAAGGATTTCGCCCATCGCTACTATCATCATTTACTCCCTTATTCCTGACGTTATTACCCTCCGAATAATAAAATGCCCCCGCAGAAAACGGGGGCGCACCATTCATTCATTACAAATACTGTATCACGCACGCGGCGTTATCTGCGATACTGTTATAGTATACGCATAAAAATACGGTACTGTCAAGGGTTATTTTGCCAGCAAAAACAGGGTTTTGGCCACCACTTTCTAATCTGAGGAAGTATCGCTGGAGGATTCCTCTCCGAGAGCGTAGGTAAGGTTGAGATGAAGAGTATCGCCAGTTGTTAAAGAGGAGGTCGTACTGGAGGATTTTACTTTTTCATCATTTCTGTACACAACAATAGAAAGAGAATACGATCCATTGCTGGTAATGACATCGAACTCAACATCTTCAATATCTTCAAGGGTCAGCTCAAGAGCATACACATTGCTTGTGGCGGCTCCCCCTGTAATATAATGAATATCTCCGTCCACATCATACCATCCGGTAAAATTTGCCCCGTTCGATATAATCCGGACCTTGATTTCGTCAGCAACATCTGAACAGCCCGCGAGACAACTGAAAACGACAGCAATCAGCAGGACATATATTTTGATATATTTCACAGTACCACCCGGTCACAGAAAATGCGCGCACACACATGCAATGATAGAAATAACGTAGTATTGCACATCCGGAATGTCAAGGAAATTTGGGAACACATGGGGCTAAAATGCCTGTTGTACCACATTGCCGGGATACGTATATCATGAACAGCATTGAATACCAACTTTTCCAAATTGTACTTGATGAAAACCTCCATGGGCCATTGTATTTCCATATCCAAACAACATGGGGGATCATTTCATTCATTCCTCCATGTCACATCACGGAAAACGGACAGCACAATGGAAGGAACGTACATGAAACGGGCACATATTCTACAGATCATATTACTGCTTTCCCTGTGCGTCATCAGCACAGAACCTGCAGGCTCGGAACCTTCGCCGGTGATTCAATACAGCGAATCAGCGGATTTACAAATTCCGCTTCATACATGGAAAGCACGTCTCGGCAGAATCCGTGACGCGGGGAAACCTGAATTCAACGATACACTGTGGGACAAGGCCACCCTGATGCACCGCTGGGAGGGCACAGGCACGGACTGCTGGTTCAGGCGCGCCATAACAATTCCACGGTCACTGCAGGGAAAGCCGGTTTACCTTGACCTGACCGTAGACAGCAGCGGGGAGCTTTTCATTGAGGGCGTCTCCAGGGGACACTTTTCCGGGCACACAAAAAAACTCCTTTCCCCTTCGGCGGTCCCCGGGAAAAAATACACCATCGCGGTGCATGGAAAAAGCGATACCGTATCCGGTTTGTTCATCAGCGCGTCCCTCACAGGGTGCGACCCGGCGCTCCATTCCCTCAGGGAAAAAACCTCACAGGCGGGAACTATCGCATCCCGGTGCGTCCTTCCGGTCCACAGCCAGTGGCAATTCACCTTTTCCGACAATCCCGGTTTCGCGTCAAATGATACATCATCAGGATTATGGCACAGCGTCTGGCTGCAGCATATGTGGAGGCGGGACGATACCGCGGCATGGTACAGAAAAGAAATCGCAATCCCCCCTGTTATCCACGGGTTCACCACGGAGGGAAGCGCCGTGTCCCTTGATTTCACTGTTGACGACGACTGCGAAGTATTTGTGAACGGTGAACGGCGCGGGCGGTTCCGCGACTTCGGCACGGTGCTTCTTTCAGAGCAGGCACATCCCGGAGAGACCTGTACCGTGGCAATCCGCGTCATCAACAGGGGAGGCCCCGGGGGCCTGTATCGGGCGCAGCTCCGTCTTTCCGGAAGTCATGACAGCGTGGTACACATTACAAAACTGCTTGGGGAATCCATTTCCCTGTACGAACGGACACGGGCCGCCGCGGCGGCCCGTACCGCGGTGGCGCGATGCATTCCCGCTGCCGACAGACTCATTGCCGCGGGATCACTGTCATCCGTGAAAGAGTTTTCCCGTGAGCTTGGAAATATCTCGGGCGACCTTGCCGCGATAGAGGCGGTGTTCTCAAAAACCCCGCTCTTTACCGCCGGCCCGTATCTGCAAAATCCCGGACCCGGGGCCATTACTGTCATGTGGGAAACAAATGTTCCCGCGGATTCACGCATACTCTATGGTGAAACACGGCAATGCGGAAACACGGTCACCCATAACAACATGGAGAAACTGCACCGGATCCGGCTCAACAATCTCCGTCCCGGGAAAAAATATTTTTATCGTATTAACTCAGGAAACAGTATAAGCCCCCTGTACCGCTTTACCGCGCAGCCGGAACGTGCAGCATCCTTCAGCTTCTTTGTGTGCGGCGACACCCACGCGTATTTCACCGCGGTCCAGGAACAGATCATGAAACAGATTATTTCCCGGAACCCGGATTTCGGCATCTTCGTGGGGGATGTTACCAATTACGGGAAGCTCGAGGAATGGGTACCATATCATTTTTTCCCCGCGAGAAAAGTACTACGCGCCATGCCTACATTTATTGCTCCCGGAAATCATGAATATTATTCCGCCACGCCGGAGAACAGGGTCCCCTCTTTTGAGTATTATATCGACCAGCCGGATAATAAATACTGGTTCTCCTACCAGTACGGGAACAGCCGGTTCATTGTCCTTGACCCCAACAAGGGGGACCCTGTGGGAATAACACCGGAAAGCCCCCAGTACAAATGGCTGGTAAAGGAGCTGGGAAGTCAGGAATATAAAAATTCGAAGTGGCGCTTCGTGTTCCTCCATGAACCCCCCTTCTCTGAAGGGTGGGCGCACCGCTATTATGACGGAGAGGATACGCTGCGGAAACATCTCGTTCCCCTTTTTGAAAAACACCGGGTCACCATGGTGTTCAGCGGCCACACCCATGATTATGAATTCGGCCAGTGGCCGAAGGGGAACGGCCCCTGCTATGTAATTACCGGAGGTGGCGGCGCGCAGCTCGATGACACGCGCTACCGGGAATGGGACCAGATACAGAATGTTCGCTTCATTCATCACTTCTGCACCGTGAACATATCGGGCAACACCCTTACGTTCCGCGCCATTGACACAAAGGGACGGGTTTTTGACTCCCGTGTAATGAAGGCTGGAAAATAAAAAACCAGCCGGACGGTAATTTTATTGTCTTTTATAAATGAATATGCTATATTTTTTTTTATAAGGGTTAAAAGGCTTCAACCTGATGGTGAAGTCTGTTGTTTCCTTCAAAAAAACGTGTCCGGGGATACATGAAAAAAATAACACACAAAGCAGCGTTGTATTTTCTCAGGCGTTACGATGAATCGAATTTTGTCCGATACAAAAAGGCGCAGTTCCTCACTTTTTTATCGATAATGAATATTACAGGCATGGCAGTTCTGATTGCAGTATCCTCTTTCTCATCTGACGCCGAACGGTTTCGCAGCATCCTTGTGGCATCGCTTCTCCTTATATCAGCATGCATAATAATCCTGATCTTTATCCGGCGGGGAAGAATGGAAATCGCCGCGAACACTCTTGCCTTCGCGGCATGTTTTATCGCCTCTGCCGGGTTTATGGCGCGCCCGGTTCATCTTGCGGGGACCACAATGGGCTACTTCATGCATCTTGATGTCGTGTACACGGTGCTGTTCTGCTCCCTCCTGGTATCGTCTATTATAATATCCATTCTGGCGGCTGTACACATCACCTATTATTTCCTTATTGCCGAACCTACCGCAACTGGTGTTTTAGTACAAACAGCGACATCCACCCTTGTTGACGGCGTCCTTACACTGGTAATGGTATTCATTGTTGGGGTGGTAGTAAGCAGATTTCTCAGGGAAGCCCTTGAACGCAGCGATAACGAAGGGAGAAAAAACGAGGAGCAGTACATTCAGATAAAAGACCTGAATGACACCATACGCAACGCATCAATACGCCTTACCGAATCGATAGATATTACATCAGGCGTCATAACGCACTTTTCCGATTCAGCCCAGCAGCAGGCTGCCTCAATCGAGGAGCTGAGTTCCACCATGGAGGAAATATCCGCGAGTTCAACCAGTGTCGAAGATGAAACAATGGACCAGCATGATGCTGTTCGGGAACTCGCGGAGAGCATTGAGACCCTCACCGGATCAATCGACAAAATGGAGGAATACGGTACCGCCATCGCAAAGATGTTCAGTGAATCCATGGGACTCGCGAAGGACGGGGAAAAGAACACCTCCCTTCTCGGAGAAACCAACGAAAAAATTCTTCACAATTCCAATCAGATACTTTCGGTCATCAGCATAATGGGTGAATTTTTCGATAAGATCAACCTGCTCTCCCTGAATGCCACCATAGAGGCGGCACGTGCCGGAGAACAGGGGAAGGGTTTCGCCGTCGTTGCAGAGGAGATAGGAAAACTCTCCGACCACTCCACACAGGAGCTGAAACAGATTTCCGCGATCATTGAAAGGAACAAGGAGGATGTGGAAGCCGGAAGCCGGACAATTACCGCGATCATCACCTTCATCCAGACCATGTTCAACAACATCAGGGAAATCAGGAAAAAATCCGCCGACGCCCTTGACGAAATCTCCCGTCAGAAACAGCTCAAAGATGACATGAACAGAAAAACCGACCAGGTGAAACAGAAGTCCGACATGATAAACATATCCGTAACTGAACAGAAGCAGGCGATCGATGAAGTGGTAAAATCACTCGAGGACACCAATAGAGTGGTGCAGGACAATGCCGCGAACACGGAACACCTCAGAGACAATGCCGACGAACTCAAGCTGCTCGCGGATGAACTGATACGGCAGCTGAAATAACGGCCATGGCCTCCCGGTATCAGGCAACATTCCGTATTCCCGCGAAAGATGAAGATTCATTTTCCGACAACCTTCTGGAGTCAGGCGCGGAAAGCATATCAATCGCTCCGGCAAATCCCGACACCGAAGTCTATGTCCACGCAATAATAACTGACATCTGTTCGCCGGGAGACAACCTCTCGGGCGCCATCTCGGTAACCCGTCTCGAAGAGGATGACTGGCGGCACAGGTGGCTTCAGCACTATGAGGGATTCGAAGTAAATGAGGAAATATATATTCATCCTGTTACTTCACCGGCTCCCGTTGAAAAAGA
>DAOSYC010000004.1:31448-47778 GCA_035380905.1 Spirochaetota bacterium | reverse complement strand
CCCTGTATACGGACAGGAAATGAGCTCATGGGAGACTGATACAGCATGTCCCCTTTCCCCAGAAGTTTCTCGGCGCCGTTCTGATCAATGATGGTGCGGGAGTCCGTTTTCTGGGCAACCTGAAACGCGATCCGCGCGGGGAAGTTCGCCTTGATAATACCGGTGATGACATCGACAGAAGGGCGCTGTGTCGCAAGGACAAGATGGATGCCAACGGCCCTTGCCTTCTGGGCAATGCGTGTAATAAACCCCTCAATCTCCTTCGCCGCCACCATCATCAGGTCCGCAAGCTCGTCCATTATTATGACAATATAGGGAAGTTTTTCATACTGGTCGCCGTGTTTCTCGACCTTTTCGTTATACCGGTCAATGTCCCGCGTATTGAGCTCGGACAGCAGCCGGTAGCGGCGCTCCATTTCGAACATCGCCCACTTCAGGGCCTTCGGGGCCACATGGGGCTCAGTGATTACCGGCGTCAGCATGTGGGGAAGCCCGTTATACAGCTGGAGTTCTACCATCTTCGGATCCACCATAATGAACCGCACATAGTTGGGGCTGTAATTGTACACGAGGCTGGTTATAATTGAATTCACACATACCGATTTCCCCGACCCTGTGGCTCCCGCAATCAGAAGATGCGGCAGCTTTTTAATGTCCAGCATCACAGGTTTTCCGAGGATGTCCTCTCCGAGTGCTACCTTCAGTTTTCCCGGAGTCATGCGGTATTCCGGGGCCTTGATGATATCTCCAAGGGTCACCATCTCCCGCTCGAGGTTCGGCACTTCAACACCGATCGCGGACTTCCCGGGGATCGGGGCCACGATACGTACTCGGGACGCCGCAAGGGCCATGGCGATATCGTCCGAGAGTCCCACGATCCTGTTTACTTTTATTCCCGGCGCGATCTGCATTTCATACAGCGTAATAACAGGGCCCCTGTTCACGTTCACCACGCGGGACTCAATACCGAAATCACGGAGTGTATTCACCAGAAGATCCGAGTTTCTGCGCACTTCATTTTTCCAGCTCTCAATGTCGGCAGGAGCAGAGGACGTGAGATAATTCGTCGGGACTTCATAATTGCCTGAAAGGGAAATAGTATCAAAGACAGTGCTCTGCCCGCACTGTTCCACAGGCGAGGCGGACGGTACAGGTTTCACGGGCTCGTCATCATCTTCATCATAGTCATCAGCGGGGAGCTCAACAAGTTTCCGTTCTGCCGTCACGGCACCACCGTGTTCAGACGCACCATCAATATCCTCCGCATCCTGAAACGCGATTTCCACGGTGGTTCCGAAATTCCGTTCCTCTTCCGTTTCAATTGCGGTTATGCGGTTACTCCTGATTGTGCCGTTAATCATATCCTCGAGGGACGGATCCTTCCCGGCGTTTTCCCGCAAATCAGTGCCCCCCGTAAGACCGGTTCCCCCTTCACCGGAACCGTCATAATCCCAGAGAGACATTCCCGCGGAATCACGGTATGATGTGTATTGCACCGGTCCGCCATCACCAAAGAGCGCATCGCTTCCGCGGTCCAGCCCTGTGTACACGGGGTTCTGCAGCGGCAGCAGCCTTGTCTCCCCTGTAATCCGCTCCGCTTCCACCGCGTCTCGATCATAAAGCGGGACTACCTGCTTCGTGACCCACGGGAGACGGCCGTTTTTTCGTTTCTTTATTTCAGTGTCGATATTATTCAGCGGGATGTTCGAACGCTTCTGCCGTATCATCTTCAGCAGCTTTTCCCACAGCCCCGGTGTGTCGCGTTGTGAATCATGATGTCCGTGAAAAACTGCGGAGAGGGAAAAAATCCCCAGAAGCATAAGGCCGATTATGTTCATTATAATAATAACAAGATACGCCCCCGTCGACTTAAGGAGCCCCATGAGGAGCCGGGCGATATAGACACCGATATATCCCCCCGAGAACTGCGGAACATTTGTTGCATATATAATCGCAATAAGCGCTGAAGATGTCACGGCAAGATAGAAAAACGCGAAAATTCTTTCCAGGTTACCCTTTACATCACCGTTACGCAGCATGTTCCACCCCGTAAGGCCCGTAATAACACAGAGTAAATAGGCTGAATACCCGAACACGGAACGCAATGCGCTGCTGATCCACGCGCCGAAAGGGCCTATGAGGTTATTCACAGGACTGTTGACCGCAAGCAGGTCATAGTCCATAATATTATAGCTTGCCAGGGAAAGAAACATCATTACCGAAACGAGGAGAATGAGTATTCCAATTATCTCCTGATACAGCCTTTCACGCAGCACCCGATGCCTCCAGAATAAAGTCCTTTATTGCAGGTAGTGTTCGCATATTTCTAATTTGTGGAATACAATGAGAGCGGAAATACAGTGCGGCATTACGAAAAAAAATAGACCGCAGCGAGGCCGGCAGCCCCCACGAGGATCGTGTAGTAACCAAACACATCGATCCTGATCCGCCTCACCATTACGAAGAGGAGTTTCAGCGAAAGAAGCGCCACAACTATCGCCACCAAAACAGCCCCCGCCATGGGAAGCACAAATCCCGAAGGCACTCCTTTTCCCAGCATTTTCAGCGATTCAAGAAGCCCGGCCCCCAGAATCACGGGAATTGCCATGAGAAAGGAAAACCTCGCCGACTGTTCCGGTTCAACTCCCAGGAGAAAACCTCCTGTTATAGTCATTCCGGAACGGGAGATTCCCGGTATAATCGCGATGGCCTGAAACAATCCAATTATCAGGGCTCTCATCATACCCATCTCTTCTATTTGTCGGTTTTTTACAGTGATAATTTTAGTAGATAACAGTATAAAGCCGTTCAGTATCAGCATAAAAAATACAATCACCGGAGAGGAAAAAAGTGACTCAATAACATCGTGAAGGAGAACACCAATTACCCCCGCGGGAACAGAGGCCAGAACAATATACATCGCTGAACGGAAATCGGGGTCACTGAAATTTCGCGCTCCCAGTGCCCGGAGTGCCCCTGTCACAAGCTTCACGAGGTCCTTACGGAGGAAAATGAAGATCGCAACAAGTGTCGCGACATGGAGCATTACATTTATGTACAGGAGAAGCCCGTCTCCCATCGCGTGTATCGTGGTATGAAAGAATTCAATATTCTCAAAGAGAACAAGGTGACCGGAGGAGGATACCGGCAGAAACTCCGCAATACCCTGAATCACCGCAAGCACGAACAGAACAACTGTTATTTCCATATATATACCGCTTCAATAATTATAGTATGTTTTTTATACGACACGGGGTTTTCCCCGCCAAAGGCGGGGAAAACCCCGTGTGCCTGAAAGTTTGCATGTAGTGTTTCTATTACAGCGCAATACAACAAACCGCATTCATAGAGAAATTTTACACTTCAATAACCTGCACTTCAATCATCGGGTTTCTCCTGGTAATCTTGAAGACGTAATTGCGCAGGTTCCGTTTAATAAAATTCGCTATGTCCTTTCTTTTGGCGCCGTCAGCAAGCATCTTTTCACAGTGCTCCTCAACATCTTTCCGTATAAGGTCCACGACATCACCGGCACGGTGCCCCGCGAACCCCCTGGATACAACATCCGGCCTGAGAAGAAGGCGCCCCCCGGAAACAATAACCGTGACAACCACCATACCGTCCGTGGACATGACCTGCCGTTCCTTGATGAGCCCGCTTTCCATGTCCCCGATCTCGCTTCCGTCAATGAAAATTTCACCAAGTTTCAGGGTCTCAACGACATCGAAGCTTTTCCCCGTCATTTCAATAACGCTGCCGTTCTGCGCCATAATGATCCGCGACGGTTTAATATTCAACGACTCCGCGATCCAGGCATGGGCTTTGCGCTGCTTAAACTCCCCGTGAATCGGCATAAAATACCGGGGCTTGGTAAGGCTGATCATAAGCTTCAGCTCCTCCTGGGAACCGTGCCCTGATACATGAATGTCCTCATCCTGTTCATAATACACATCGGCCCCGAGTATCATAAGGGCATTAATGATGTTGTTCACCAGACGGTCATTGCCGGGAATAATTGACGCGGTAATAACAACGGTGTCCCCGCTGTTTATGGCAAAATGCTTGTGTGTCCCGTTTGCCATGCGGGAAAGTGCCGACATCGGCTCGCCCTGGGTGCCGGTACAGATAATGACAATGCGTTTGTCCGGCAGTTTTTCCGCCTCCTTCACCGACACAATAAGGTCGTCCCTGAAAGAGAGATATCCCAGGGACTTCGCGATTTCAATGTTCTTCTGCATCGTCAGCCCGGAGACCACAATTTTCTTGTTGTACCGCTGGGCCACATTCAGCACCTGCTGTATCCGGCTTATATTCGAAGCAAAGGATGCAACAATGATGCGCCCCTTCGATGAAGAAAAAATTTCGATAAGCTTCGGGTTCAGCACACTTTCGGAACGGGTATACCCCGGACGCTCGGCATTGGTGCTGTCAGACATCAGGAGCAGCACCCCGCGCTCGCCGTAATCCGCAAAACGGTACAGGTCCGTCACCTCGCCGTCAACGGGAGAAAAATCAATTTTATAATCCCCGGTGTGTATTACAATTCCCACCGGCGTCTGTATCGCAAGGCCGACGCCGTCAATGATGGAATGGTTCACTCTTATAAATTCAACTACAAAAGATTCAATATGCACCACGTCACGGGGCGATATCTCCACGTATACAGGCTGCTGCGGGGTGGGTTTTTCCTCTAACCGCTTCTGTATAAGGCCGAGTGCTATTTTCGTCGCGTAAATCGGGGCATTGATTTCCTGAAGGAGAAAAGGAATTGCCCCGATATGGTCCTCATGGCCATGGGTGATGAGAATCGCCTTGACTCTGTGCCTGTTTTTCACAACATAGGAAAAATCAGGTATCAGAAAATCGACACCCGGCATTTCATCTGTGGGAAACATAATCCCGCAGTCAACAATGATAATATCCTCACCGTATTCAAAGAGGGTCATGTTGCGCCCTATCGCGTCAAGCCCTCCCACCGGTATAATGCGTAACTTCTGTTTTTCTTTTGTCATAATCCTGTATGTCCAAATCCTCCGTCGTTTCTGATTGTTTCTGTCAATGTATCGACATGTAAAAAATGTGCAGAATACACCTTGCTGAACACCATCTGGGCAATCCGCATCCCGTTTTCAACGGTAAAGGGCTCCTTACCCAGGTTTGCCATGATTATACTGATCTCTCCGCGATAATCCGAGTCAATGGTTCCCGGTGTATTCAACAGTGTTATCCCGTGCTTAAGGGCAAGACCGCTCCGTGGCCGGATCTGCGCCTCATAGCCGGGAGGTATTTCAATGTATAGCCCCGTGGGAATCAGTGCAGTTTCCCCTTTACCGATAACCATGGTATCGTCGAGAAACGCGCATATATCAGCTCCCGCGGAACCGCTGCTTTTATATTCAGGCACCCTTGCGCCATCACGTACTTTAATTTTTACCGGAATCATGAAGTTCCTTAATGTTTCTATACAATAAAAATATCTGAAAAAATGACCAGATTACATTTCGGCAGGGAAAACCCTCAGAGCATCTGTACAACGCGGGAAAAAACCGGATACACCGCAATGCGGGTACACGCCGGATGATTCCGTATAAAGCCGTACAGTGCAGAAGATTCACTAACAGAATACACTATTAAGTATATAGTTGCAGGAATTGTCAAGGAAATACCGCGCCAACCCGGTATTTACCATGAAATAATGCCTCCCGGGCAATTAAAATCACAGTTTTTCTTTTTACAGGGCATTAAATACTTGAAATAATTCACATATAAAGGAAACTCTTTCCTCCATAATTTAAATTACACAAGCAGGTATTAAATTTCAGGATGACTCCGGGACCGCCCCCATGATACGATTAACCATAACAAAATCCTATAACTGTCTTCGGCAGGACCTTTTTTCCCGGTTTGAATCGGTGCATATACTTCTCGGAGCGAAGAAGAATCTGACCGCCCCCCGGATTGCGCGGGATGAACCGGGGCTTCAGATAATCGACACATCGGTGCGCATCCTTTTTCTGGGCTATGCTTCACGGTTGCGATATACTACAGAGCCGGAAAAGTCCGCTGAACTCAAACAGATACACGGGGAATTTAAAGAATATCAATGCAGGTATGAATTCCGTGATGCCGGCATACACACCAACCTTACAGTTTCGCTCCGGATAAAATTCCCCCTGGGGCCTTTCGGGTTTCTACTGTCACTCATCCTGAAACCAGTCGTCACAATGCAGATCAAAAGAGAACTGCAGCGCATTGAAAAACAAACAAGGGAACTGAAAGCACTTTGAAATCTAAACCGGTAATTGTACAAAGCGACAACACACTGCTCCTGGAGGTTAACAACCCCGATTACGAAGAGGCGCGGGACGCGATTTCGCACTTCGCGGAACTTGAAAAAAGTCCCGAACATATACACACCTACAGGATAACCCCCCTTTCGCTGTGGAACGCGGCGGCAATGGGGATGAACTCACGGCAGATAATTGAAAGCCTCTCCGCCCACTCACGGTACGAAATCCCGGAGATTGTAATCACCACGGTAAAGGAACAGATGAGCCGCTACGGCATCCTGAAGCTCATAAAAAAGGACACCCGCCTGATCCTCACCACCGATGAAAACCTGATACTCGCGGAAATTATATCCGAAAAAAAGATACAGCCATATATTGAGGAACGGATTGACGACAACAATGTCCGGATCAAGGCGCACCTCCGGGGCCACGTAAAACAGGCACTCATAAAGCTGGGGTTTCCCGTAGAGGACCTCGCCGGGTATGATGACGGCGATCCACTGGCGGTGGATATCACCGAAAAAACCCTGAACAGCCTCCCCTTCATGGTACGTGACTATCAGCAGAGCGCGATTAACGCATTCTATAAGGGGGGCGGCATTGAAGGGGGAAGCGGCGTGATTGTCCTTCCATGCGGTGCCGGCAAGACCATCGTAGGCATCGGGGTCATGGACATCCTGAAAACCGAGACCCTTATTCTTGTAACAAATACCGTTGCCCTCCGTCAGTGGCGGGAGGAACTCCTGGACAAAACCAACCTCACCGAGGAACTTGTGGGGGAATATTCCGGCGAGAGAAAGGAAATCAAGCCGGTTACCATCGCCACGTACAACATTCTCACCTACCGGAAAAAGAAAAACGAGGACTTTGTCCATTTCGATATTTTTATGTCAAAAAACTGGGGACTCATCATATACGATGAAGTGCACCTCCTCCCGGCACCGGTGTTCCGGATGACGTCGGAAATTCAGTCAAAGCGGCGCCTGGGCCTTACGGCGACCCTCATCCGGGAGGACGGCATGGAGGCCGATGTGTTCAGCCTCATCGGCCCAAAAAAATACGACATGCCCTGGAAGATCCTTGAAAAATCATCATGGATTGCGGAAGCCCTCTGCACGGAAATACGGATTACCCTCCCTGAAGAACTGCGGGTACACTACTCTGTTGCCCAGGACAGGGAAAAATTCCGCATCTCATCGGAGAACTGGAAAAAGACCGACATCATCCAGAGAATAATGGAGCACCACCGCGGCGCCAACATCCTGATTATCGGGCAGTACATCTCGCAGCTGGAGGAAGTGGCGCACCGGTTCAAGCTTCCCATTATCACCGGGAGTACCCCCATCTCCGAACGGGAGGAGCTCTACGCCAGGTTCAGGAAGGGGGAGATATCGACCCTGGTAGTATCAAAAGTCGCGAACTTTTCCATTGACCTCCCTGATGCCAATGTGGCGATACAGATATCCGGCACCTTCGGCTCACGCCAGGAGGAGGCACAGCGCCTGGGAAGGATACTCAGGCCGAAACCTGAAGAAAACCGGGCATTTTTCTACACCATAATATCATCAAACACCGTTGAAGAAAAATTCGCCCACAACCGTCAGCTGTTTCTCACCGAACAGGGATATAACTACGTAATCCTGAACGAGGCAATGTTCAGCGAAAAGTTTCCCGAATCAGCCTGCTCATGAAGGCTGCCTCCGTCATAATATCATATCAATCACACAAAGAGAAGAGGGCCAGTATGAAACCGGTACGCACATATGCTGCAATCATTTTCCTTTCGGCATGCATGCTCCTGACTACAGCAACTGCCGGATGCAGGGCATCCGCCACTCCACGGGGACTGCAGATTCTTCGCCTCACACAGGACCGCGGAGTTGAAGTCTCAGATGACCGCGGTGAAAGCTGGGACGACTTTAACCGCGGCCTCCCTGACTCCATTACACCGCTTCATATTACCGCGGACCGTAACAAAACCCTGTATCTTGCCACCAGGCATTCCGGCATATACCGGCGTACACAGAGTGATGAAACATGGCGCCCCCTGAACTCGCCGAAATTCCGTCTCCGCACGACAGTGCTGAAAGACGGCCGCTTCAGAAAAGTCACCGCCTTTTCCGTGAACGGAACAAATCCCTCAGTCATGTCCCTTGCGACAAAACACAATATATACCGTTCACGTGACGGAGGGAAAAAATGGACCCGTGTAGTTACCGGACGGCAGCTTCCATCCCGTCATTACATTACGGCGCTTGCCTTCAGCGAAACAGGGAATGACCTGGTAACCGGCACCTCCTTCGGCGGTGTATTCGTTGAGCATGGCAGAGGCTTCATCGGACGGTCCCGGGGTCTGCCATCGGAACCTTATTCAAAAACACTGACATTCATTGAAGAAATCGGCACCCTCCACAGCGGACCGGGGAAAGCCCTTTTCGCGGGAATAAATTTCACCGGGGATGTGTTTATCTCCCGGAACCAGGGGCGCTCATGGAAAAACGCTGGACTTCCGGGAACGGGAAACCGTTTCGATTTTGTCTACGACATAACATCATCAGGAAATACGGTGTACGCTTCATCTTCCAGGGGCATTTATGAAATGGATTTCCGCACAGGTCAGTGGAAAAAATCCATATATGACAGTATAGCAAAAAAACTTGCTGCCGGAAAACATTCCGGAGGTTTTCTGTTTCTGGACCACAGCACCGGTTTGCCCCCTGTGTTCTACCGCTCCACAATGCAGCCTTCAACGGCACACAACACCACACCCCGGGCAAAAGCCGGAAACAGACGTGCCATATATGCGAGCGTCCACGCGGTAAGGCGGAACCTCGGGGGGCTGATATCCACCTGCAGGGCGACAGGGCTCAATGCCATTGTCATTGACATGAAGGACGACTTCGGCAATCTCTATTTCCCCACGGACAACACTGTGGCGAAACAGATACGCGCCCTCCGCAGGCCCCTGGATGTGAAAAAAGTGCTGCAGAAATTAAAGGAGAACAATATTTACACCATAGCCCGCATTGTGGTCTTTAAGGACAGAAACCTTTTCCGTGCCTACAATAGCCGCTACGCCATACAGAACCGCAGGACCGGCGGGCCATGGACCGGGAACGACCGTGAGTTCTGGGTAGACCCTCACTCGGATTTCGTGCAGCGCTACACTATTGACCTCGCTAAGGATATCGCGGCCCTCGGGTTTGACGAGATCCAGTTTGACTATATCCGGTTTCCTTCCGACGGCCCCATACACCTCTGCCATTACCGTTACAGGACAGAAAAAGGCATGTATAAATCAGAGGCCCTGGCGGATTTCCTCAGAAAGGCCCGGAGGGAAATTGCAGTTCCCATATCTGTGGACCTGTACGGATTCACCGCGTGGTACCGTTTCGGCAACCTGATCGGGCAGGATATCGAGGAGTTCGCGGAGATCGTGGATGTTATCTCCCCCATGGTGTACCCCTCCCATTACGGAACCAGATTTTACATGAATGGTGAACGGCGGCTTCGGCCATATAAAATTGTCAGGGACAGCGGTTTACGGTCACTATATATAACGGATGGAACTGCCCTGATCCGCCCATATCTTCAGGCGTTCAACCTGCTTTCCCCCACATGGGGCACGGAATATATACAGCTTCAGATAAAGGGGGCCCGGGAAAGCGGCGGCAGCGGATTTATTTTCTGGAACGCCGGCGGCAACTACGAAATGGTCCGCAAAAGCTTTTCAAAATAAGGGTAAATAATCAGTTGACCTTTTTATGCCGGAATGAAAAAATCAGCAACAGTACCATGGAGAAAAGAATATACTAATGAGCCAGAATGGATATATCCGCCTGTACCAGAGTTCCTCCGAGCCGGAGGAAGCATATCTTCTCGCCCGGGGGAATGTCTATTTCTTTGTTTCCGAGGTAGATAAATACGTAATACGGGGACAAAACCTTATTGTCGGGGCCACAGAACTTATACTGGGAAACATGACTGATATATCAACCCCGAGAATGGAAACCGCGATAACGGACCACAATTCCCGGATAAAGAAAATGCCCCGTGAAAAATTCATCGCATCTCTCGGAAATTATTCTTTCGTACTGAATGCCTCGATGGTCCTCGCGAAACAGGTAACACTCACCAATAATATAATGAACAAAAACATGACATCTCTTGAGGGGGACGACAAAAAAATAAAAGAGCTCTCTGTGGAATTTTACCGGATTGTACGCCGTATTAAAGATGAATACGGAAAACGGAAACTTCCCTGGCTGAAAGACGTCACGGTTAAACATGAGAACACCCTCACCTACAAGCGCGGTGAAACCTTTGACCGGCCTTCCGGACCCACAGTAATCTCAACTGAATGCACCATGAAAGACAAGTTCAGAGAGTTCCCCACGGGAACGGTCATCTGTGAAGCCGGTTCCCAGGGAGATGAAATGTATATTCTGGAATCCGGCGCGATTGATGTGGTAATAAAGGGAAACAGGGTTGCGACAATCAGCGACCGGGGGACTGTATTCGGTGAAATGGCGCTGCTTCTCGGAGAAACACGGTCCGCGACGCTGAAAGCGAAAAACGATGTGGTCCTCACAGCCATCAGCAAAAAGGACCTCCGTGAAATAGCCGCCCGAAATACTGACATCCTCACCGCCATAGCGGTATCTCTGGCAAAAAAACATTATTTCAATATAGAAAAGATTAATTCAGTAAACGAAATGCTTATAGAAAAGGAACTTCACGGAGATGAGGAAAAGCTGGAAAAAAAGAGGAGGGAACTACAGCATACCTCAAGTGAACTACTCTCCCTGAAGAAAGATGTTCGTACAATGCACAGCACGAAACCCGCTGAATTTATTGATGACCTTGTTGACACATTCGACTAACCTGCCTGACCGGCTGTTACCTGCCCGGACACACACAATCATCTATTTCAACGACTTCAGCCATGTCATTTCAGACTTCAGGTGATTCTCGAGATACGTATAGAGATGCAGCTGTGATGACTCCTCAGGGACCTTCCCGGCTTCAGTAATTTTTTCCTTTATTTCACTGAGTTTTTCCTTCACTGCCTCAATGCGGTCCTCGACAAACTGTTCCTTCTGCTCTTTCGTGAGATTCGTATAGAACATGAGGACAATATCGATATCAAAATGAATAAGATTATGCTCAAAATACTGTTTCAGCATTTTCTTGTAATGCTTCCGTCCGGCTGGCTTGATTTCGTAAATATACCGCTCAGGGTTCCCGCCTTCCTTCTCTGTCCCTACCCGCTGCACCCATTCGTTTTCAACCGCTTTTTTTATCGCATAATAAATGGAACCGAACTTAATATCAACATAATCCTTAAGACGTTCCACTATCTTCTTCTTTATTTCGTAGCCGTAAAGATTTCCCTCCATTAGGAGTCCCAGAATCGTAATCTCAATCTTCATAAACACCTCGTGGTGCATCAATATTTATGTTTTTACTTCGCATCATGTGATGCATATTTTACGCATATTTAAAAATTTGTGTGCGCCTTTATTTTAATATAAGACAATGTAACATAAAAAATCAATATATTTTTAAACATTACTAAATATTTTTTACAAAAATTTAAAAAATATATCTACAAATATAGTTATATTATATTAGAAATAGTATCAATCAATAATATTACAGTGAACATGAGGGAAAAGAAGAAAATCTACTCGGAAAGTTTCCTGAGTGCGGATTTCACGACAGTTTCAAGCGGCATCGGGTCATCACCCTTCACTATCGTGTCAACAACAGCGGATGCTTTATTTTCATCGAAACCAAGGGACACCAGGGCCTCCACGGCATCCGTCCGCGTGGACGGTGTTGCGGGAGTATCAGAGGCGAAGTGTTCAAGTTTCTTCATTTTGCGTTTCAATTCAAATATCAGCTTTTCCGCTTTACTCTTTCCAATACCCGGCACCTTCAGCAGCATGCCGGAGTTACCGTCACGGACAGCCGCGAGAAGCTGCCCCGCCGATATTGAGGAGATAATGGACAGCGCCATGGAAGGGCCGATACCGCTGATGTCCAGAAGGATACCGAAAAGCTCCCGCTCTTCGGCGGAATAAAATCCAAACAGACGGAAAGTGTCCTCACGGTGGTACGTATGGACCAGAAGAGAGGCCGTCTGTTCCCCGCGTATTTTTTCATATGTTGAAAATGGAATTGAAAGCCTGTACCCGACTCCGTGAACATCCAGTATGAGCTCTGTCGGCTTCAGGTCATCTATCGTCCCCTTGAGTTTTGCTATCAACGCGGCCCCCTTCCGGAAACCGCGGGACTTTTTAGACTGAAACTATGACACGCGGCAATAGAAAGGGCATCAGCGACATCATCGCATACAGGGGCGGTCTTCAGCCGCAGTATCTTCATCATCATCATTTCCACCTGCTCCTTGGTTGCACGTCCGTAACCTGTCAGGGCCTGTTTCACCTGCAGCGGCGTATACTCAAAATAATCCAGCCCGCCGAGGCGGATTGTAAGAAGAATCACGCCGATCGCCTTGGACACATCCAGGGCGGTGGTTGTATTTTTTGAAAAAAACAGGCGCTCCACAGCGGCACAGTCCGGGGTATATGTCGTAATAATTTCTCCGAGAGACCTGTGAATCTCAACAAGCCTCTCGTCAATACGCATTGACGGCGATGTTTCGATCGATCCGCAGGCCACAACAGAAAGGGTGTGCTCAATAACCGCCCATCCCAGAATGCCGAACCCCGGATCAATGCCGAGTATCCTCACTGCTCCTCGTTGATTTTTTCCATGATCTCATCAGAGATATCGTAGTTGGAATACACGTTCTGTACGTCATCATGGTCTTCAAGCTGCTCTATGAGCCTGAGACACTGTGCGGCCTTGTCTTCATCAAGGGGGACTGATATCTGCGGCACATAGGAAATTTCACTCACCGCAAGAGGAAGGCCCTTATTCTGCAGCAGTTCATACACATCTCCGTATCCTTCGGGGGACGTGGTAACCACAATGTTTCCATCCTCAGTTTTCACGTCCTCGATATCGTGTTCAAGGAGCATCTCCAGTACATCATCCTCGGACACAGAACCGCCTTCAATAACAAGCATCCCTTTCCTGTCAAAAAGGTATGCCACGGAACCTGTTTCCCCGAGGCTCCCGCCCCCCTTGGAGAAAATTTTTCTTATTTCCGGAGTGGTCCTGTTTCTGTTGTCCGTAAGGCAGTCAGCCATAATCGCGACACCCCCGGACCCGTATCCTTCATACCGCACTTCCTCATACTGCACACCGTCAAGGTTTCCGGTGCCTTTTTTGATTGCCCGTTCGATGTTATCATTGGGCATATTGCTTTCTTTGGCTTTCATCACCGCAATCCGGAGACGGGGATTCATGTCGGGGTCCCCTCCTCCTGTTCTCGCGGCAACGGTAATCTCACGGATAATTTTTGTAAACAGCGCCCCCCGTTTCGCGTCAACGGTGGCCTTTTTTCTCTTAATTGTGGCCCATTTGGAATGTCCTGACATATATATCTCCTCTGTTAGTTTTCCATGTTTCCGGAACAACCGGTTATTTTCAGGACAAATTTTTCAATAACCCCTGTTTATTTTCAACTGTAATTTTATAATCTTTTCACGTGCCTGGTTGGATTTATAGCTGTAGGTAATCGCTTTGCGGTAAAATGTAATTGCTTTCTGAAGGTTTCCCCTCCGTTCGTGGGATACAGCGAGGTTCCACCGGACCTTGCCGGGGTTCATCTTTTCAAACAGATACCGCTTGTCCCTGTTTTCCAGCTCCAGTTTGTCTTTTTTTTCACCTTTCACAAAGGTGTCAGCACCATAGTAATCCCGGACCCCCGTCGAGGACTTGATTTTCGCAATCTCTCCGCGGATTTTCTTTATCTCGTCAATCCGCTGCCGTATGCCGGCCACTATCTGCTCCTGATAATTCACCGTTTTTTCGTACACTTCCGCGGCCCTGTCAAAATCAAGGTCCTTCATGTACATGTCGCCGCGGTATTCATTTATTCGGGACCGGCGGAGGATATCGTCCTCCGGAAGGTATTCAAGGGCCTTCCCGAAGGACTGGTCCGCAAGGGAAAAATTCCCGGTTCTTTTGTACGCCAGATACCCAAGGGCAAAATGGATATATCCGTCATCGGGCTTCGCCTTCAGGTATTTCCGGTAATTGTCTACAGTATCAAGATATCGCCCGATGTCCTCATAGAGATTTCCCACCATAAGATACAGTTTCGGATCATCAACCTCACCCTTCGCCCGAATATACCGTTCAAGGTGAAAGATCGCCTTCTTCCTCGCGGTGGTATTCGCCAGAGAAACTCCAAGCTCCAGAGAGTACTTTGGTTCTGCCGTATTCAGGCTGTACGCCTGCTCCATCATACGCCGGTAGGGTTTCGCCCTCTTCTGCTTTTTATACACCTGGGCAATTTCATAGAATATTGTATCGTCCTCCCCGGGACGGATTGAACGGTACCGTAGGGCCTGATCATAATGATTCAGGGATTCCGGATATTTCCTTTCCTCGTAATAACAGCGCGCGGCATACAGGTGGAGCGTAAACAGTTTTTCATTGTCTTTTATAAAAAAACCCGACGCACGTCTGTTCCGGTATGCTTCCTTGAGGAGTTTTTTCCCCGATTCCACAGTCTTCAGGAGATCAAGTCCCGTGGGCCTTCCCGCGGTGCCTCCGGTTTCCTCATCATACAATTCACTGAGCTTTTTATTTATTACCTCAAGGGATTTGGCGTAGTTTTTCTCTTCGTAGAGCTTCCGGTAGTCAGCGTCCTGCTGCGCCGACACAGGCATTGTGCACACCACAAGAAACACGGCCCCGAGTAAAGAAACGAGTACGGATTGTATTGCCGATATATGTAATTTCAGAAAAGACACCCTCTACACTCCATATAGTTGTTCCCAATGTACTATCGGCAGAAGATGAATTCAACTGAATCTGTTTTTTAGGGGTAACTTCGTCCAATGAAGTATTCATATTGCTGATTCATGCAGATAGTGCCGGAGTGATGAGTACTGTGTTCCCGGCTCACCGGCGGCCCGCCAAACTCTGCCGCGTCAGCGCCGTCATGCTTCCTGCCGTCTGGAACAAGATTTCGTTATGTAATTTTTTTATTATTTCCTTGCGACAAGAGCAAATTCCAGGGAGTCCGGATCGAACGCTCCACCGGCAACATTGGAATAGAACCCCTCAACTTCAAAGCCATTATTTTCAAATTCTGTTCTCAGCGATTCTTTGCTGAAATACTGCAGCCAGTTATATACGATACGGGTTCGCGACTCCTCAATGATTGTGTATTTATCGAGCGTTACCTTTTCTTTTTCATATTTGAAAATGTTTACAAAACAGTAATAATCATCAGGTGACCAAAACCCGTGTAACTGATTGCGTTCGTAGTATGCTGATTCTTCTTTTTGATTAAAACTATTCAATGAATACACATCAAGCAACACAGAGCCGCCCGGCTTCAAGATAGATGAAAATTTTGCAAGCATCTGTTTTCTTTGCTCCGGACTCAGGGCGCAGTAATCACACATGATCATTACCACCAGATCGAAGCGTTGCGTTGTTTCAAAGTGTAAATAGTTTGTGTGGACATAATCGACATTCAGTCCTTTTTGCTCCGCGACCTGCGTTGCGTATTGTATGGAATTTTCTGAAAAATCAATACCGGTAACAGCTGCACCCCGTTCAGCGAATCTCGTCGCGTAGAGGCCCGGACCGCAACCGAAGTCCGCGATTGTCGTTTTTTCACCGACTTCGAAGTGAGAAATAATCCACTCAACAGATCTTTCAATAAAGCCCCTGTTGCGGGACGAGACATCGACGGCTTCATTTAAGTGGTACGCGAGCATCTGTTTTGAGGTATGCTCATTTGCCCATAATTCATCTGCGGTATAGAATTGAAAAGGTATCGGGCGTGAGTTTATTTCTTTGAGTTCTTTGAACATTATTACTCCAGTGGTGATTTGAACAAATAGCTTCTTGATGTGTCAACCAATACCAAATCGGACATTTCAGGA
>DAOSYC010000004.1:27096-31348 GCA_035380905.1 Spirochaetota bacterium | reverse complement strand
AGTAAACGACCAGCTCATCAGCGCCTTAACCGGAGATACTTTCCATCACATTGTGTAAAACACACATATTCATTCATTGAATTCCCGTAATTCTGTATGGTAATGGCGTTACCGGAATATGTTCCGGTAACCGGCGACCTGTCTCCGCTCCGCAGCGTGCCGGTGAAGGCCAGAGACACCTGTTCCCCGTCCTTATCAACTGCGAGCCTGCCGGAACTCGTAACGCCGACGTTCGCACGTTCTGTTCGCCGTATCAGCCAGGTCACGTTAATTTCCTGTTTTGATTTCACAGCACATCAAGTACAACCATTGTGATATCATCATCAAAGTTACTATCACCGTTAAATAGTTCAATCTCCAGCATTAATTCCTGAGAAAAATTTTCAGCTGAAAGGTGCGCGTATCCCCTTATGGCTTCCTGCAGGCGTTCCTCCCCGTACAATTCATTCTGTCGATTTTTGCTCTCAATTATACCATCCGTATAGAACACCACACGATCTCCGGTTTCCAGCTGTACGGTTTTTTCTTCTATTCTGATGTCGCGCAACCATCCGAGAAATGTTCCCTTTGTATTGAGTTCATAAAATTCATCATTTTTTTTCCGGTAAAGCAGCGGGGGTAAATGTCCCGCAGAAGAATACCGCATTACATTTGTGCTGGTATCAATCAGGGCAAAAAAAGCTGTTACGAAGTTACCCTGCACCGTGTATTTCAGTACAACGTCATTAAGCCGTGAAAGGACCTCGCTTGAATTCCCTCTATCATTAATATTGTCCAGTGCAATCTTGGTAACGGTGGCGAGAAAAGCCCCCGGGAGCCCATGTCCCGACACATCGGCAACGATGATATTAAGAAATCCATCACGATTTTCAATATCGTAAAAATCACCCCCGATTTTGTCCATTGGTACATACACCGCATGACCATGAAACCCCGGCGTCTCCGGAATTGACGGAGGAAGCAGGCGTTCCTGAAGCAGGCGGGCGACTTCAAGTTCCCGTTCAATATCGTTGTTGCGTTGACTTATAATCTTCTGATTTTCATAATTCTTCAGCAGGGAAGATATCCGTGTTAACAGCTCCAGGGAGTTAAAAGGTTTATTCAGATAATCATCCGCTCCGTGCTCCAGACCTGTGACTTTGCTCATTATATCAGTATCAGCCGTTAGAAGGATTACCGGTGTTGCATTGAGTTCATCATCCTCTTTGATAATCGATGTCATATCAAAACCATTCATTTCAGGCATCATAACATCAGACACAATAAGGTCGGGCTTGTGTTGTCTGGCAGAAGCCAGCCCTTTTTCACCGTCCTCCGCGAAAAGTAACCGGTAATGTTTTCGAAGCAGTATTTTCAAATAATTCCGCATATCTTCATTATCATCAACTATCAGGATAGTTTTTACATCACCGGATTCCAGTTGCCCTTCAACTCCCGGCACCTCATCAGCGGATGCCGCATCATTTTGAGATGCGTCAAGTTCATTCATCTCGATCAACCGATAGTCCTTCACATAATCATCAAGGTCGCTCTTTTCAGTGAAAATCACATGTTCTTTGCCCTGAAGATGTTCCATACCCTTTGGAATGGTAATTGTGAATACCGAGCCATGGTTATCCTTACTTTCTTTTATATGCCTGCTTTCAACTTGGATTATACCGCCATGGAGTTCTACCAGCTCTTTAACAAGCGCAAGCCCTATTCCTGTTCCCTCATATTTTCTGGTCGAGGACACGTCGGCCTGACTAAAACGGTCAAATATTATTGATACATTATCTTTCGAAATACCTTCTCCGGTATCAGCCACCCGAATCATGCAGGACCGATCATGTTCCTCAAGAGTAACTGCGATTGTTCCCCCCTCACCTGTGAACTTTAAGGCATTGGAGATGAGATTCATGAATATCTTGTCCATTTTTTCAGGATCAAAAAACAGCTCTATCGACCCTTCCGGAGTATTAAACTCCAGATTAATATTTTTGGATTTCACCGCGAGCTTTACCGGAGGCAGGTATTGCCGGGCAAACTGCACCACATCACTCTCCTGCACCCGGAGAGTCATTTTCCCGGCTTCAATTTTTGAAAAATCGAGAAGGTTGTTAACAAGCTTAAGAAGATTGAGTGTATTACGGTGAAGACTCCTGAAAAAATCATTATCTATCTCCTTACCGTAATCACCCCGAAGCACGGATTCGATTGGGCCCAGCATAAGGGTAAGAGGAGTACGGATTTCATGAGAGACATTGGAAAAGAAACGTGATTTTGCATTCTCAAGATCACGCCGTGCATCATCCTCCTTTTTGCGGTCGGAAATATCACGCGTAATGCCGTAAAATTCAATTTCACCTTCGTTGTTTTTTGTCATCCGAACCGTTTGGCCGCACCATACCACGTGAACCCCATTGAGCAATACAGGGAATTCACAATAGGTTGTTTCAATATTTTTCTTAATCTGGTTCATATAGAACTTCATCAGCCGTTCCCTATACTCCGTATGTACAACTGACAGAAAGTGCCTGCCGATAATTTCCTCCTGAGAAACACCGACCAGCCTTGTGATTGCACGGTTTACATATTTGAAATGTCCGTCAAATTTACAGATAAACACACAATCGCTGACATTTGTCAGCAACTGCTGATAGTTCTTTTCGCTTTCACGCAGCGCGTCTTCAGCAAGTTTTCTGGCTGTGATATCATGTACAATGCAGTCAAACTCCCTGATATGCCCATCACCATCCTTTATGGACTTCACATCCTGTTCCACCCATAAAATTTTACCGGTTTTTGTGAGAATTGGAAGCTCGCGATGGGATTCATCAAGTTTATTCTCCAGAATTCCACTATAGAACCTGAATTCATTTTCACGATTTTCCGGTGGTATCAGATCAAGATAATTCAGCTGAAGGATTTCCGCATCAGTATATTCAGTCTTTTTCTGGAACGCGGGATTTGAGTAAATAAAATTCCCCTGCCAGTCAGCCTTATAGATAATTTCATTCGTATTCTCAATCAAATGGCGATATTTTTTTTCGCTTTCCAGCAGAGCTGCTTCCATCGCTTTTCTGTTTGTTATATCAATTGCAATTGTACGGAAACCCGCTGCTTCATCTCTGTCGTTGGTTATGAGAGACACCGTTGTATCAACAAACCCAGGTACACCATTCTTCCGTAGTATCTTCTGCTCAACCGACCCAATTGATATCTCCCTGGTGAAAACACGGTGATACACATCCATTGCCTTTGTAATATAATCCGGATGTATAAACCCGGCAGCATTCATGCCGATTATTTCTTCTTTTGTATAACCGGAAAACGAGAGGACAATATCATTACAGGATACAACATTTCCGTCTAAATCCAGCTCAAAAAATCCGACATTGTTTGTTTGAAGAAGTGTTCTATATTTTTTTTCGGAAGAACGGAGTTCTCTTGTGCGTTCCTCAAGTGTGTTTTCAAGGTTTTGAAGGATCCTGGCATTTTCTATATACGGTCCGAGTATTATTCCGAGCTTATAAAGAAAATCGTGTTCATCATGAGAGTAGGCGGAAAAATCAATTCGAAGTCCCAGCAGAATAATTGCCGACAGCCTGTTTTCAAAAAAAACCGGTAGAAATATTTCCGATCGCCGGATTGAATCATTTTGTGGAATTCTCAAATTGTTATTGAGGATTAAATATTCAATTTCATCAGGTTTAATAATTGAATATTTTGTGTCAATATAGCTGAGAAGTGGATGCTCTGCATCAATTGTAATAATTTCTGTTCCATTATTTTCAATTCTTCCCTGTACATAGTCACAAAAGGTATTATAAATATAATGACCTCTGTATTGATTTTCATTTTCTTCAAAAAACAGAATTGTGCAATGTCTGCAAAGAAGATCATTAAAAAAAGCATGTGACACACATCCTGCTATATCATCAATCGTCCGTGCCTTTGACAATTTATCGCTGAGGTATTCAAACGAAACTTTTAATTTTTTTCCGTGTCTTCCTGTTACAGAATCACGCAATTGCCGTATAACATAATTTGATACAAGGAGAACAGAGATTGAAATAATCGCATACAAAGGTAAAAGACTGTCTGCCCTTTTCAAATTTATACAATACACTGCAGCTGCCACCATTACCGCAATAACGCCATAATACATGAATGATCCAATCAAGCGGTACAACTCATAACGATTATTTCTGAACAGCGCCACAGCAAATAAAATTGATGGAATAAAAATAAAATTTCCCGGAGGATAAAA
>DAOSYC010000004.1:19755-26996 GCA_035380905.1 Spirochaetota bacterium | reverse complement strand
AGAAAAACTGAAGCCAGATACATCACGGGTACCAGCCAACGTTCCGACCGGCGGTTTGTAACGACACGAATAAGATGCATGCCAAGAGGAGGGAGAAAAACAACAAAGAGATGACTTAATCTGCTTACACGTAAACCTGTTTCCGGTATGGTGATTATGCAATTCAAATAAATATCAATACTCAAAAGTGCATACACCAGCATTAAAAAGCTGAAGATTATAGAATCATTACGGTTTTCTCCCACCCGAAGTGACAAAAAAACCAGAAAAACGGTGACGATAAATGAAATCAGGGGCGGAAGCCCATACGGTACGGTTCTGCTGACAATATGCTCCAGGGTGTAATGGCCTATTGCCCACCAGGAAACCGGAAACGCAGCAAGGAGCGCAGTAACGGCAAACATCTTTGCTATGTTTCCTATAATCCTTCTTTTTGTGTAGAGATTAATTCTAATCACATCATGCCGGTATATTCCCCATGCCATAAAAAGAAGCGGAATAAAGGCAAAATTCCCCGGAGGATAGACGTCTATCCCGTTAAGCGCAAACATATTACCTAATGTTAATACCCCTATTGCCAGTATTCCAAACATGATATACTTAATTTTAAGGCGTATATGGTCATCAATATCTGTCTTTAATTTTTTTACAGACAGTATAAGGGAATACGCGATGGAACTCATTCCCCAGATACCGAAAATCTGAAGAACAATGCCCCCCTTTGCAATATATCCCCAGTTAAACTCCCACAGCCCGGTAAAATAATAATCAGTAAAAACAAAAAGGGAGATCAGAAAACTAATGAGAAACGCGCCGGCTTCAATAATTCTGTTTTTTTTATTATACAGGGAATGTGCAAATAAAATCAATATTGCAGGGCCATACACGTACAGCACATGTATTGACCTTTCTATTTTCATGAGGAGTGCTATATCGCCTTTGAAGATATGATGACAGATAAAAACCGGCATAAGGAGGGAATACCAGAAACATATTAGAGCGAATAAAACATTTTCGTACTGACGCTTACCTTTCAGAAGGGAGAAAACACCAAGAAAAATTCCTATTAATAAGAAAAGTATTGGAGGAATATAATAAACGGTAATGGTATCTATTATTCCCTGCATTGTATAATCCTAAAACATATCCTTACCTTCAATATGCTGTTTCTCCTCAGTCATTATGGATGAAGATTGTTATTTTGTCAACAGCGTTAAATTCAGAATTCCCGATATGGCAGTATGTCATTTATGGATTAATGTTATTATATTCTACATCACCTGCGGAATGTTGTATGTAGCAGATACGTTTACTGCGACTTTACCGGAAAAGAGACCAGCAAAATTGCTGCATACATCTAAAGAACATTACTGTATATAGGCGTTCCGGGCAGTCAGCAGTTTGAAAACCACATCAATCACCGAAGCACAATCACCGCCCGCTTCCCCGCGGTCTTGAACAGCATGTCGCCGCTTTCCCGGTGAATATTCACCAGGCGGCAGTTTGATATTTTTCTGATCCGCCGTCCCCTCTCCGGGCGGAAGCGGAAATAGAAATACTGTCCCGAAGGCACTTCGGCATACACTGTTACGGTACGGCCTTTCCGTGCTGCCTTCACGGTCATGGACTCATATGCCCGGAGCGCCTCCGCGGCCTCCCCCGCTGTCATCCACCGCAGCCAGGGGAAATGTCCCTGGAAGGTGTCCATCCGGGCTTCAAACCGTTTCTTCATCCAGGGCCATCCGGAAAACTGTTTTGAAGTGTGAAGATCAAATATTTCACCGGGACTGAGGAGATGCACCGCAACACCGGAACTATGAATACTGTCGTACATGCGTCCCATTTCATCGGGAACAAGGCGGTATCCCCTGGAGATTACCGGGAAACGCTGCATTTTTACTTCAGCATTCCATCCCGCTTCAACGGCGCGTCCCTGCCCGCAATCCATAATACAGGTCTGCACCGAAGGGAATTCACGCCGCAGGGATTTCATCCATGACGAAGCATCACCTCCCCCGCGGACCAGGCATGAAACCGGCGCACCGGCACCCGCGTAGAGCGACTTCCAGCGCTCCTTCACGTCACTGAGGTCCCTCCGCCCTTCTTCACACACCTCAATACCGGGGGACCATCCCCCCTCTTTCATTGCGAGGGACCCTTTTTTATATATACCGGAAATATTTTTTTCCGGGGCGATATCACAGCCGCTGTCATGAAACCTGGTATGTCCGGTAAACCGCAGGTTCAGCGTCCGCTGCAGATCGGACATGTCCTTCATCCACGGGCCGAGGTAAAATTCCCCGTCCTTCATGTCGGGATACTGCGCAAGGCCCCGGACATATCCCTGGAGGGTGCGGATCTGGTCCAGCCCGTGTGCGCGGTTAAGGAGCGCCCTGTATTCGTTGATTTTTTTATTTCTCGTGTTCTCATTATTATCCGGTTCCTGAAACGGGGAAACCGCCATTATACCGACATTGGCGACACCTGACACGAAACCCGGCACAAGGCGATGGACGCTCTGCACAAGGGCCCCCCGGTACCGTTTCCGTTCCGCGATGGAAGGGGCGTTCCAGTACAACAGTTTTCCTTTGCCGTACCCCTTCACCCAGGCCAGGGGATACTCCTCCGGTGCGCCCAGGGGCCGTGCGATAACAGTCGCCCCTGAAAGAGAAGCCCGCGGCACCTTCACCCCGTCACCACCGTAGGCAACAGTGATGTTGTCAATAAAAAACCCTCCCGACACCCTGAACCCCCCGGCAAAGGAACGGGCATCACCGTACCCGGTAATACCCAGGACCTTCCGGAACTGTTCCGACGCGCCGCAGGGCCCGAGAAACACCGCCCGTCCTCCGGACCGGAGGTATCCCGTGATGAGGGTTTCAAGGGCACTGTCCAGGGTCCCGGCGGCAACGAGAAGCGCCTCGTGTCCATGGAGATCGCCAGCCGCCATCATCTTCGCTTCATCGGAATCGAGAAACACCAGGGGTATCTTCGCGTACCGGAATGCCTTTTCCACATTGTCCCGGAGGCGCTCACGGTTATCGACATCACCCAGGATAACCGCGACATTCTGGTATTCGTTTTTCGGAAACAATATTGTTTTCAGAAAGCGCGGCACATTCAGCATCAGTTTCCCGTCCCGTTCCACATACCGTTCAAGGGCAAATCCGCCCTTCAATGAAGTAAGCACCACAGATGACCTTCCGTCACCGAGGCGCGCCTTCAGGGACGGGGCTGTATCGTCCCGCGTAATGACAAGATGGGACACCACGTCACCGCGCCCGGGGACCGGCACGAAGCGCTGATAGTACGCGGACTTCTTCAGGTCCTGGGGAATCTCCTTTTCAACCATGCTTCTGTTTTTACTCACGATGGAAAGGTTCCCGGCGTCAGTTGACCCGCACCCCCTGAAGGTAAACCCTATTTTCTCAAATACCCTGTTATATAATGATGAATCGAGCCACACAGTCCTTCCACCCTCACGGTACCCGTAGGCGCCGAAGGAATTGATGACGATCACCTTCACCCCCCGGTCCGCGGCATGATCAAGAAGCTGTATATACCCGAGGGCCTGTTCCCTGCTTTCCGCGACAATGCCGTTGTACCAGGATATAACGGCACGGGCGTTTTCGATATCCCCCTGTCCGGGGAGTTCCCCGTTAAAATCGCGGTACTCCGCGCTGAGCCCCATTGAAGCGAGGGCGTCTCCGCAGTGCCGGCGGACCGGATTGTTCAGCGCGCTCTGCCCCTCCGACGAGCTGTAAAAACAGTAGACCTTTACTCCCCGCTGTGCGGCCCCGACGGGTACAGCGTTCAATATCACCCCCCCGAAAACAAGCAGTGCGGTTACCGCGACGGCGGTGCGGGTAAATTTTTTTCTGATGTGCAGCATGGCGCGTTCTCTCTATCCTGTTTGCATAATTTTTTGTTCACCGGGGACCCGGAAGCGGCATGAAACGCCGCACCGGCAATGCTGAAATCATTTTTTATTCTTGCATTACCGGGGGAGGACCGTTATTGTATCCCGCTGGCGCGTTCATGTACCGCTATGTTATATGACATAATACAGGCAGTTTCACGCGCCGTAAAGTACTATTCATTTTCCGGGAGAAAACCATGGCAGAACAGAAAAAACTGAACTTTCAGGGCCTGAAGACAGTGCTGTTCATCATAGCGTTACTGTGGGTCATTCTTTTACTGAGCACTGTCTTCGAGTCCATTACGTCCCTGGGCATCAGGCCCCGGTCGATTTTCGGGCTTATTGGAATTTTCACGTCACCCCTGATCCATAAAAACATGGCACACCTCATTGCCAATTCCACGGGTCTGTTTTTTCTGGGGCTCATTTTTCTCGGGCTGGAACAGTCCCGGGCGGGGTACATCATTATCCCGATATATCTTTTCAGCGGCCTCGGCACATGGATTATCGGGAGGCCCGATTCCAACCTTATCGGCGCCAGCGGAATTGTCTACGGCCTCATGGGATATCTTCTTACCATCGGATTTTTCAGAAAAAGCATCTGGACGATACTGCTCTCGGTACTGATATTTATCCTGTACGGCGGGACCCTCTGGGGGATTTTTCCCTTCATTAACGGGGACCATGTGTCATGGGAGGGGCATCTCTGCGGGTTCCTCGCGGGTATACTGACCGCCTGGTCCGAATCGAAGATGAAGCGGTAACCGCCGCCCTACTCTTCTGTATGATGTTCACCGTGGGGGGACTGCGCTATGGCAGCTTTGATCCGCCGGTGCACCAGCAGCCACATCACAGGGACAAGGACAAGCATGCCCACGGCCCCCGGCGGGAAGTTCAGGAGCATCATGTTGAACAAACCATGGAGCACCCATGACAGAGCAAGCCCCTTTGCCGCCGCGACCCTTCCGTTCGGCACCATCTTCATTTTTGCCAGCCCCAGTGCATATCCCCACAACGCAGACCAGAGGGCATGCCCCGGCACCGTAAGAAATGCCCGGATAAGATAGAGCTTCCACACCATCCCGAAAGCCCACACCGGGTTTGAATACTCCAGGGCAAGCTGCGGCGCGAGATACGAGGTGAGAATAAAATAGGCGTTTTCGAGGGAGGCAAACCCAAGGGCGACCGCAACAGCATACACAATGCCGTCCATGGGCTCGTCAAATTCACGGTGACGGTATATGGTGAGCCGCACCGCGGCGAACTTGAGGGCCTCCTCTATTACCGGCGCCGCGAATACCAGGAGCAGGATTGTCCTGCCGCTGAAGGGGCGTTCCAGGGCAATTGCCGGAAGCACCAGGGCCATGCCCAGGAAAAACATTTTTATCACAAGGGACTTCGGCTCCGGCTCAAGCCTGTCCCGCCGGTAGAAAAACCAGAGCCAGAACACACCCGGCGCGAAGGAGAGGGCAAGAACACCAACGGTATCGAGATGATAAAAGGGATTGTTCATTTCATTAACACCTTTCGCTTCAGACAATAACAGTATCCGTTATTATTGTTACGGTGTCAATACCGGAATTAATTCCCGCCATTAGCCGGTGCCGCACCTGCCCGCGTTCAATTAATTATTCTCCGGCTTCACGAGTCCGGGACTCATTAATAATCTCAAGTAGTTTTTCAATACTTCCCACCAGGTCTCCGGTAACATCTGACATTTCCTCTGATACCGCCGCGTTTGTCTGGGTTATTTCATTAATTGTGTCAATTGATCTGGACAGCTCACCCGTTGTTGAGGCCTGCTCCTGCATTGCCACTGAAATACTGCCGGAGAGGGAATTAACATTATGTACCGATTCTTTCACACTGTCGCTCAGTTTCAGCTGCCGCGCGGCAACTTCATTCATCTCGCCGCTGAGACTGTTGGATATCTTCAGAGTGTTCTGTATGTCCTTGATATGGTTATGGAGGGCTGAGAACATCTCCGACCCCTCCTGAATATTTTTTACTGTATCATTTATGAGTTTTGTTATTTCCTTTGCGGAACCGGTGCTGTTGTCAGCCAGTTTTGATATTTCATCTGCGACAACGGCAAACCCCCGCCCCGCTTCACCGGCCCGTGCGGACTCTATTGAAGCATTCAGCGCAAGAAGGTTTGTCTGGTCAGCTATTTCGGTTATCAGTTTTATAATATCCCGTATCTTTTCCGCGCTTTCATTAATACTCTCCATGCTTGCAAGGGCCCGTTCGGAAAGGCCCGCGGCATCATCACCCTGGCGGATCGATTTCTCCGACTCCTTCATAATATTATCTGCCCGCCCTGACACGTCTGAGATCAGTGAATTCAGCCCATTCATGGTTTCTTCAATCGTATTGACAGAACCGGCCTGGACTCCCGCGTCAACGGAAACCTTTTCAATTGCCGCGGCAATTTCCTCCATTGAAGCTGAGGACTCCTCCACGAGGGCCGCCTGGCTCTGCGTGCTGTCGGTCAGTTTCT
Source organism: Spirochaetota bacterium (assembly GCA_035380905.1). Taxonomy (GTDB): domain Bacteria; phylum Spirochaetota; class UBA4802; order UBA4802; family JAGODF01; genus JAKQCH01. The sequence continues at coordinate 20,577 of DAOSYC010000004.1, read as the reverse complement.
GCGATGTCATATTGAACTTCACCACAGACTGCTGAAGGCCTGCGGCAATGTCTTTAATTGAAGAAAAGACACCGGAAATCATTTCATACTGCGCCTTACTTTTCTCAGCTTCCTCTTTGTGCTGCTCGTTTGAATATCCGGAGAGTGTCACACTTATGTATGAGACAACACCGGTAATCAACAGCGCCGGGGTACTGTTCGAAATACCGGTTATCGCAATTTCAAGAGCAACGGGGTCAAGCCTGTCCTTCACCAGGAAAAAAAACAAAATATTTGCCGCGATGAACAGAAGCGTCGTCAGGGGAACAAACCTTTTTTTTCCGAACACCGCCATAAACACGATAATGTAAAAATTATAATACAGGTACGCGGTAAACCCTGTGTGAGGAAGTGTCATGGATTTTATAAAACGTGCCGCTATAACAATAATGATAGTAGGAAGGAGATAGACTGTCACTGCGACACCCAGCATACCCCTGCGGATAAAGTATATACTGAACAGCACCAGTACTGAAATGATGCCGGCCCCCACTGCGCCTTTCAAAAACCCCTGGGGGTTTACTGCCGCATACACCACCACCAGCAGCGATAAAAGAATGAGCATCAGGAAGTTGTAGTATAAAAGGGCCCGGGCCTTACGCTGTATCGTTTTATTCTGACCTTCAAAACCGCTGAGAAAAAATGATTGAATGTTTTGCATATACACCTTTTATAGACATGAAAAAGTTTTGCACATATTTCTTTATTGCATACGGATTATTTCATGTGGACATGGAACAGTATAGCATAATTTGTATATCCTGCAATAATTTATCAGTATAA
>DAOSYC010000004.1:6752-19655 GCA_035380905.1 Spirochaetota bacterium | reverse complement strand
CGGGGTCCGCAATGCGATCAGGTCCCTTAATGCGGACATCGTGGCGCTCCAGGAGGTGCCGGTCCGCAACGGCACCGATTATTCCGGAAGATTAGCACGGGATCTGGGATACCGCCATATTTCAGGCGGCATGTATTACCGCCAGAACCGCCGGTCCGGCTGGGTCCTTTCATTTCTCAGCAGATACCCGGTATCATCCAAAAAGGAGATACTGCTGAGCGGCTCCCGAAGGGCTCTCCGTATTGATATAAAAATTAAAAACCAGCCCCTTGCCGTTATCACGACACACCTCTCCCCCTTCGTACTGTCCAGAAACATAATCGGAGACAACAGGGCCCGTTCAGCATTACGTAAAAATCAGATCAGCGAAATACTCCGCTGGACGGGAAATGCAGCCCGGCCCGCCGTAATCATGGGGGACATGAACAGTATCTACCTCATGGGAGAGCTTACACCGTTCCCTGATAACCGTTTCTTCGATGTGTTTGACAGCAGCAGTACAGACTGCCCGGGGACATTCCCTCTGGCCCCTTCCATGCGCCGGAAGATACAGACGGTTGTACCCTTCGCACCGTCCGTCATTACACTGGATTATATTTTTGTATCTCCGGGTATTGAAGTGATTTCCGCAGGTGTGAAAAAATCAACCGCTTCGGACCATTATCCGGTAACGGCAACACTGCGTATAAAAAAAGGGGCATGAAGGTTTTCCCGCGGGAAAAAGATACCTGACTCCAGCTGCCTTATCATGTCGTTACTACTTGTAAAACGGGGCAGCACATGTATGGCGTGAATGGTACGCGGCATTCTCACCTGATTCTGTACTTTTCATCCAGAAGAGTATTGATCTTATCCATTATCAGCCGCGTCGCTTCCTCAAAATTATTTTTGTACTGCTGCTGCGACTCTTTAGAAAAAAGTTTAAATGCTCTGTCTATTTTGAAATCTTTGAACGCATCGTGAACTGAAAGCGGCTCACCAATCCGGTACACAACGGTACCGCTTTTCGCGATAGGTGAATTTCCGGGATAAATTACGTCACTGTTATTACAGCCCACAGGAACCACCTTCAGACCGGTGTTAAGGGCAAGCTGGGCAATGCCTGTTTTCCCCTCACCAAGGATTGAACCCCTCGTTCCTTCAGGAAACACGATAAGGCTTAAATTTTTTTCGTAGATCGCGGTATAGGTCATCTGGGCGACTTTATCCATAAGCACGGAGTAGTGATCCTCAAGGTACTGCAGAAAGGAGTCTTTCATGTCAGTAATCTTCTGCCACCTGTCGGGATTATAAAGACTGTGCCATTTGTCGGAAAGGAGTGATTTCACATCATGTGAGGCGCGGTGATACGCTTCGGCCATCTGAATTTTTTTATCCATAAGGTCTTTAATCAGGCGGTACTCCTCAAGTGAAATTTTCCGGTCATAGAGTTTCCGGAAAAACTCTTCAACGAGATACCCCTTTGACAGGAGAGGTATGGCGCCGAACCGTTTCAATACACCTCCCACAAATGGATTATGAAAATATTTCCCCTTGGTCCAGATAGTGGTGTGATTAAATCCCCCGGCCCGGTAAATCTGATACTGAAACGGGAAATAATTATAGCGGTCCGTATGGTTCATCGCATAAATTACCGTTTCCCCTTTCGGGATCTGTTCAATATTTTCAATGACAATCTTCACCCTGGAAAACAGTTTATAATTAGGTGTCAGAAAAAAATTCGCAGCAATCCATTGCCCGATTGGAAAGCTTCTCAGTTTAATTGAATTCAACTCTTTAAGATCAACCATACCAAACCCTCTTTTCCCCATCATACGGATACATACATACCTGTGCCGCCATTATCATCAGTATCAATATAGCACAGCAGATGTAATGCATCATTATTTACCATTCTACAAAAGGGCAATATTTATACAAGCCGAAAAAGCCGGTGGAATTTCAGGTTTCATTAATCCAGAAGGAGTCCCGCATCCGGCCGTGCATTCCGGATGCGGGTATGTCGGGATACTCATTCAGCAGCTGTTGTGCTACGGCGTAATCTTATTACTTTTCACCCAGATATTCATTTCTTCAGCCTGTTTGACAAGGTCGTCCCTGAAGTCGGGATGCGCAATAGCAATAAGCGCCTCAGCCCGCTGCCATGTGGATTTCATCTTGAGCTGGGCGATACCGTATTCCGTTGCCACATAATGCACAATGGATCGCGGGACCGTCACGATGGTGCCCGGTTGAAACGAGGGGACAATGCGGGATACGAGGTTTCCCTCCCTGTCCTTTCTGGTGGAACTCAGGGCAATAATACCCTTTCCGCCATGGGACCCGAAGGCGCCGAAAATAAAGTCCAGCTGCCCTCCGGTGCCGGTCTTATGTACAGGGCCCACGGATTCCGAAGATACCTGCGAGAAGAGGTCAACCTCCATGGCGTTGTTCACGGCAATCATTTTATCATTGAGCCCGATAATTCTCGGATCATTGACATAGTTTACCGGATACGAGGCGCAGGTGGGATTATGGTTGATAAATTCATACAGCCTGTTTGAGCCGAGCGCGAATGTGTAGGTCATTTTGTACTTGTCGATATTTTTGAACTTCCCCGTAATTTTCCCGGCCTCATAGAGGTCAACTGACGAATCCACAAGCATTTCCGTATGCACCCCAAGGTCCTTCAGATCGCTTGCGGCAATCATCTCTCCAATCACATTGGGGAGCCCCCCGATACCAAGCTGGATACAGCTTCCATCCTCAATTTCCTTCATGATGTGTTCCGCGATTTTACGGTCAACATCAGAAGGGGCGGCTGAAGGAATTTCCGGAAGCGGGGAATTGTTTCCCTCAACAATATAATCAACACGGGACACATGAATTGACTCCTGGTTCCCCCCGAGGCAGTAGGGAACATTCGTGTTCACCTCCACGACAATCTTTGCCGCCTTGGTGAGGGCGGCGGAGGTAACGGAATTTGCCAGGCCGAAATTAAAATACCCTTTCGGGTCCATCTGGCCCACGGTGATGTAGGCCACATCAAAATCGGAATATTTCCGCATGGCACGGGGCGCCATATGATAGGTCATGGGGGCGTAATAGCACAGGCCCTTTTCCGCGAGTTTCCTGGATATAAGGGTAAAGTGGGAATCATGGAGAAGAAAATGCTCCTTTTTCGGATCAGCCTGGACTATTTTCGGCACCCTCGTGAACGCGGTGCTCAGTACCTTCACATCACGCAGTTCCTGGACCCGTTCCGCGATGGCAGCGTCACATGCCTCCGGGAACAAAACAAATTCACCAAAAAACAGCGTATTTCCTGATTTCACAAGGGCCGCGGCCTCCTGCGGGGATATCAGCTTTTCTTTATACTGCAGCATCTCAACGGTACTCATACTATACCTCCCGTAACTCGGGACAACCCCTTCACCGGGTTTTCCCGGTTCAACACAATTCTGTTTTCATTCTTTTCTACACCGTAAAATCCCGGCGCAGCGACCATAATCAAGAACGATATACATAATGTTACCACCTCATGTTACAAAATCCTGCTGAATTATAATCCTGAATCTTTTATTCGGGGGTTGATATAATTCTGTGAGATTATTTGACATGCTGAACATCCCCGAATTATTTTCTCCATCAGTGACTATCTTCCATAAAAAAGTTTGCAATTATCACCCTCCCCGTCGTATATATTTATTGATGAACACCTTTCTCTACACAACACCTGCAGCATGTCAGGCAAAGGAGGCCCCATGATGAAACATATCCCCGTTATACTGTGTACAGCACTGTGCAGCATCCTGTGTCTGCAGGGGTGCGGCGATTTCAGCTGCGGCGACATCCTGAAACCCCGGTTCGCGAATATGGGAAAGGGGGCCGATATCCGGGCGCTGAAGGAAAAAATAAACACCTATGAGACGGGAGTAAAAAGCGGCAGCGTGTCTCCGCGCAAACTGGCTATCGCGTATCAGCAGCTTGGAGAACGATATATCGCGAAAAAGATGTGGGACCCCGCTATTGACGCCATGAAAAAGGCAATCGGCCTTGGCAGGACAAATGTCATTGTCCACCACGCCCTTGGAACGGCATACGCCTACAAGGCACGGGAAACAGAGAATGCCGATTTCGGCAATCTGGCGGAGCATCATTACAAAAAAGCCCTTGAGGTAAGCCCGGCATTTGTTGATGCCGCGTACGGCCTCGCGCTGCTGCAGTTTTATGTACAGGATAAAAAGGAAGAGGGGATCCGGACCCTGGAGGAACTGTCCGCCCAGAGGCCTTCATTCTACCGCGGCCGTTTTGCCCTTGCGCGGTTCTACTATGAAACCGGTGACACCCGGAAATCCCTCACGGTGTACGAAACTTTGTACTCATCCCTTGAGGAGGCGCACAGCTCACCCGATGTTCGGGAATACAGGCGGCTCTGTAAAGAAAATATTGACCGTCTCATGCAGGAGATGTCCGCTCCGGGTCCCCGCCGATGACATCTTCTGAAATACTTCACGCAGTGGCCCTTTCCGTCACCGCGGCGCCGTCGAAACACGACCTGTGGGAGCTTGTGCGGAGAGCTCCGGCATCCGCAATATATTCACTACTCGCGGAAAAACAGACCCATCGGACACAGGATTTTATAGCATACCGGTATCCGGCGGATCCGCTGAACGCGGCGGAGGCAATTATTGAATCCTCCCGCAAGAAAGGTATCCGCGTCATTACCTTCTGGGATGACGACTACCCTGCACTGCTCCGTGAGATCCGCACCGCACCCCTTGCGCTCTACACCCTCGGATCCGGCACCCCGGGACGATGCGTTTCAATTGTGGGAACCCGGAACGCCGACATGGATTCAAAAAAAACCGCCCGGAGACTCGGATGGGACCTGGGCCACTCGGGCTTCACTGTGGTAAGCGGAATGGCTGCCGGGGTCGACCGGGCCGCGCACCTCGGTGCCGCAGGTTCCCGGGGAGGCACTGTCGGGGTCCTCGCAAACGGCATTGACATTATCTACCCGGCGCAGAACAGGGACATCTACGAGTCCCTGCTGAAAGACCCCGCTTCACTGCTCATCTCCGAATATCCCCCCGGCATCAGGGCCGGGAAATGGACCTTTGTGAGAAGGAACCGCATCATAAGCGGCCTTTCCTACGGGACTGTTGTGGTGCAGGCAGGTGAAAAAAGCGGGGCCCTTATCACCGCGCGGTATGCCCTTGAACAAAACAGGGAGGTCTTCGCATGTCCGGGACCCGCCTTCAATGAATCCTACAGCGGGTGCCACAATCTTATCCGGAACGGCGCAATCCCTGTCTCGGGAACTGAAGATGTTATTTCCGGTCTCCCTGAATATATTGGAACACCATGCGCCTCATCCCCTCAATGCGGCGGAGAATATCGACCCCGTGACGAAAAAAAAATATTTCATGTGCCGGATCGAAATGCCGCTTCAGCCTATCCTGAACACTCACTGGAACGCAAAATCCTTGACCTTCTGAAAAACAACTGCAATAATATTGACGACATTATCCGGACCATTGGATGCAAAACGTCCAGACTGAATGAGGTCATTACGGCACTTGAAATTGAAGGTATTGTCGCCAAAACCGGCAACTCCCTGCAGCTCTCCTGAATCAACGGATGCAATCTTTGACAATTCATATTATATGAACAATTTTTCAGTTTGGTGTTATTATATTCTTGCTTTACCTGCTTTCGCCCGATACTATGAATACCGCTCGTGAAATGAATATACCATGGCATCCCGGAGTATACCATGAACATACCGTGTATTGACTCATTCAAACTTACCGGCCTCTCCCGGAAACTCCTCATCAGTTTCAGCATCCTTTTTTTTATAATCATTTCACTTCTGGGAACCGCAATCTATATCAGCACCGAAAGATATATCCGGCAGAAATATGAACTTGAACTGAAAAACACCACGCACCTCATCCACGACATGACCAAGAACTCCATCAACACATCCATTAAAAGTTACCTCAGGGGACTTTCGGAGCAGAACAGGGCCCTGATGAATTATTACTATTCACAATACCGCCAGGGGAGGCTCTCCTACGGAGAGGCATACGGCAGGGTATCAGCGGTTTTCCTTGACCCTGAATACGGTAAGATCGGCGACACCGGATATATAGCCGGGGTAACGCTGAACGGTATTCTTAAAATCCACCCCCATTCTCCGGGGGCCAGCATCAGCAAATACTCATTCATGCAAAAAGCCGCGGCCCTGAAAAACGGGTTTCTTGAATACAAGTGGAAAAATGTCGGAGAGGCAAAGGCCCGTTACAAGGTAGCCGCTATTTCCTACTTCGAGCCATGGGACATTATTATCTGGGCGGGATCATACCGGGATGAATTTTCAAAAATGGTGGATATTGAAGAACTGCGCCGGATAATAACAGGAATTACAATCGGAGAAAAAGGGTATTCGTATATAATTGACGCGAAAGGAAAAATGATTATTCACCCGGATAAAAGCCTTGAAGGAATGAATGCTGCTTCGTTCAAAGACGCGGACGGGAATTTTTTCATTCAGGAAATACTGAAAAATAAAAATGGAAGGATCAGCTACTACTGGAAAAATCCCGGGGAGCAAAATGCGGAGAAAAGAATCGCCATTTACAAATATATTCCGGAAACGGCGTGGATTGTCACCTCTGTTGCCCATTATGATGAGCTATACACTCAGGTACGGCGGATACGGAACATTATCATTTTCGCGATTCTCGGCTCAATACTGCTCTGCTTCCCTTTTGTAACGGCAATATCATCCCGTATACTGAAACCCGTTAAAAAGATCCGGGGCATATCCGACAGGGTATCCAGCGGTGACCTTACATCCGGCATTGAAATAGTATCACAGGACGAATTCGGCGAGATGGCACGGGATTTTACTACTATTATCAGCAACTTCCGCGAACTCCTGGGTAAAGTCAGGCAGACCACAGAGGTGCTCACAGAGTCCATTCAGGACCTCACGGTTTCATCAAAGGAGATCGCATCGACATCCAACCAGCAGGCCGCGGCGGTGAAGGAAATTGTCTCCACCATGGAGGACTCTGACAGCCTCTCGAAAAAAGTGGCATCCCGCATTGACGAAGTGGCCCGCATCGCGAACCAGACAAAGGAATTTGTCGAGAAGGGTTTCTCCCTCATCAAGGAAACCCTCGAGAAAATGGAGGACATCCAGAACACCAACGCGGAAAATATTTCCGGGGTCCGCTCTCTCGGGACCCAGATCGAAAGTATCTGGGAGGTTGTCAACATCATCAACGGCATCGCGGACCAGACCAAGATCATCGCCTTCAATGCGGAGCTCGAGGCATCCGCCGCGGGGGACGCGGGAAAGAATTTCCAGATTGTGGCAAGTGAAGTACGGCGCCTCGCGGACAGCACCGTGTCTTCAACCAATGAGATACGGCAGAAAATTGATGAAATCCAGCGGTCCTCCGACAACCTGGTGCTTTCCACGGAACGGGGTACGGAACGCATACGGGAGGGCTGGGAACGCTCCACGAAGCTCCGGGAGGTGTTCGATGAAATACTGAATTCCGCTGAAGTATCCGCGGCATCATCGGAGCAGATTGTAACGTCAGTGAACCAGCAGGTATCGTCTTTCGAGCAGATACTGCTCACCCTGCGCCAGATATCACAGGGCATTGACGATTTCGTCGTTTCCACGCGGGCAACAACCAGCGCCTCAGAATCGATGAAGGAAATAGGAACTGAATTATCGGGTATTCTTAACAGATATAAAATATAAGCAGCTATTCATCCATGAGAACAACACATCAGCGATAGTGCCTATCAGCATGTATCGCGTTTCATTTTGCATGTAACATCAAACAATCCGGGGGAGCAATTCATGAATATACCGTTTCGTGTTTCAATACGCCATAAAATTCTTATCGGCAGTATCGGCATTGCAACAATTGCATGTCTGAGTATTGCCATGCTGAGCTACATAAAAGCGGGCTCTATTATTGACAATGCCGCGGAACAGGGGCTTACCGGTGTAACAAACCATCTCCTGAATTTATGCAGGACAAATTATGAGCTCAGCCAGAAAACAGTGAACTACAACCTTAATGTCGCCGACTTCTTTGTGAAAGGGAAAACGGAGCTGCGATACAACCGCCCGATACGGTACGACGCGGAAGACCAGATCACCCATGCAAAAACGCCTGTTACAATTCCCACAATGGCCGTGGAGGGAACATTCGTTTCAAACAGCTTCGGCCTTGTGGACCGGGTAACGGACATGATAGGGGGTACCGTAACAATCTTCCAGAGAATGACACGGCCGAACGGGCTCCTGCGGATATCCACCAGCGTCAAAAGGAAAGACGGAAGCCGCGCCGTGGGCACCTATATCCCCGAATCCTCCCCTGTGTATAAGACAATAATGAGAAGAGAGACCTTCAGGGGTAACGCGTTTGTGGTAAATGACTGGTACATTACCGCGTACAAACCAATAATCGGCGCCGGTAACGAAATAATCGGCACAATATACGTCGGCATTAAACAGTCGGAGATGGACGTTCTGCGGAATAAAATTCTTTCAGTAAAACACGGCGCCAGCGGTTCCACCTATGTTATTGACGACCACGAAAACAGCAGGGGGACACTGGTGATACATTCCTCCATGGAGGGGACAAACATCCTTGACCGGAAAGATGCCGATGGCGTTGCGTATGTCCGTGAAATATGCAGCCGTAAAAACGGCAGCGGCGTGTACTCCATTCCGGACCCGGTCTCAGGCGATGTACGGACGAAAATGCTGCAGTACCGGCACCTGCCGGAAATGGGATGGATAATTGTCGCGGAAGGCGATTATGATGAAATAAACTCCCCCCTCTTTTCCCTTCGCAACACAATGATAGTTGTCGGAATACTCTGTGTAATTTTCATTGTTGTACTGGGGACATACTTTTCTAATTCCGTCAGCTCTGTTGTCCGCAATATTGTAAACAGGATAAAACTCCTCAAAGAGGGCGACTTCAGCAAGGACATCCCCGGGGAGGACATGGCCCGTAATGATGAGTTCGGAGTAATGGCTCATCACTTCAGCCAGCTTATCCAGAACACCCGCGAACTCCTTGGTAAAGTCAGGCAGACCACTGAAGTCCTCACAGAATCCATTCAGGACCTCACAATTTCATCAAAGGAAATATCGTCAACCTCCAACCAGCAGGCCGCGGCGGTGAAGGAAATTGTCTCCACCATGGAGGACTCCGACAGCCTCTCGAAAAAAGTGGCATCCCGCATTGACGAAGTGGCCCGCATCGCGAACCAGACAAAGGAATTTGTCGAGAAGGGTTTCTCCCTCATCAAGGAAACCCTCGAGAAAATGGAGGACATCCAGAACACCAACGCGGAAAATATTTCCGGGGTCCGCTCTCTCGGGACCCAGATCGAAAGTATCTGGGAGGTTGTCAACATCATCAACGGCATCGCGGACCAGACCAAGATCATCGCCTTCAATGCGGAGCTCGAGGCATCCGCCGCGGGGGACGCGGGAAAGAATTTCCAGATTGTGGCAAGTGAAGTACGGCGCCTCGCGGACAGCACCGTGTCTTCAACCAATGAGATACGGCAGAAAATTGATGAAATCCAGCGGTCCTCCGACAACCTGGTGCTTTCCACGGAACGGGGTACGGAACGCATACGGGAGGGCTGGGAACGCTCCACGAAGCTCCGGGAGGTGTTCGATGAAATACTGAATTCCGCGGAAGTATCCGCGGCGTCATCAGAGCAGATTGTGGCATCGGTAAATCAGCAGGTGTCCGCATTTGAACAGATACTGCTTACGCTGCGCCAGATATCGCAGGGGATTGATGATTTCGTCGTTTCCACGCGTGCGACAACCAGCGCCTCAGAATCGCTGAAAGAAACCAGTGAAGACTTGAAGGCGTCCCTTGCAAAATATATCTTATCATAAGGATGTACATAATGGATAACGACGAACTGATTGCGAAACTGGAAAGCAGCAGCGGAGAGGGTGAAGACACCCTTTCAGTTGAAGAGGAAATAATCCACAAGCTTCTCATTTTCCAGATCGATGACCGGAAATATGCGGTGTACGCGGACCTCGTAAAGGAGATTGTAATCAATCATGACCTGTATTTCATTCCCTTTGTGCCGCCCTATATAACGGGACTCATTAATCGTCAGGGCCAGCCATACACGGTGTTTGACCTGAAAATGCTTTTTACAAATGAGCGGCTCCAGGCATCAAAGGTCATGATCATGAAAAGCGATTCAGATTTTATCGCCTTCATGATTACCGATGTGGCTGAAATTTCGGGGATACCCTCCTCCGGAATAAACCTTGTGGTGTCTTCTGAGACAGAAAGCACCTTTATCGGGTCATGCAACCTTCGCGGTGAGGAAATATTTATTATCAATGTCCAGGAAATTTACAACAGGCTTGCAAATGACCTCCAGAACATATAAGACATCATCTGCCGCAGTAAAGGTAGAAGCCGTTGTGGTCACAGGTGGCTGGGGGGATTTCCTGATAAACAGGGAGGAAATTTCCTCAAGCATATACTATCATGCGTCGGATTTTTCCCGTCTCGGGAACCACATGTTCCAGGTTTTTCATTATAACGGCGAAGATATCCTGCTTCTCGATTTCGACCGGTACCTGAACAAATATTTCTCCATAACACCTTCAGGAAAATCATGTATAATCTTTTTTTTCGATATCCGTCCCGGTTCTCCTCTGAAGGAACAGGCGGCATTATTTATGAAAACCGCATGCGGAGAAACAGCGCTGTCCAACACTGCCGCGGTAAAAATAACCGGTACCGCGGCGCTCCATCACATTCCTCTTAAAGAATTTCATTTCTTCCCTGAACCGGTCCGCACCCCTCTTGTGAAACAGGGAATTCTCTGCCTCCGGATTACGGAAACAGCGGGTATCCAGTATCTCATTGACCTGCACACACTTATGGCAACACAGCTTGAACGAATATCAACAGGTTACGGTAACGAATGAAAATCCTCATTGTTGACGATTCCGCATTGCTCCGGAGCATCCTGAAACAGGTTCTGCAGTCACATGCTGATATAAAAGAATTATATGAAGCAACAAACGGCAAACAGGCCGTAGAGATGAACAGGAACATTAATCCCAACCTTATTATAATGGACATAACCATGCCCATTATGGACGGATTTGAAGCAACCGAGATCATCATGAAAGAACATCCCGCCCCGGTGCTTATCCTTTCCAATGATGTGGATTCCGCCGCAAGCTACAGGGCCCTGAACCTCGGCGCGCTGGAAGTAATGAAAAAACCTGAACTCGATGAATTCAACAACCCGGCATTCTTCCGGGATTTCATAGATAAACTTAAGGCTCTTGCGTCATCAGACACCCCGGAAAAAGCGCCCTTCCCTGAAGCTGAGACACCCGCAGTAGATGGAAACAGCCGGTTTCAAATGATCGTAGTAGGGGCATCCACCGGCGGCCCGAAGGCACTTTCAAGACTCCTGAAGCCGCTCCCGAAAAAGTTCCCCCTGGGAATTGTCATTGTTCAGCATCTTGAAACAGGCTTCGATGAAAGCTTCACGCAGTGGCTTGACGGTGAGACTGCTCTTGCAGTGCGGATTGCCCGGAACAATGATGTTGCCGGACCAGGTGAAGCGGTGGTAGCCCCCGCGGGAAAACACCTTGTGTTCGATAAAAAATATCTCCTCTTTGACGACAGCCCGAAAATACTGAACCAGAAACCGAGCGTCGACAAGCTTTTCATGTCAGCAGCCCGGCAGTTTGAATCCCAGCTCATTGGAATACTGCTTACCGGCATGGGGACAGACGGGGCGGAGGGCTGTGTCGAAATAAAGGCCAGGGGAGGCTACACCATAGCCCAGGACCAGACGTCATCAACCATATTCGGGATGCCACGAGCCGCCATCGAGCGGAAAGGCGCCACCAGAGTGCTGCCGCTGGACAGCATCGCTGATTTTATTCTCCGTTTAACAGGTCAGGAATAATGACACAGGGCTCTATTCAAACCTCCGAATTCAACCGGCTGCTTCAATACATTGAGGAGGTCACCGGTATTACCGTCCCGGACACCAATTACCGCACACTGACTGAAGCGGTTACAAACCGCACCAAAGCTATGAGCGCCACGGTGCCGCAGTACATCAGCATCCTCCGCGCGGACCCTTCCGAACGCGAGCGGTTCCTGAATGCTGTCACAATCAATGAAACATATTTTTTCAGGGAATCCCGGCACTTCACTATTATGAAAGATATCCTGCTCCCTGAATTCAGCCGTACCGGTGAACCGGTTCTCGCCTGGTCTGCCACCTGCGCGACGGGAGAAGAGGGAATATCACTGGCCCTTATTTTACAGGATTTTTTCGGGGGCGATACAGGGACGCGCTTCACCGTGTATGCAACTGACCTGAACACCGCAGCGCTTTCACACATAAAAGAAGGCATCTATGCAAAAAATTCATTCCGTGAAGACGGAAGAGAATATCATCATCTTATTGATAACCACAGCACCGGTATCGGTAAAGCCAGAAAAATCAGCGCCGATATAATTTCCGGCATACATGTTGCGCAAAAAAATCTATTTCTTGATACTCTTGAGGACATGCCTGACTCGTTTCATATCGTGTTTCTCAGAAACACCCTTATTTACATGAAAGGTGAAAAAAAACTCGCACTCCTTAGACGGGTGGTGTCCCGCATCAGGGATGGCGGATACCTGTTTCTGTCCTCATCAGAAATGCCCCTCGTTGTCCATCCGGAACTTGAAATTATCGAGAAAGGGGATATTTATTTTTTCAGGAAGAAAAAGCATCTTCCCCGCAGCCTTGAGAGCAGTGCCATAAAATCCATGTCACACACAAAGGGCCCGGCGCTGCAGTCGGGCC
>DAOSYC010000004.1:0-6652 GCA_035380905.1 Spirochaetota bacterium | reverse complement strand
CTCGTGGAGCATTTCAGCGAAAAATATTTTTTTGACCTCTGTGACTCCTGGATACAGTCACTGCAAAAGGTCTCTCAACACCAACAATCAGGGGTACAGCCATGTCGCTAAACAGAGACGCCTTCATTTCACAGTATCTCGATGAAATCAGGGACAACATCCAGAACCTTGACAGCACAATCATCACGTTAAAAAAGGACCCCGACAATGAAGAAGACCTGAACAGGATTCTCAGGACCCTGCACACCATAAAAGGGTCTTCCAGAATGCTGAAATTTTCAACAGTTGAAAAAATATCCCACGGTCTGGAGAATGTCTTCAAAGGGATAAAGGAACGCCGTTATGCGGTCTCTGACGCACTTGTACAGCTTGTATTCATCACCTCGGAATATCTCAGGGATTGCGCCGGTAAGATTTCCTCAGAAAAGGATGACACCATTGACATAGACGCCCTGCTCCGTGTATTTGAGCGTGCCGCGTCCAATGAACCCTACACCCTTGAGGAAATTCGAAAAACTACTCCCCCTGCATCCCGTGAGGACACACAAGGCCCTGCACCGGAACCCGGGGAGACCGGCAGCGCCGGAAACTCCGGTCCCTCCATGTTCAGGGACCTCCAGACCATAAGGGTAAAGATTGACCACATTGACTCCATCATTAAAAACACAAACACCCTGATAATAAATCAGTTTCAAATGAAAAAGCAAAACGAAGCCCTCGCGAACCTTGAAGAGACACTCAGGGAATTCCGCGCCGGATGCGAGGCAGGGCCGGTTCAGGATTCCGCCCTGATGTATGAACTATCCGGAAAAATGTCTTCGATGCTGAAAGGTATCCAGAAAATCCGGAAAGGGTTCAATGACCAGATAGATACTATTGAGCGGGAAACATTTGACCTCCAGGAGCGTATCGTGGGCCTCCGCATGTTTCCTCTGGAAATGATTTTCGGCTCACTGCCGAAAATGGTGGAGGAACTCTCCGTGAGCCTCGGAAAATCGATCAACTTCACAATCACAGGAAGCGATGTGCGCCTTGACAAGATCATCCTTGAAACAATCAGCGACCCGGTGCTCCACCTCGTACGCAACGCCGTTGACCATGGCATTGAAGAGCCGGGGAAAAGAGAACGCGCCGGGAAAAACCGCACCGGCAACCTTTCCATCAACTGTTCCAGCGAAGGGGGAAATATAATTGTCGCCATAAAAGACGACGGCCGCGGCATAAATTTTGAACAGGTGCGCTCGCGGGCCCTGGAGATGTTTCCCATGATGGAAGATGATATCAGGGCAATGAGTGAACCGGAACTGACAACGTTTCTTTTTCAGCCGGGATTCACTACCAGCAGCACCGTATCTGACCTTTCCGGCCGCGGCGTAGGCCTTGACATTGTGAAGCACAAGATCGAAAGCATAAAAGGGAAAATTACTGTCGCAAGCGAACCGGGGCGGTGGTCTGCATTCACCCTGACACTGCCGCTTTCCCTGGCCACAGTAGGCGGCTACTTTGTCACATCGTCTTCGAGAAAATTCTTTATTCCTTCCAACTTTGTCCGGGAGATCCTTCTCATCGGGCCGCAGGAAAAAATACCGATGCTCAACAAGGAGGCTGTGAAGGTCCGTGACAGGCTGATTCCACTCTACAGCATGGCGCACCTTCTGGATCTGGACATTCACAGGGAAGGCAACAGGGACTTCGTTGTCCTTGTGGAGTCCCTCGGAGAGATCATAGGAATTGTGGTGGATTCGATTATTGAATTTGCCACATTGATTTACAAGCCGCTTCCTCCCAACCTCCAGCAGCTCAGATATATCCAGGGTATTGTCTTTGATGAAAACTATGACATCGTCAACATCCTGCACATGCCGGCTCTCATAGAAAAGAGCAAACGAATGAGCGATATTGAGCTGAAACGCCGCTTCGGCCGGGAACATACACACTCCCGGAATGTCCTTGTCGTTGATGACTCCGTTAATTCCAGGGAAATTGTAAAATCAATTTTCGAATCTGCTCACTATCAGGTAATCACCGCCCAGGACGGCATCGAAGGATTAAATAAGGTCCGCAGCAGTGATTTCAGCCTTATTGTAACGGACATCAACATGCCCAGGATGGACGGTTTTACATTTATTGAAAACATAAAACGCGAGGAGCAGTACCGCAGCATTCCCGTCATCGTCATTTCCTCTTTTGATGACCCTGATTCAAAAAAACGTGCCTCAGATCTGGGTGCTGACTCCTACATAGTAAAATCTGATTTTGACAGAAACAATCTTATCAGCGTCGCAAAAAATCTTATCGGATAATCCGGAGAGCATTATGGGACAGGGGAAAACGATACTACTGATTGATGACTCGGACCTTATTTCCGGCGTACTGACCGAGCACTTCACCAGCGCGGGGTTCACTGTATTACGCGCGAAAAACGGGGTCGAGGGCATCGCGATGGCATACCGGAAAATACCCGATGTCATCATCATGGATGTTGAAATGCCGGTACTCCAGGGATACCAGGCAAGCAGAATACTTAAATCACGCAGGGGAGTAAAAGACATCCCCATTATCATGCACACCTCACTGTCTGAAGACAGGGACGAATTCTGGGCACGCTCCTCCGGGGCGGATGAATTTGTAACAAAAAATTTTGACAATCTGGAACCCCTCATGGAACGGGTTACGTCCCTCTCCGACCACCCCCCGTTCCGTGAAGATTTGATATCCGAAGACGCCCCCCATGTTAACCGGGGATTCATCATGGAAGTACTCGGGACAATTATTGACCGGCAGCTTTTTCAGTCAACGATCATGAATGAGCTCTCCGGCGTCGGGAGCTGCATCACGTCTCTCAATGATACCGCGGAGAACATTCTGGGACTTCTTGACAAAACATGTGACCACCATATAGCGGCGCTGCTGCTTTATCATCAGAGAAAATGCTTCGCATTCCTTCTCCCCTCCTCCCAGGTATATGAAAATGAAGCCGAAGACTTTTTCAACATATGCCTCAATGATTTTCACACTGTATTCAGCGATGCCGCGCCGGATTCAATTGAAAAATGCGTCTTCGCTATTGACAGCCGCGCAGACTATCACAAAACCCGCATAGACAGCAGAAAAATAAACTCCTATTCGCAATTCGAACTCCCCGGGGCCTGTGATATAATCGGTACGCTTCATGTGGGCAACTTTACCAACAATTACTTTTCTGATCTTATCTGCGACAACATACGGGTATTCGCGAAAGGCGCCGGCATGCTTCTGGAAAACGCGATGCTCCTGAAGTACACAAGCGAAATGGAAAAAAATATACGGAACATTTTTTCAAAATTTGTCCCCGCCGAAATTATCGACGACATGGTAGGCCGGACACAAAGCGCGTCACTCCTTTCGGGAGAAAAACGGAACGTCGCGGTTATTTTTTCCGATATACGCTCCTTCACGGTAATATCTGAAAACAACACACCGGAAGACGTCGTGGCGTTCCTGAATTCCTTTTTTGAAGTTATGGGAAACGCCATCCAGAAACACGGAGGCACAATAGATAAATTTATCGGTGACGCCATTCTCGCTGTTTTCGGCGCCCCGCAGAGTTACGAAAACAACGCTGAACGTGCCGTTCTCGCTGCACTGGAAATGTTCAGCTCCCTGTCACTTCTTGACACATCAAACCTGAAACTCCCCCCGGAAGGCCTCGATATCGGTATCGGCATCCATGAAGGCGATGTCATCGTGGGGAATATCGGATCAAAAGATAAATTCGATTACACCGTAATAGGCGACACCGTTAATCTTGCGTCACGCCTTGAAGGCCTCACCAAACACTACCGGAGCCATATTATTGTATCACAAAGCGTACGGGATAAGCTTTCTGATACAATTCTGTTCAGGGAAATTGACAGTGTGCGTGTAAAGGGAAAAGAAATCCCCACCACAATCTACAAGCTGGAAAACATCCGGAAAAATATATTTTCCGACGATGCGTTGAAATTTTACAACAAGGCCCTCAGCATGTATAAAATCAGGAACTGGGACACGGCAGTTGAGTACTTCAACCGTGTACTTGATATTATACCGGACGATGATGTGTCGCAGATGTATATCGACCGCTGTAACAGTTTCAAAATATCACCTCCTCCGGAAGACTGGAACGGGACACGTGACCTCGATTTCAAATAACCGCGAAAAAATTATTCTTGCAATATAACACCGCCTCCAACAGCGTTCTCATTGAAATTTTTCGTGGAGTGTGTATTCCGTCATGATTGTCGCAGAGAACATAACCAAAAGCTACGGAGGACAGGTCCTCTTCGATTCGATCAGTTTCAGAATCAACAGCAGGGAGCGTGTAGGGCTCGTTGGAAGGAACGGCCACGGCAAAACAACCCTGTTCCGCATACTCACCGGCGAAGAGCATCCGGATGACGGAGTAATATCGACCCCGAAGAATTACCGGGTGGGATATCTTCAGCAGAACCTTGCATTTCATCAGCCGTCTGTCATTGAAGAAGCCGCCCGGGCCCTTGTACCGGAAGAACGCATGAACACATGGAAGGCGGAAAAAATCCTCTCCGGCCTGGGATTTTCCCAGGAACAGATGCCCCTCCACCCTTCGATGCTTTCCGGGGGATATCAGGTCCGGCTTTCCCTGGCGAAAGTCCTTATTTCTGAACCGGAGATGCTGCTCCTTGACGAGCCGAACAACTACCTTGACATCACCTCAATACGGTGGCTCCGGAACTTCCTCGTTTCCTGGACCGGCGAGCTGATGCTCATTACCCACGACAGGAATTTTATGGACAGCATTGTGACCCACACCATGGGGATACACCGCAGGAACCTGAGGAAAATCGAAGGGAATACCGAAAAGCTCTACAACCAGATTGCCCAGGAGGAGGAAATCTACGAAAAAACCCGGGTAAACGATGAACGCCGGAAGAAAGAGATTGAGCAGTTTGTAAACAGGTTCAGGGCAAAGGCGCGCCTGGGAAACCTGGTACAGTCACGGGTAAAAATGCTTGAGAAAATGGGCACCGCGGAACGGCTCCAGAAAATCAAAGACCTTGAATTTTCTTTCACGGAAAAACCCACTCACGCGAAATACCTCATGAGCGCTGATACCATTTCATTTTCCTATGAAGGCATGGAATCTCCAATCATTAAGGATTTCAGCATCACCGTGAGTTCCCGTGACAGGATCTGTGTCGTGGGGCGAAACGGGAAAGGGAAAACAACCCTCCTGAAACTCCTGGCAGGTGTTACCCGGCCGGACAGCGGTGAAGTTACCTGGCACCAGACCGCCGTTCCCGGCTATTATGAGCAGAGCAACACCGAGAGCCTCGTGAAGACCCGCACCGTCGTTGATGAAATCGCCGCATCCCATGAGTCTGTGGAAAAACAGCTCGCCTGGGACATCTGCGGGGTCATGATGTTTGAAGGGGACAACGCCCTGAAAAAGATATCCGTCCTTTCCGGAGGGGAAAAAAGCAGGGTGCTCCTGGGAAAACTTCTGGTCACACCTCTGAACATACTGCTTCTTGATGAGCCCACAAACCACCTTGACATGGAATCCTGCGACGCGCTCCTTGAGGCGATAGACTGTTTTGACGGAGCGGTTATCATGGTCACCCACAACGAGATGTTTCTCCATTCCCTCGCGGAACGGCTGGTTATTTTTCAGGACGAAAAAATCCGTGTGTATGAAGGGACATACGGGCAGTTTCTTGAGGCCGGGGGATGGCATGATGATGAAGGAAGGGAAGGCAGAACAGAGCGCGCTCAGGAAAATGAATCCGGAAACCTCTCAAAAAAAGAACTGCGGAAACGGCGCTCGGAAATAGTAACAGAGCGGTCAAAAATTCTGAAGCCCCTCGAACTACGGATACAGAAGCTGGAAACGGCAATCACCGATAATGAGTCAAAACTTGAAGCGCTGAACGTTGATATGATACAGGCTGCGGGCGAGCAGAACGGGGCACGCATACAAAAACTTTCACAGGAAATCCATGCGCTGAAAAGCCTCACAGAAAGCCTCTACGACGACCTTGATGCAGATACAACCCTTTTTGAAAATGAATCCGGAAGATTTGATTCAATGCTCGCGGAACTGGAATAGTCTTCACATCCACTTACTATATATCATATTCCTGAATCAGTGAAAACTGGTAGATATTCGTACCAGCAAAAAAGCCCGTCCGGATCGATTTTTTTCTTGAATAAATGACATTCCATTGGTTAATGACTTACAAGATATGAAATCCCCGAAAACCAGCATCCAATGAAAAAAATTTTTCTATCGATATCGTTTCTTTCTCTTATAATGTGGCCTGCCTGCTCTGATGACACGCTGCAGGAATTGATGGACCGCGAGAGCGGCTACATGCATCTTGAGACGGTTACTTCTGATAAATCAACCAACGTATACTTTAAAATATCTGACTCCGGCCAGACAACAGAATATCTTTTTGGCGATGACGGCTCATACATAAATATCCCCAACGAAATAAATTTTACTGCCCATGACAACATTTCCGGCAGTGATGATGTGGTGGTCGATAACGTTTCAGGTCTTATGTGGACGAAGTGTACACTCAATGCAGGTGGTGGGCTCAGCACTCAGGACGACTGCGGAGATGTCGCGGCAACAACCCCAAAAGTA
>DAOSYC010000003.1:2667-54043 GCA_035380905.1 Spirochaetota bacterium | reverse complement strand
TACGCCCTATTCCTTTTTCAAATGATGCCGCAGCATCCAGTACTCCCAGAGGGTATAGATCTCCTGTAGAAAACCGATCATTTTCTGCTTCGGGAACAGTACATCCATTTTGAGCAGCTCCATAATTTTCCGTTCATCAGATCCGGGAACATCACGAAGACTTCCCAGTGCGGCGTCAATTTTCTGCTGGTTCTGATCGATTTTTCTGTTCATGTAGGAAAAAGGAAAATCATCGGGATGCTCAACAACATGTGAATGACTCGATGTGAGAATTTTTGCCCTGTCCAGGAAAATCATTTTCGCGAAATCGATATCCTTCTGATACTGTTTCAGGGAGCACTCCCTGAAACCATACCAGGGCCCGAATCCGTCTCCACCCTTTTCAACGACATCAAATCCCAGACAACTGATATGAAAGACCCTCTCATTCATAAGAAGAAGTCCCACATGACCTTTGGAATGACCCTTCAGCGGTATTGTCCCCACAAGAAGATTATTAAATTTAAAAATATGACCCGGCCTGTATGGTGTTACCTCCTTACAGGGCTGATATCCGTTCATGATGCCGAACTGCTGCACGACAGTAAAATCCACCCCGTCATTAAAACCGAATCCTCTGTAAAATTTATTCAGATTTGTAAGATACTCATGCTCCGGCCTTGGGGCATGAATTGTGGCGCCGGCCTCTTCCCATGCGTGAACATGGGCTATATGGTCCATGTGGCCGTGGGTGCATACATAATCCTTTACCGGGCCATACTGTTCCACAAGCTGCGCAACATATTTCGGCTCAATATTTACATCAAGGGCCACTGTATGTTTGTTCCTTCCGGGCTTCGGCAGCACCAGGAGCCCGTCACAACAGCTGAACTGGGCAGGAGGATCTTCCTGATGGACAAGGAGTACCCCCTCTGCAATTTCCTTTATTTTCAAATCCTGAATCCCTGTATCAGTCATGCTATCCTCGATCATTGCATCCGGACAGGTAATAATCCTTAAACAATGCTGTTTTATACTGCACATCTACATCGTGTAAAAATAATTCTTACGACACGACAAAAGATGTCAATAACTAAACACATCTTTACAAAAATCACTATTCGTTATTACAGACAACCGGCTATCCTTCCTCAAGGTTAATCGTGTTGCTATTTTACCATCCCGAAAAACAATTTTAAAATAATGTCCACTTTTTTGTCTTTTAATCACCCTTTTTCTGGAAAAGCATGAATTCCTTCTGTATAATAATATAGAATTGTTAATTTTTATTTAAGGAAAAAGTTATGAGCGCACATGAAAAACTTTTTACGAGAATAGAAGAAAACACTGACATATCAGAAGTTGAAAAAAGAGAAATCGTATTCATTTATGCAATGAAAATATCCAAACTATGGGATTATTATAATAGAGCGTTACGGGAAATCGCCAGAATTTACATTGAAGGAATAATCACGAAAAGCGAAGCAGCCGCACTATCGCAAAGGGCATACAGGGAGATTAAATCATTAATAGCCCGCCTCCTCATTGAACAGTATTACAACACAGGGGACAGTGATATTTTCGACAGGGCCCTGAGCCTTGATGAAGAGGTTGAACTGAACACAGTATCAGTCCTTGACATGAAAGAGTTTGCTGACGGGGAGGAGGAAAAACCACGGGAGAATATTGCTGTTTTTTTTAATGGCCTTTTTATTAATTTAAAAGAATTTACCGACCGGAACCGGCACCAGCCGCACTTCAAACTGCTCATCCGCGATGATGAAATTGTTGAAAAAATCAATAAAAAGATTAATCGGTCACGATATATTCTTGCAATAGACGAAGCAACACTCGGCAGAAAGTATTACGAGGACATCTGCAACAGGTCGCGATACTATTAAACTGCTTTACATAATTCATTCATATATGCAATAATATCTCTCCCGAAAGATTGTACTGTATATATGAGGAACCCATGAAGTTTTATCAAGCCCGTCATGTAATTATTATACTTGCATTATCCGCTCTCAGCTTCACTGCTCATGCCTGCACAAACGCTGCAGAAAAACCGCCATATACCGGAACGTATAACCTTCACTTTTCAGCAATGCGTTCATTTGTTCACAGGAACAAACCTGAACTTTCACAGAAGAACAGTGGCCCTCTGGATATTACAGTTACAACCAATGACAACGGGACACAGACTATAACATTTTCCCGTTGCAGAATATTCATGGAGCCGGACAGGGAATCACATCATGCCGCCATTGTGCCAGGAGCCCATACGAACACATGCATTCTTGACATGGGCGGCAGAATCGGGGAAACCGCTGTTGCGTTTTACAACGGCACCGCTGAATACAGCCGTAATAAAAGTATGGGGCTGACCCTTTACGGTACAACATCACCGGTTGAGGAAGGCGGCCCCGAAGGAACAGTAGTTTTTACGTTCACCGGAACAATGCGAAAATAAAATATTCCGGAATCACACACTCCTATACCACAGAAGCTATTGTTTCAATAAGCAGGTCGGGATCAATGGGTTTCTGAAGCACTCCGTTAAACCCGAGAAGGTCAAGTTTCCGGTACCGTGATATTGAATCACCCATTGTGCTCACAAGATACACAGGTGTTTCACGGTCATTCTTTCTTATTTCCGTGCCGACCCGCACTCCGGTTTCCGTCCCCTCTATCATCATATCGCATAATACGAAGTCAGGTTTCTCCGAATTATATTTTTCAAGGCCTTCATCACCGCTATACGCGGTGACCACAGAAAAATTTTTCGACTCAATTACCTGCCGTGTCGCTGCAATAAAATCCGCATCATCATCAATTATAAGGACCTTTTTCTTTTCCGCCATGACATTTCTCCTGGAGCAGAATCATATCAACCCGCTTCCCCGCATTATTACCATAGGGGTAATTTTACGGAAAACAGGAACAAATATAAATGAACCTGATCACAGTATGGCAAAAATTTGCTGTTTTTCAATTAATTGTGCAGGTATAATTACATATAAAACTGGCTACCGAAGTACATCTGAGGCGATACCGATATCCCCTGCGTTCAGACGTCCCTCATGATTTTCAGCCTGCTCATTTCGCTGATTTTCCCGATGAGTATCTCATCGGTTTTTGCGAGCCGTTGCGCCAGTATATGGACCATTTTCGCCGCAAAAGCGGGGTTCCTGAGCAAAAAAGCCTTCAAATCATCAAGATTATCGAGATATGCAAGTTTTACATTTCCCAGGGCCGTTACTGTCGCGCTTCTCGGTGTATTGTTAAAGAGTGATATTTCACCGAAAAAATCACCCTTTTTCATTTCCGCCACTTCGACGCTGTTGCTGCCGTCTGAAAGTGTAATGCTCACCGCACCTTCAAGAATGATATACATCCGTTTTTCAATTTTTCCCGCCTGTATTATCCGTTCCCCATTCTGATAATGAAGTATTTTCTTCGACATAAAGGATCACCATTTCTTTTTTCCGAACTGAGAGAACTACAGTGATGAATACAATGTTCTCCGCTGCCGGTATTTTGTTGCTGAATATAGAGCAGCAATGCGGTTTTGACAAGTATTTTAATAGTATGCTCAGCGGGAATGATATTATATTTTTTTCTGTAGTACTATAATTTCTTGCATCATAACCGCCACACCGGTAACGTATCCACTTTACTTTGACTGGAGAATAAAAACAAATATGGGAAGTGCGAAAAAGAAAAAATTAAAATTTTTATCATTTGCTGAACAATATAATGACAGGAAAACATCTCCCCGGTGTCCGCATTTCGGTACCTGCGGCGGGTGCCTCTTTCAGGATTATGAATATGATGCCCAGCTTTGTATCAAACTGGACTACCTGCAATCCATATTCAACGGCCTGTGCACACTTGAATCCATTGTACCGTCACAACCTTTCTGCTACCGGAACCGTATGGATTTTGTGACCGCATTCGGCAAAGCCGGCCTCCGGAGATCAGGGAGCTACCGCCATGTTGTTGACCTGGAAACCTGTGAAATCATGCAGGAGAAATCGAATATACTGTTTAAAAAACTAAGGCCGGCGCTTCTCGAAATAGAGGGGTATAATTACCTGAATCACAGCGGGTTTCTCAGATACGCCGTACTCAGGCAGGGAAAATTTACCGGTACGACAATGGTAAATTTTGTCATCGCGCACCATGAATATGAACAGCGCCTCCTTCCGGCGATTGAAACGATTCAAGACGACGTGGATTCAATATCAATTCTGTTTAATGACGGTCTTGCGGACATGAGCTTCGGTGAGGTACATGAAATAATCAAGGGAGGACATATCGAGGAATCCTTTGACGGTATCCGGTTCAGGATTACACCGAACTCATTTTTCCAGTCAAATTCTGAAATTGCCCTCGCCATGTACCGGAGGGTGAGGGATGAGCTGCAGGGAGAAAAGGTACTGGACCTGTACTCCGGAGTGGGGAGCATCTCACTGTTCGTCGCGGGAAAAGCCGCCCACGTTACCGGGATAGAGCTTGTTGAGGAGGCGGTTGATAACGCCCGCATCAATATGGAGCTCAACGGTATAACGAATGTTGAGTTTCACTGCTTCGACGCACGCGACTACCTGAAAAACTGCACAGAACAGTATGATGCGGTCATCCTTGACCCTCCCCGTGCGGGGACACATCCGAAAGTAATGCAGCATCTCAAAAATCTCGGGCCGGAAACTATTATCTATATTTCCTGCAATCCATCATCCTTTAAAAACGACCTGCAGGAACTTGACAATTATGCAATGACTTCTTTCGAAGCATTTGACATGTTTCCGCAAACACCGCATATTGAAACACTGGCGGTCCTTAAAAGGAAATAGTGTGTATTACATTGTACAGCAGGCACCATGACTTCAGACAGCGGCGTTTCCCGAAGAATAAAACAGCATATTATTGCAAAGGAGCATACCTTTTTTGCAATAACCCAGCCCGGCTTCGAAAAAACCGCGGAACATGATCTCATAGACTCCGGTATTTCCTCAATACTTGAAACAACCACCGGAGGCATAGAATTCACGTCCCGTCTCACCGGCTGCTACACGCTGCACCTTCGCGCCCGTACCATAACGAGGGTCCTCATGCGGGTCTCCCGTTTCAAGGCTACCAACTTCACTGTTCTGAGAAAAAAAACCTCCGCCATCCCATGGGAGCTATATCTGAGTGAGGGCATTCAGTTCTCGTGCAAAATATCCTGCCGCCATTCAAGGCTGTACCATACAGGCCGTATTGAGCAGGAAATAGCGGCTGCGGTCACTGCGCGCCTTGGAGAATTTGGAATTACAGCACGCCATTCCCCGTCAGACACGGAAACGCCGGAAACCCAGAAGCTTTTTATCCGGTTCGATAACGACCTGTGCCATATCAGTCTTGACGCAAGCGGGGAACCTCTGTATAAACGGGGATACCGCCCCTTCGTCTCTGATGCCCCTCTCCGGGAAACACTCTGCGCCCTTATACTCATGGAAGCCCGCATCGGCAACTACGATACACTCATTGACCCCATGGCTGGTTCCGGCATCTTCTCAATTGAAGCGGCAATGATGCGGCGGAATATCCTCCCAGGGATACACCGTCATTTTATCTTTGAAACATGGCCCTCCTTCAGGCCGGATACTTTCAGTTATATAAAAAAACAGCTTCTGAACAGTGCCGCACATAATATCGCCCCCCTGAAAATTTACTGCAGTGACTACTCCGGTCACGCGGTAGATATAATCACCAGAAACCTTCAGGCAGGCAATCTCTCAGATATAATACAGCCTGAACAACGCGATTTTTTTTCCGGTCCAATCAATCTTCCTGACAACAGCAGGAGCCTCATTGTCCTGAATCCTCCTTACGGAAAAAGGATAACCGGCACACACGCGCAGCCGCTCCTTTATAAAAAAATCGGGGAAACCATACGCACCCTGTATCCGCGATCAGGGTATGCTGTTATTGTTCCGGGAATTGAATATGAAAAACACCTTGCTCTGCGATATGACAGGAAAATCCCTTTCATGTACGGAGGGCTTCAGGTGGCGGTGATTTTTAAAGATATGTAGTACATGTATTGTGAAAGGAAAAATCCGGGTATTTTAAAAGGGACATCATCCGTTTAAAATACCCGTGTGCCGTCATCTGACCGGATGACATCCTCGTCCCTGGCATGAAGGATTCCTGTTTGTTTTGCTTATTGGATACCCCCCTTTTGCTTTTGGTACTTTTGACTGCGTATGACAGTATGTACAATTAATCATGTTACCGTTTTTTGTTTTCCCGCGGTGTTTCCCCATTATTGTGATATTTGCAAAAACAACCGTACTGGCCAGCATCAAAAAAACAGCAATACTGAGTGAATATTTTTTCATGTGATATCTCCTGTGTATACCGTAATATTGCGAGTATGAACCCGGGGAACCGGATTGTCAACAAGAATACCCGTAACCACAACACCTGCGATATTTCGTGATATGCCTTTGTGCTCACGCAAATAACTATTGACTTTTTATTCACGTTTCGATACACAATTTTTATCCTACTAAAAAAAGCGAGTACAATGCCCGGAATAGTAACACATAACTTTATATTTCATGAGGCAGTGGAATACCTCAAAAAAAAGAAAAACCGTACATTTCTTTCCACTTCCATTGAAACACTTTTCAGCACCGAGTATTATAAACGCGCCGCGCTTTTCGGCACCATAGGCCCGAACATTTTCGACTATACCCCATTCCGGCGTAACCGTTCACAGGGCTCCCGGCTCTCTTTTATGCTCCATGACGGAGGCAGTGCTGAATTATTGAGCGCGATGCTCGACAAGACCATGGCGCATTCTGATTTCAATACCGAATGGGCATCGACCCAGCGCGCCTACCTGTATGGTTTCATATCACATATAATCGCAGATGCCCACTTTCATCCGTTCATGCTCTACTGGTCCGGCTTTCCTGATTCCCGGAAAAGGCGCGAGGCCGCGATGTACCGTGAACAAAACCTTCTTTTTGAGTATAATATAGATAATTTTTTTCTGCATTATTACAAGGAAGGCAAATTTACATATGATCTGGAATTGATGCTTCCCGTAAAAGGAGGTTTTGGCTATAAAGGTTTTGACAGTGCGGTGAAAGATATACTCCTCGGTTCACTGCATGAAGTGTTTCCCCACTACTGCAAAAGATTTGTATGGAAAAAGGGGGGCAGCAGCGACACCACGTTTTCCAAAAGTCTCGGCTTCATTGACTTCAGCAGTTATCTGATTAAACTCACCTATCGCCTTAAGCATACCAGGAACGAACGGCTGAAAAAAATAATGCAGAGTTTCATGAGAAACCGTTTTGTATATCTTGATCTGCTTGTCCGGTACCCCGAACCACGGCAGCTGAACAGGCATGTGCTGAATCATCACCGCGCGCGATGGGTCCATCCGGCAGGATTACCGGGAACCCGTTACGATTCCATTGAGGATATTCTCAGGGAATGCTCCATGCATATCGGCAACATATGGGAGGAAATTGAGGGAATGATATATGGCACACGGGACAATTACGAGCATATCCTGAAGCAGATAACAGTAAACGCCTTTACCGGGGACGAACAGGCCGGCTATAATTCATTGAAAATCAAGGAGCCCGTCAGACTGAGGTTCTGAGAGCAGCGGAAACAATCATCGGTGCCGCGTACATCATCTGTTCAGGTTCCGCAGGAGAATATCAAAACGGTCTTTCGCGAATTTCGTCAGCATGCCGGCGGGCATATATTTCAGAAGAGACTGATACTCTACCAGATTTTCTTTATCACTCACCTCTGCAATATACCGTATAATATTAAGGGCTGCATTTCTGTGGGGGTTCGTGACACTGTAATCCAGGTAACTGTACAGCACTGACAAACCAAGATACGGGTTCAAATAAATCGTACTGCAGAGCGCGAGCTCCTCACCTGATATCTGGTCATAATAGTTATAGTGATTATTTAAAATCTTGTGCGTAAGTTCATGCACCACAAACATCTTCCATATTTCCCGTTTTATCGACAGTATATTCGGGAAAGCCCTCCTGAGACAATATTTAATGTCTTCCGTAACGCGCGACCCCACAAAGAACATGGAATCCACATTTTTACCCATCATTACACGTTTCGCGATGACAAGGTCATTGTACACTTCTTCCGGGTTGATATAGACCATGTCAAAATAAAAGGTAGAGTTACTTGTAGAAAATTCATCGTAATAAATAAAGGGCTGTATGTTGTAAATCTTCTCTTTTTTCTGAAAAAGCGGATGGGCGATACTGAGAAGCTCTTTTTTCCCGAAAATACAGTAATCGAGAATAATTTTTTCCGACTGCCTGCGGCTGCTTCGTGAAAACCGCAGTATGATATTTTTCCGCTCCAGCTTTTTTTCAATTGTTTTCAGCTTCCTTCTGTTAAACTTTTCCGGATACAGGTACACATCAAACATGAGATCAGCAAATTTTTTATACTGCTGATTATTCAGGGATTTAAGATAATTCCGGTATGCCACCACATGAAACCCTTCCTTCTGCATTTCTTTAAGGGATACTGTTCCTTCCTGAATTAAATTGACAAAATGAGGGTTTTCATTAAAAAGGAGCACAATATAGGCATAGAACTTACCGTTTGTGTTCCTGATATTAATAAGGTTCAGATGATATCCCGACGCGCTTATATGCTCATTACCATGAATGTCAGCCATCAACACTGAAGGTGCAAGGCACATTACTGCCGCCAGCAGGAATATTACAGTTATTGTCAGATATTTTCTTTTCATATATTTTTAATGGTGAAAGTACATCCATCGTGAGTCAATGATACAAATTCTTCAATAAATTTAACAGCGAAATTTACATCTTTTTCAATTATTATTTGCACCATCTCAAAGAGTGTCGGCAAAAACCCTGTGTGTACGCCTGCAGTATGCTCACAAAAATCGCCCTCTTTTTTTGAAATGGTACTATTATTTCTTGCAATTATGTCCCATCATGGTAAGGTATCCCTATGAATTTTGTACATCTCCACAACCATTCCGACTACTCGATCCTGGACGGCACCATCACTGTTGATAAAATGATCGATAAGGCCTCTGATCTGGGAATGCCCGGTGTGGCCCTGACCGACCACGGCAACATGTTCGGCGCGATAGAATTCTATCAGAAAGCAAAATCCAGGGGAATAAAACCGATTATCGGCCAGGAGTTCTACGTCGCCCCGAAATCCAGGTTCGACCGCGAGGCCAAATCAAGCGGCAAGGAGAATGCTCACCACCTTATTCTCCTTGCGAAAAATATGGAAGGATACAAAAACCTTATAAAGCTGTCATCTATCGGCTATCTTGAAGGATTTTACTACAAACCAAGAATTGATTTCGAAGTACTTTCACAACACAGTAAAGGGCTGATTTGTTCTTCCGCCTGTATCGGTGGCGAAATCCCCATTCTGATACTCAAGGGACGGATGGATGAAGCCCTGCAGTCAGCATGTGCCTACAGGGACCTTTTTGGAAAGGATAATTACTACCTCGAACTGCAGGACCATGGCATTCCTGAACAGATTACGGTGAACAAGGCCCTTCTTGAAATTTCCGGACAAACCGGCATCCCCCTTATCGCCACAAACGACTGCCATTATCTCAACAAAGAGGATGCCTATTCCCACGAAGTCCTGTTATGCATTCAGACCGGAAAATATATCGACGATGAAAACAGGATGCGTTTCCCCACAACCGAGTTCTACTTCAAATCCGCTGAAGAAATGATATCATTATTCAGCGAAGTCCCGGACGCTATTTACAATACCACGCGCATCTGCGACATGATTGACCTCGAACTTGACCTGGGTAACGCGATACTGCCCCACTTTTCTGTTCCTGAAGGATTTACGCTTGATTCATATCTTCGCCACCTTGTCATAGAAGGGGCAAAAATACGTTTCGGAAGTGTTGTACCGGACGAAGTGATGCAGCGCATTGACTATGAATTAACAGTGATAACATCAATGAAGTTCTCCGGATACTTTCTTATTGTCTGGGATTTTATCAATTATGCGAAGAGAGAAAATATCCCCGTAGGTCCCGGCCGGGGTTCGGCAGCAGGCTCCATGGTATCCTACTGCCTCGGTATTACAAGCCTGAATCCCATTGCCTACAATCTGCTCTTTGAGCGTTTCCTTAATCCCGACCGGAATGAAATGCCTGATATGGACATTGACTTCTGCGCGATCCGCCGGGAGGAAGTCATTGACTATGTGAAAGAAAAATACGGAAAAGACCATGTAAGCCAGATTATTACCTTCAACAAAATGAAGGCAAAGGCGGTTATTAAGGATGTCGCGCGGGTATTCCGCATACCTTTTGCAGACGCGAACATTATCAGCAAGCATATTTCCGAATCATCCCTGAAGGAGGAACTGAACACCTCCGATGATCTGAAAAAGATATACAATGAAACAGAAAAGGGTAAAATGGTTATCGATATCTCGTTGACCCTTGAAGGACTAACGAGGTCGGCGGGGAAGCATGCAGCGGGTGTAGTTATATCAAGAGAACCCCTTACGGAATACGCCCCCCTTTATCGGGACACCAAAGACGGAAGTGTTTCTTCACAGTTTGAAAAAAACAGCCTCGAGAAAGCCGGCCTTGTCAAAATGGACTTCCTTGGCCTGAAAAACCTTACCATTATTGATAAATGCCTGAAACTGATAAAAAAACACAAGGGTGTCGATATCGACATTGATAACCTGACACTTGATGACGAGCAAACCTTTGATCTTCTCCGGGCAGCAAATACAAAAGGCGTATTCCAGCTTGAAAGCGGGGGCATGCAGAACATACTGCGTAAACTGGGCCCCACAGTTATTGAAGATATCATCGCTATTAACGCATTGTACCGGCCCGGTCCTCTTGACTCCGGAATGGTAGACGAATTCATAACACGAAAAAGAAACCCCTCCAAAGTTAAATATCTTCACCCTATACTGGAGCCTATTTTAAAAGATACCCTCGGCGTTATCGTCTACCAGGAACAGGTAATGCTCATAGCTCAGCATATGGCGAAGTTCTCTCTTGCCGAAGCTGACAAGCTCAGAAAAGCAATGGGTAAGAAGATATTCGAAATTATTAAAGACATGGAAGAGAAGTTCATCAAAGGGGCAATTGAAAACAACATAAGTGAAAAAATTGCCAGGGAGATTTTCGGCCTCATTGAAAAATTTGCGCGGTATGGCTTCAACAAATCACACTCCGCAGCATATGCAATCATCTCATATCAGACCGCATACCTCAAAGCGCATTATCCGGTAGAATACATGTGCGCGCTCCTTTCCGCGATGAAAGACCCTGACGACATAACGAAATATGTGAATGACTGCCGTGCCAATGCAATACCGATTCTTCCTCCTGATATTAACTACAGCGAATATGATTTTACCATAGAAAATAATACCATCAGGTTCGGACTTAACGCGATAAAAGGCATCGGTGAAAAAGCTATTGACTCAATAATCCATGCGCGGAAGGAGATGAAATCTTTCGCAACGCTGTCTGATTTCCTTGAAAATATAGATATTTTCAGCGTCAATAAAGGCGCAATGGAGTCCCTCATTAAAGCCGGCGCCCTTGATTCAGTTCATGCGAACAGGGCTCAGCTTTGTGCCAACATAGACCTGCTTCTTGAAACAGCCAAAAAACAGCAGCAGGATAAACTATCCGGACAGGGGAGCCTTTTTGATACGGCAGAACCAGGGGATGATGCATACAGTTCACCATATGAACTGTCACATGTTAGAAGCTGGCATGACAATGAAAAGCTTCAATACGAAAAAGAAGTCCTGGGGCTTTATATCACAGGTCATCCGCTTGCGAGATATGAGCAGGAAATTCAATCCTTTTCCTGCATTTCAATACCCGATCTCAGTGAACAAACAAATAATGAAAGTATTTCCATCGTGGGAATCATATATAATCTGAAGGTCCGTATTTCGAAAAATGGAAAGAAATTCGCAATCGGGATGGTGGAAGACATGGAGGGAACCATAGAGGCTGTTTTCTTTCCCGCCACCTATGAAAAATATGAACATTACATCACCATGGACGAACCCGTTATGCTCACCGGAAAGGTTGAGATTGAAAATGAAGCAGCAAAAAAAATAATCGTAAAAGAAGTCCAGTCATTGCGGGAAATCCGCCTCAATTCAATTACAGCGTTGCACATTACCCTCGATTCGGTTGGAACAGATACACAAATACTTTCGAAGCTCAAATCTGCATTGATGGGACACAGCGGAGATTGTCCGGTGTATTTTCATGTGGACGACAGCAAAGGAAACGCAACAACGATACTCACACATCACGCATATAATATTGCACCGAACGATGTACTCATAAAAGAAATATCCCATATTATCGGATATAATGCAATACGTTATTCACTGAAAGGGTGCAGCTGAACTCAATACGTTAAGTATTCCCGTATCATACTGAATCCTTTTGAGTTTTCAAGAATCTTGATGCTTTTATCACAGACTTTCAGTTTTATATTGGTATAATTTTTCAAATCCTGAATCAGCAACTGCGCAAGAGATGAGGCGGTGGAACCGTCAACGACACATTTTTCACCCACAGCAAGCACTATCCGTTTTCCCGAATTGATAATATCCCTGTTTTGCAGGTTGAGTATCATTGCATTGAGCTTCTTACCCACTTCCATTTTATTCCGGCTTGTCCATGAACCCACAATATGTATTTCATTCACCGGTATATTCTCATAGTCCTGATTCCCGGAAAGTTTTCTTTCCTCACCATCTATAAACACATTTTCCTGATCAACCCTGAAAACTACACTACCCGCATCAGCTGTATCATGAATGACTGATGCCTGATTGCCCCCCTTTAAAAAGACCCCCTGTTTTACTCTTTCTTCAACCTTATTCAGGTATTCATTCATCTCATCCTGAAACACATCAGGTGGTGCATTTACATTTATGACTTTAAAGTAGAAAATACGGTTAAAAAGTACAGGATTCTCACGAAGTTCTTTAATAAATGAATTCACCACATCATTTTTGGTGTTCAGCAGATCCAGGATGCGTATCGGCATGTCCTCATATTGTTTAATACTGTCATAATGCCGGTCATCCGCAAGAATGAGGAAGTTGCCACGTAACAACTCAAAACCTTTACCCCGTGATAGAATAACATGGGATATCAGCAATGTCCGTAATAGTTTTTTTCTGTCAGGATCCAGCGCGGCATCAAGTTTAAGATCAATTTCATAATCGATGACAATTGAGTATGGAATACCGACCTCTCTAATAAATTTAAACAATTCGGTTCTGATCGGGGAGGTATTCTTTACATTCGCGACTACTTTTCTGATTATAGAAAGCGATGTTAAG
Source organism: Spirochaetota bacterium (assembly GCA_035380905.1). Taxonomy (GTDB): domain Bacteria; phylum Spirochaetota; class UBA4802; order UBA4802; family JAGODF01; genus JAKQCH01. The sequence continues at coordinate 40,636 of DAOSYC010000003.1, read as the reverse complement.
TTCAGAAATCGTGTTTCAATTTCCAGGTCCCGCTTTACAAATGCGTTACGCAAACTCATAAGGATACGTTTATTTTCAGTAATAACAATTACTTTTCTGGATACTGCTATATCATTCCCCATTTCTTATCAAACCCTGCCCGGTTCATTCATTTATTCTTTATTGTACGATACTATGAAAAAAAGTAAATAAAAAATTATACCCCTTTCTTTCGACAAAACCAATTCACATATACCAGTCTGGCAACATTTCCCTTACAAGAGAAATAATTTGACATTATTCCATAAATCCTGCATAGTTGTGAATTGACATAGAATAAAATAATTTCCGGCACATAATGAATAACAACCCATTTTTAGAAAAACCCAACTGTATCCTCTGCGGCCCCTCGGAAGAAAGAATTCTCTTTCAGAAGAAATCTCCCGCAGGAGAAATTTTTACTCTTGTCCGTTGTAATGGATGCGGTCTTCAGTATGTATCACCACGCCCTTCTGAAGAAATGATGACCAGGTACTACAGCAATTCATACTTCACCGAAAGAACTGACCGTGGTTATAACAATTATTTTTCGCCGGAAATCCGTAATGAAATTGAGCGGGTTTTTACTCTTAACCTCACTGATCTTGATTTTTTCAATTATGAAAAAAGCCTGGATGGCAGCAAACACAGTCTTGATATTGGTTGTGCCGCAGGATATTTTGTTGCCTATCTGGCAAACCGCGGCTGGGATGCAGAAGGGATTGATATATCAAGCGACTGTATTTCCTTCTCTCGGGATGCACTAAAGCTAAAAACCGAATGTAATGACTACCTCGTTACAGACTATTCTGAAAAGTTTCATCTTATAACACTTTGGGCATCCATTGAGCACCTCCACAATCCCCAGCGTGTAATTGAAAAAGCATATAATGACCTCCACGAAAACGGGCGCCTTTATATATCTACATGCCGGGTCGGGGGAGTAAATGCGATGAAACTTTTCAGAAAGAAGTGGCGTTTTTACAATTTCCCGGAACACTTATACTTTTTTTCGCACCGTACACTTGCTCAATTACTCGCAGCTCACGGATTTACCATTGAGAGATATGTGACATACGGAAGCGGCATTGGCGCACCCGGATCATTTATAAAACGAATAGCCGACAGTGTTGTAAAACGTTTCAAAGCCGGCGACATGATGATCATATCTGCAAAGAAACTATAACGAGCTCCCTCCCCTGGGTGTATCTCTGAATAACATAAAATATTCCTGATAAAATTTATTTGTAAAAAATATTTTTTATCAGTTGTCAATGTGTAAAAGAAATGGTATACTATTTTAGTAGTACAATATGTTATTAAAAACTTAATATGGATATACATCATGATATATAATATAGAGTATAAAAGAGGTTCAAGAGGGGAAATTGAGTCCTTCACGGTAGAAGCAAAAAACGAACTGGAGGCAATCTCAATTCTCGGGCAATACAGGGGAAAAAGAATTATTAAGAGTATACTCACTGTTAAAAATTTAATAATGCCGGACTGCAATGACTATATACCATTAGCAGGAAAAACCGGAACCAGCTGATTATTATTGTGTACACTCTGTAGTTCAATACTTTCATCCTACCACGGAAGAAAGTATTGAGCTGTCAGTTACGTTGAATACACAATGAACCCTTCGCATCTACTTTATTCTCCTGCATAATACAGGCCATTTGAAACCGGAAAAACATTGAGAAAGCATAAAATAATACATTGACGGAATCCATTGTATTATTATTTTTCAACCATACACTTTCAATAATTCTTTTACAATTATCAATCGATATTCGGTTCAAAGAAACTCTCGCAGGAGCACCACATGATTATCGTACATACAATACAGGAAGTTCGTGATCATATAAAAAACGCGAAAAAAAACGGCAAAACAATAGGTTTTGTTCCAACCATGGGATATCTCCACAAGGGGCATCTCAGCCTTGTAGAATTATCCAGGCAACACAGCAGCTTTCAGGTAATGAGCATATTTGTTAACAAAATGCAGTTTAATGATATGAAAGATTTCGAAACATATCCGCGGGAACTGCAGAGGGACTATGATCTTGCAGCGGCTTCAGGCGTCGATCTGGTTTTCTCCCCTGATGACAATGAAATGTACAACGACCCTCTGACGTTTGTAGATATGAACACATTGACAGAAACCCTTTGCGGGGCTCACAGGCCAGGGCACTTCAGAGGTGTATTGACTGTTGTATCAAAACTGTTTAATATTATTCAGCCGGATATCGCCGTGTTTGGACAAAAAGATATTCAACAGGTTATAAGTATTGAAAAAATGGTGTCTGACCTCAATTTCCCTGTAAAAATTATAATTGGAAAAATATTTCGGGAAGATACCGGCCTTGCAATGAGCTCCCGGAACAAACACCTCAATGATAAAGAAAAGTTACATGCTCCTGTATTATATAATGCACTGCAAAAGGCAGCAGAATTAATACAATCAGGGGAACAGGACGCTGATACTGTTTGCTCAGCGATGAGGGCAATCATTGAAACAGGAAACCCCGACTCAATCGATTATATTTCCTGCGTCAGCTACCAGACACTTCAGCCCGTCACCCGGATAGACAATAAATCGGTAATCGCTATAGCAGCATATTTTGGCAATACCCGTTTAATTGATAATATGATCATAGACATTACAGACAGGGGGGTCCTATGCGTGTATTAAACGCAACAGCCTTACTACTATGGGGGATGCTATTTCTCTCATGTTCTCCCCGTGGTGCTGTAACACCGGAAATGGCATTTACATCCCTTCGTGACGCCTATAATAGTTCAGACAGTGAAACATTTACAGCACAGCTATCCCGTGAAACTATCAGGAAGATACAGTTTATTCTCGAAAAAATAAAAAAAATGGATCGGAACCAATGTGATAATTTTTCTTCCAAACTTGGAAGTGACTGCAACACCCTTAAAAGCCTTACCCCGGTCGACTACGTATCCCTTCAGCTTGCTCTTGACCGTAAACCAGGAAACACATATTTTGGAATTGTGCTGCTATCAGATATTACCGGAAAAAAAACATCTCCCGGGCTATGCATACTAAGAACTGCAAACGGCATGGAAATTTCTTTTGTTAAAGAGGGACCGTACTGGAAACTTGACCTCAAAGATTTTTGATCCTGAAGATACATCCCGGGTTATTTATCTGACTATAAATTCACTTCATATAAAAAAGGAACTCCGCATTGGAATTCCTTTTTTATAAATAATACCTTATTACTTTTCAGCACATCATTTATTTTTCACTTTCATCAAAAGGTTTTCGGCTTTTTTATACTCACCTTTAAAAATATACAGCATGCTTAAATGTGTATATTCACTGAGTCCAGGCTTGTCCTTCATTATTGATTTTTCCATTTCCTGTATCTTTTTATCGATATCACCGATCTCCTTCATCTTATTCTCATACGTCAGACCTTTCAGGTAATCCTTATACTTATCATATTTTGGATTAAGTTCCAGCGCAGAACTTAAATACCGTAACGCTTCATCAAATCTCCCAAGATGATAATAACAGAATCCATAATACTTATTAATAAATACTTTATCATCAGCAAAATCTTTAATATTATCAAGGCACCGAAGTGTGTCATTATACTTTTTCCATTCGTAGTAAATAAATGCCAGAAGATAATTTGTTTTGACATGGCGGCTATCCAGCCTTAATACTTTTGAAAAATATTTTTCCGCATTGGCATAATCTTTCATATTAAAAAAGGCCATCCCGGAATAAAAATTCCCTTCCAGAAAATCACTTTTAATAGCCAATGATTCAAAAAAATATTTTATTGCTGTTTTGTGATCATTATTATTATAATATTCAACACCAAGATTTAACAAAACCCTGTAATTTTTATTAATAGTTAGTGCTTCTTTATACGATGAAATTGCAAGGTCCCTGTTCCCCATTCGTGAGTATATTTCACCGATATTATTATATGCTTCTATAAACGATGGAAACATTTTAATTGCTTTTCTATATTCCGTGATGGCAGAATCCAGATCGCCTTTATTCGACAAAGCCAGCGCTTTATTATATATAGCCACAACCTCAGTAGGAACCGCTACGTTAATCATGTACCAACCTCTTTTCCATGGATATTATGAATGCAAAAAAACATGCTGCAACCCGATATTATTAATATATCAAAATTTTTATCGGAAAATAAACTTTTTGTATAAAATACCTATCGGAAGCTTTTCGATTTTATTTTAGTAATCTTATAAAATTTACTTCATCCGGATCATTCCTCGATATCCCACATTCCCTGACCTTTATTTATTTCATTGACGTGTTTATATAGCCCCTGTAATGTACTTTTCATTACAGGCAGCATACTACTCCGGGAAAAACAGTATAGATTATTACTATGTGCGGCAGATTTGCATTAACAATTCCAAGAAGTAAAATACCTGACTACCTGAAGGATGTCGATATGCGCTTCTGGCCTTCTCCGGGATACAATATCGCTCCAGGTCAGGATATAGCCACAATACTGAATACCTCTCCAGCAGCTGTAACCTTAACACGATGGGGATTGATACCATCATGGGCGAAAACAGCTTCCATCGGATACCGTTTGATTAATGCCCGTATAGAAACCCTCCACGAAAAACCATCATTCAAAGACTCCTTTGCCGGGCGGCGGTGCCTTATTCCGGCAAACGGCTTCTATGAATGGAAAACCAATCCCACGACAAAAACAAAAACCCCATATTTCTTTCAACTAAAGTCCGGAGACCTTTTTTCTTTTGCAGGCCTATGGGAAACATGGAATTCACCTGATGGTGAGCATATTATTTCAAGTACAATAATTACAACTGAAGCCAATGAAACGATTTCACACATTCACCACAGGATGCCCCTGATATTAAAACCTGAATCATACACATTATGGCTATCATCACAACGTACCCACTACAGGGACCTACTGGAACACATGATTTGTTACGACAGTAACGATTTTACTTTTCATGAAGTAACGCATGAAGTAAATAAACCATCTTTTGATAATCCTGATGCAATAAAGGAAATTTGAACAATGGACCTGCTGATTATACTCGGCATTGCAACAAGTCTTGCAATGGATGCATTTTCTGTGTCAATTGTTGCTGGAATTATTATTGAAAATATATCATGGCGTCATTATTTCAGACTTTCATTTCATTTCGGTTTTTTTCAGTGCGTTATGCCTATTGCGGGCTATTACGCCGGTTCTCTTCTTGGAAACACAATACGGCATTATGATCACTGGATAGCATTTATCATTCTCTCCGTCATTGGTCTTAAAATGATCTTCGATTCATTATGTAAACAAGAAGAGAATATTACAAAAGATCCTTCAAAGGGATTCATGCTGATTTTCTTTTCAATCGCAACCAGTATTGACGCTCTGGCCGTTGGATTCAGCCTTTTCATTCTCAACAAACCAATTATCATTCCTGCTATAATAATTGGTATAGTATGTTCTTTGTTTTCTATTCTTGGAGTTCGTATCGGCAAATCTGCCGGCTCTCTTTTCAGTAAGGGGGCCAGCATTATTGGCGGATGTATCCTTATTGCTATCGGGTGCAAAATATTGATTGAACATCTCGCCTGATCACCCTGAACACCATATACCACACACTATTATCCTGCTCATCTCCATTTCAATAATAACCATTTCACGGAAATGACCTTCATTTTCCTTTAAAAAAAAAGATAATATTGTAGACAAAATATTTTATTATACTATCATTGCGTAATAAAGGATCGGGATAAGAAACAAACATGCTTCCGATTTTCATGTTTAATCCTTACTTCTTGTGTAAAAAGTTTCATTTATCCATTAATAGTTTTGTTTCATTTCAGATATACATATTATAATATATTACGCCATAAAATTTCAACACATGAGTGACACGAAAGAGTACCTAATTAAAACAAAGGTAATTATATGAAAGCATTCTTTATCAATCAGAATAATTTAAGAGAAATAGACCTTATTGATCTTGCCCTTGATGATGATTTTTTCAATTTAATGAATGAATACACCATTCTTGAATCAAATATCATTTATTTCTCTGCCGGAGAATCCAAAATTAAAGAAATTTTAGTAAAAAAAGCACCTACCTACTCCCTCTAAGTGTATTATTAATTATTATTTTTTCATAAATAATGCCGCATAAAGTCCGTCCGGACGAATTTATTCTTGATTATTTCCGCCATATCGATACAATTGTTACAGTTAGTAAAAACCGGGGATAAATAGAAATGACAATCGTACCCAATAATGTTCCGGATATTTTTGACAACAATATCCTGTTAAACTCTGTTCCGCATGCTATTACGATCATTAATTCTGACAGATTAATCATACATTCAAACCAAAAAGCGAAAGAGCTTTTTCCTGAGATTGCAAACAATACCGCTATACCTTGTAGCGGTATCTTATGTAGTGAAAACAACAATGCGTCATGCGGGAATTGCATTATTTATTCAACATTCAACCAGGGAAAACCATTAACACGGGAGGTTACCATATCAAACAGCAAAAAAGAAAGAAATTACAAATTCATCACTTCAATTATTCCGGATGAAAAATCTCAAGCTCAAAACATCTTACTCTCAATTGAAGATATTACATCAAGAAAAATAGCGGAACAAAAAATTGCAAACTATAGCTTTGCACTTGAAGAACATAATATTAGAAACATTTATGACCTCCATGAAAAAGAAAAGAAACTCAGCGTCCTTATAAATACTGTTCACCTGATAAAAAGCGCACACAACCTTACAGAAAGCATTAACAGAATCGTCGATGGTTTCATTCACCTTAATGCTAATGCTGTAGCATTCGGTTTGATTGGAAATGATTCAATGTGCCTCCACAATATTTTTCCCGCTGAGGTCAATGAATCATTAACCTCAATTTTTGGAAAAGACCTTCAGGGTATCCAGCTAAACAGGGATAATAACCCCGATAATCCGTTTATAATTTCTTCAAAAATCGGGAAATCATTATTTTACACACATGATGAAGATATACATGATTTTTTTAAATCCTGTGATATATCGAGAAACGAATCAAATATAAAATCAGCGGTATCACTTTTCAGGGGGATGTCTCTGACAATTTTCCCTCTTAAAACTGAAGAAAATGTTGAAGGTGTAATAGCAGTATTTGCTGATAAAAACACGATCGAGGATAACTACGAATACTTCAGATCATTGACAAACTCTGCAGCAGTAGAATTAAGCAGGCAAAAAAACTCAGATAACCTTTACCGTTCTGAACTTAAATACCGCAGCCTGGTTGAAAATTCCCGTGACATGATAATATTATGCAGCAGATCCGGAAAAATTAATTATTCAAACAGCACCTTTTTTGAAAAATCAAGGCTTAGAAATTCAGATATAATTAATACTTCAATCTATTCTCTCCTCTCTCCTTCTGATGCAATACTGCTGAGAGGATTTGTTGATTCAGCATATCATGACACACCGGGAAAAGATTTCATTGAAGTCATGATTCAAACCAATAAGTCCTGCACCTTATGGCTTGAACTTTCCATTAACCTCTTTCCCGGTGTTAATACTGATTTCCAGATCGTTGCCAGAGATATTACTCTCAGAAAAGAACTTGAGCATAAATCTCGCGAGTTATATGAAAGACTCCACCAGGCACAAAAGATAACTATTCTCTCATTGGCAAATCTCGCGGAATATCGTGATATTGAGACAGGCCATCATCTTGAGAGAATCATGAAATATACAGAAATGCTTGCAAGAACACTTTCGGATTATGGCCCATTTAAGTCATATATTTCTGACGACTACATAATTGATCTCGTAAACTCCTGCCCACTGCACGACATAGGGAAAGTTGGTATCCCAGACTCCATTCTACATAAGCCAGGTATACTAACACCCGAGGAGTTCAACATTATGAAAAAACATACCATAATCGGGGGGAACACAATCCTTAAAGCGGAGAATAAAATAAGTGGCCGTTCGTACCTGAACCTCGGTAAGGAAATAGCGTTTTATCATCACGAACGGTGGGATGGGCGTGGTTATCCCGAAGGATTACGGGGAAACGCTATCCCATTATCTTCCAGAATTGTCGCAGTAGCAGATGTCTACGATGCGTTAACAACAAAACGCCCCTATAAAGAAGCATTTACTCATGAATATGCATCCCAATTAATATGCACAAGCTCAAACACACACTTCGACCCATATATTGTTAACGCTTTCTCTGATTGCAAATCTGAATTTTTACGCTTAAAAGAGGAATATACTAACTAGTTACGTCTCTTTTTTTTATTTACACTATTCGTTTCTCAACTATAATTCCAATAAATCCGATAGTATAATTGTAACGATTCCGATATAATATGGGTGAGATGAAACCGGGAACAACTGTACATATTGCGATAGCATTGATTACTATCTTTATTCCACTGTCTTCATCCGCTGAAGATTACCAATACCAGTACTTCCATAAAAAGAAAAGGTATACTCCATTTTCTGACTATATACCTAAATCACGACTACATTATCAAACAGTACCGCACCACTTAGAAGATTTCTATCAGCTTTACCGGATGAAACAATATTACAACGAAAATGATCTCAGGAAAAATATTGAACGTCTTCAGACAGCATTGCAATGCCGCTTTCGCCATCCGTCACAGGCACTGACAAAAATTGAAAGTGAAAGAGAATATGTAAAATACCGGAATCTTATGTTTATGCATATCAACATGCTTATTATGCGTAATTATCTGAAAATTGCACATCGCTATGATAAAAGGAATCTGTATTTCTACAGTGTAGATTTTGCAGAAGATATTAGAAACAGCCTCGATGTGGCGGATACATATTACGTGGAAGCAATACCCTACTGGGAAAAAGCAAAACATTATGCCTTAAAAGCGAGTGAAATACGTATTACAACTGATCTCGGTACAATTGAATCAGAACGCTACGCAATTATTACCGGCGAAACTGATTTCGATAGAATAATCAAAACATATCGATCCAGGCTCCAGAAAAAAAAGAACATACTTAGCCAGGCAATCAACAAGTCAGGAAATAAATCACAATAATGAATAACAGAATATTAATTGTCGACATTTCGGTGTACAGGGAAAGCATTGCAAAAATGTTTATTGAAACCGGCTACGAGGTCCACATTTGCGAATCGGCTTTCGATGCGATTTCAAAACTAAAAGCATATGAATACGATTTGATTGTATCAGAAGTAGAACTTCCCGGCGACAATGCTTTTGACCTCTACAATTACATCAACAAGCATTATCCCTACATTCCGACGATCATGACAACCGAGAAAAATATTGATACATTTTTTAATCGAATTTTTGTTGAAGGTATCGGGAATGTTCTTTGTAAACCCGTCAAACGTGATGAATTTTTAAACCTTGCCGGGAAGTTGATTACCAAAACCAACATCTTCGGTTTACAGAATTACATGAGTACAATTGACGAAATGAAAAAAATCAGGATCACATCATCCGCTCAAATTCAAAAAGCCATCAATGCTGCCATCGACCAGATTCTATCCTGGGGATTTGCAATTGAGAACAGAATGATACTCAACCTGGTTTTAAATGAAATGGCGATCAACGCCGTGTACCATTCTCATGGATTCACCAAAGAAAAAGAAATGCGGATACCGGTAAAACTAAAAGAAAACTCATTTGTTGATATATTTTTTGCCAAAAATGATACTGCATACGGCTTTGCGATTAATGATTATAACGGCATTTTAACAAAACAGACAATTCTTTCAAGCATCAACAATGTGATTGAACAGAGTAATCTAATGATCAGAGCTGCGGAAACAGGCGAAGACATAAATGAATTGATTGCGGATACCGGCCGTGGAATTGATTTAGTGAGAAAACTTTGCGGTGAATACTACTTTATTATTAAGAATGGTGAACGTACAGAGATTATGCTTATATTTGACCGTCTGGTAACACATGACGATGAAAACTACTCGTCCCTTAAGATAATTGAAGACCTTCGTTAATCACCCGCACCATGGGGATTTTTTTTCAACATATATATTAATCGATCAATAACTATCCCGAATATTAATGCTGTAAAAAAACCTATTGTTACATACCACAACCAGAATATCTGTGTAAAAAAGGCGATCCATATATTTAATATTATACTTAGTAACATCCCTGATATTGCGGCTGACTCACTGAAGTCCTGAACAAAACGCCCCATAATAAATATCCCCAACATCCCGCCGTATGTCACAGACGCAATTGAAAGACCGATAACCACAAGTGAACTTGTTGTATTTTCAAGAAATATTGATATTAAAACAATTATGATTGTCCAGAATATCGTTATCATCCGTGAAATAGATATTTTCTTTTTATCAGATATAGCCCGACGGTTAATATCGAGTATATCAATAAACGTTGATGAGGACAACGAATTGATTGTTGAACTCAACGTTGACATTGCTGTAGCAAAAATACCCGCGAGCATAAGTCCCCGATATCCCGCTGGAAGATAATTCACTATAAAATGAGGTATAATATCATCACCACGTTCAAAACCCGCACCATTGAAAAGTTCCCGTATAAATAACCCGAATAACAAAAAAAGCGCGAACTGAAATATGATACACACACCGCTCATAACCATGGCTTTTCGTGCCGCATGAACATCTTTACAGGACAACACACGCTGTACTATTAAATGATCCGTACCATGAGATGCAAGAGAAAGAAATCCTCCACCAATAATACCTGTAACCAGATTATACGACCCGAACAGCTCACCCCACCCTTTATCAAAACCGGTAAAAATACATTGTATTTTTTCAGCCGGAATCGCATGAAAAACGGAAAATGCGGACATACCCATCATATCAGTTATAAGATACATTCCCGTTACAGCGCAGGTTATATATAAAAAAAGCTGAACAGCATCAACGACTATAACGGATCTCAGCCCCCCATAGTATGTATATATAAAAGTCGCAATACCTATAACGAGAATTGACAACCGGTAATCCCAACCGATCATTACGGTTATAGGGATCGCTGTTGCAAACAGGCGAACACTGTCAGCGAGAACACGTGTCACATGAAACACCACTGATACAACTCGTTTGGAGGACACACCAAAACGTTCATCGATAAACTGATATACTGTTTCAAATTTTCCTTCAAAATATTTTGGTAAAAGAAAAATTGCAACAATGACCCTTCCTGCAAGATATCCAAATGCAACCTGCAAAAAGCCCATGCCGCTGATGTATGACAACCCCGGTATGGAAATGAAGGTAAGAGTGCTTGTTTCTGTTGCAACGATCGAGAAACAGACAATAGTCCAGTGAAGAGACCTACCCCCAAGAAAATAATCCTGTACATTATTATTTCTTGAAGTCAGATACCCTACAAGATTAATGCCCACAAGATATATAATAATTATTGCAATATCCAGGCTCATAATGATAATTTCAGTATCTATAAATATCCGTGTAATATAATTTTGATGTTGATATTACAAATCCGGTACGATCAATCAACGTTAAAAATATTCTTGTAAACCGATTTCAGCATATGATACCGTACACTGAATCTTAAAGCATCAGGAACTATTTTGTATGAAAAAAACTATTTTTATCCTCGCACTGCTTATGTATCTTTCTTTACCAGTCACGTCACAGGACAATTCCGGCAGTAATGCTGAAGAGGAATCTATTTATCATATTGTTGCACTCGAAAACTTTGAATCATCAATCTACAACAATAACAATTTAGAATACATGTCAGCACATTACTCAAAATGCAGACTTGGAATCGCTGACGAATTTCCATCTCCGGAAAACAGCTCAAAAAAGTATCTTATGCTTACGCTTTTCGGCAATCAACGCGATATCGCAACTATCACGCCTTCCGCACCAATTAAAATTTCCAGGTATTGTAAGTCTATTTCTCTATGGGCTTACGGGAAAAACAGCCCCGGTATTATCTCAATTTTTTTGAAGGATGTATCAGGACAACAACACCGCCTCATAATGGGCCAACTGGACTTTTCAGGATGGAAAAAGCTTACAGCCATTGTTCCATCACACGTTGCACAGATGGATGAATATATGAACCAGCAATCATTTATTTCTCTGAATAAAATAACAATTCACCCCGGCTCGAAAGAGTTAGCGCCCCGCTACATTTTTATTTTTATTGATGATATTTCCGCGGTAGTACGATCAAAATATTTGCAGTATGATTCTAAAAAATGGTAATATACCTCACTGCCTCTTCCGGAAAGTGATTCTATCTCATCCGGATATACTCCATCTCCCCGCCGGATACGGAATTCGGCATAGAATACAGGCAATATAAGCCACCCGCGTTAAACTCTCTCAGCTGAACAGCCGGAATTCTTCCTGATATCAATTCACCATCAATATAAATTTTCGCGAATTTACCATCACCGCACTCTAAACGATAATCATGCCATACCGAGGTCTGGTAAGGAATCTTCCGTCCGTTTACATCAACTTCCTGATTATTCAATTTTACACAATACCCGCTTTTATTGTCACTGAAAACATACGCGAAAAGTATTACTGAATTACCGTGCAAATATCTTCCTTTTGCTGATATTACAAACGAGTATGGGCTTGTCATCCTTCGAAAAAGCCCCCCACGAATACCCTGCCCTGCTGAGATCTTTGCAATTTTCAACCCTGATTTTTCATAAAAAGAAATAACTGATGTAGCGGATTCCGGCGGATGGACCCAGTTTTCCGGTGTATTCGAATCGTGCCAGACCTGAAAATGTTCATCCAGAGTCCAGCGTTCTTCCTCCACCACTTCATTGAAATTAGCAACTTCGAATTCATTCAAAAATTTACCAAAAATCCATCCCTGTAAACCGTTCAAATCAGATACACGATACCAGTAATCTCTCGACTCCCCGATCTGAACAGAATCCATTGACTTTTCAAGCTGGACTAATATTTTTTGTTTTTCAACTTTCCCGACAATTTGACCGTTAATTCCAGGCGAGTTCCTTAAATTGACATTTTCTCCATTACACACAAATATTCTTTGAAATTCCGAGCTCGTCGGATATTTTTTACAGAAATGCACAACAAGTTTTGTTAACAAGTCATCATTTCCCCTGATACCAACACCACCGGTTTTCAAAAAATCAAAGAGCATTGTAACAAGCTGTGAAATATAGGAAGTATCAGGATATTTTTTATAAAATACAGCTGTTGCTCTTAGAAAATTCTCCCGATCGACACGAAAAGTTTTCTCAACTTCTTCAAAATCAATATCCTCTATGTATCTGCTTCCACGGTACCTTTCAATAAATTGACTGTAAAACTTTCCGCCGGAAACAATACGGCCCCTTTTACCTTCCGATATCAGCACGAGATCACTATTCAATTCATCATTTATTTCTTTCAAATCGTTCTTGATATTCAGAATAGTCTGCGCTCTATCTTCAGCATCATGATTGCGTATTTTGAGTGTCTTTAATTCATCATCATATTTTTCCTCAAGTAATTCAGCAAGACGGGTTAATGATTTGCATCTGTAATAATAAATTTTTTCCGCATCATTATATCCGGCCGATGGTAATATAGTATTAAGAATTATAACTGCATTTTCATAATCCCCATCTTCATATTCCGCAATGGCAGTCTGGAGTGTATCTGCTTTAAAAAAAATTGTATAGCCCAGGAAACCGGCTGCTATTATTATTACAGAGCAAATCACAATCAGCTTCTTCATGAAAATATCCTCTTACTATATAACATCATCTTTAATCATACAACATGGAACCTTTACAGCAGTTAATCCTCGACCAGGATATTAATAATATCATGTGCGTGTTCAACGATATAGCCTGTTGATACAGCCGCCGGCTCGTTAAAACCTGAAGAAGTACCATATTTACTGTGTACAATTTCTCCGTTCCGACACTTAATAATAGCGAACGGAACAGGATCAGGCGAATGTGTCCTTGTTGAAACCGGTGTGAAATGGTCAGGCATGACGAGGAGAGAATAATCTGAATATTCTCTTAATCCCTTCAACACCGTCCCTACAATTTTTTCATCAAAATCCTGGATGGATTTTATCTTTTTTTCAATATTCCCTTCATGGCCTGATTCATCCGGTGCTTCAACATGAAGAAAAATATAATTTACATTATTCAGATTACGAAGAAGGGCTTCCGCTTTACCATTATAATTCGTGTCGATATATCCCGTAGCCCCTTCAACTCGTATCGGTGATAACCCCGCTGCCTTTCCAATACCGTGTATCAAATCCACTGCAGCAATAGTATACCCGGTCAAACCGAAACGATTCTCAAGTGATTCCATTGAGGGCTTTCTTCCCGCCCCCCACAACCATAAAGATACCGGCTTCCCATTGTAACGTGACGCAGCTTCTTTTATTGCAGCGGATTCACGAATAATATCCACCGAATTTTTAATTACCTCCCGTAACAATTCCGCGCCACTTCCATCAGGAAGAAATGAAGAATAGTTCTGGCCCTGTATATCGTGTGGCGGCGTCGTTTCAGCAATTTCCTCATATGGGTAATCACGCCATACAACAATATTACGATAGGACACTCCCGCGTAATATTCTATCCCTTTAACAGGAAAATATTTCTTCATTTCATTTATGACAATTTCAGAAAATTCTGATTCGATATGGTCTGCGCTGAAATCCACCAGAACATCACCCTCGAGTGTCACTATATTACACCGGAACGCGACATCACCTGGACCCAATTCAATACCCATGTTCAACGCTTCGAGTGGTGCCCTGCCGGTATAGTATTTTTGTGGATCGTATCCGAACACAGAAAGATTTGCGGTATCACTCCCGGGAGACATGCCTTCCGGCACCGTTTTCGTAACACCCAATAGTCCGTTTTTTACGATATAATCCATGTGGGGTGTTACTGCAGCCTGAAGCGGTGTCCTGCCCCCTAGAGAATCTATTGGATAATCGCCCATCCCGTCCCCAAGCAGTACTATTATCTTACGTTTGTCATTCATACCAATACCGATATTCTTTCCTCAATTGTTATTGTGTATTCATCCGCTACCGATGACATATTCATTGCAATTTCAATAAACCCTGAACTTCCATGCATAATCCCGGGGACTCCCTTTTTAAGTTCACTATAATTGCTACAGAAAACTGCGTTGAAGGATTTCTCCGGTACAGCAAACCGGCAATACACGTCCTCCTTCTTTCTGACACAACCATTTGGAATAGAAGTTACCACATTCCCGAATTTATCTACATGAATAATTATTCCTTCAACCAGTTCATGCTGGATAGAATATTCCGGAAAAGGTTTTCGAATCCAATCATTAATCTTTACACCTAGTTCAGCGGGCGATACCCCCTCAGCCAGTAATGCTGCGACAGGAGCGAAAACATCTCTTCCATGAAACGTGGATGAAGTATCATTAAAATAATCATAGTTCACTTCGTATACATCATCACCATCATCCAGAAATGATGAAATTATTCCATTATCAGGAACAACAATATATCTACCATCATGGCGTCCTATAAGCGCCCTTCTATCTGAGCCGACGCCCGGATCAACAACAACATAGAACACTGTTGATTCAGGAAAATATTCTACCGCTGTATAGAGCATATATTGAGCATTTGTTATCGAATATGATACAACTCCATGAGTAATGTCAATAACCTCAACTGCCGGATTGGATTTTTTTATAACCCCCTTTACAACACCAGCATAGTTATCATCATAGCCGAAATCAGTAATCAACGCAATCATTTCATAATCCTGTTATACGCAGTTATCCTTTTAATTTTCTTTGTTATTTATTCGACTTTCAACTAAAAGGAAAATATCCATAATCTTTATGTTCCCACCTTTTTTTATATTATTAAAAATCATTGTCAAATTATTATTCTTTTGACGAACTTATCTAAATGATATGAAAAAACAGTTGTATGATTTGATAATCTGACTAAACTTGAAACATTATAAAGACCCAATGGAGTTACCATGTCACAAAACCATTATGAAATTGAAAAAATCCGACAATTCCGTCTTCAACAAAGTATGGATAAATTAAAGTTATCTTCGATCAAAATCGCTGAAGGCCTATATAATGAAGCTGTAATTTTATCATTTGTATCTTTATTTAATTCAATACGGCTTCTATTATGTGAAAATGGTGATGACTCTGATAATTATGATAAAATATTCGGATTAGCTGAACAATATTTCACGAGTACGATGTGGGGATCTCTGGATATTCTTGAAATTTTAAAAGACGCAAGGGGATTTAATGAAAACGTGCTGAACGGAACCGGAAAAATAATCACCAGACAGGAAGCTGAAAAATACTACAAAAATGCGGAAGCAGTGCTTCGTGAAGTTCAATTAAAAATTAACGAACAACTCACTTGACCCATGATGAATCATCCAGGTAATATTCTTTTTTCCAAATTGGAACTGTTTTTTTTATTGTATCGATTATATATCTGACAGCTTTAAATCCCTCATCCCGGTGAGGAGAAGATACAGCAATTACAATTGTAGTATCCCCAATTTCAATCCTGCCATATCTGTGTACTATCACAGCATTGGTGATAGGCCATTGCGTCTCAGCCTGAACAGCAATTTTTTCAATTTCACTATATGCCATATCTCCATACACTTCATATTGGAGATGAGTTACATCCCTTTCCGCTGTTTTGTTCCTTGCCCTGCCAATAAATGTCAGCAACGCACCATCTGAGTCAGTTGCACATTCTTCAATGATTTCATCAATATTTATTTTTTCTTTCTGTATTAGAATTCTATGCATAAGAAACCATGTAAAAGAAAAATTATCCGCCGCTTACCGGTGGGAATATTGCCAGAACATCATCATGAGCAAGCATCCTGGTGCCATTACAGTATTCTCCGTTGACCGCAAAAAGCAGATCATCAATAACATCATGTAACCCGCTATGCTTTTCGATCAGCATCTGTACAACATCGGTCACGGTATGACCTGATGGTACTTCCATCTCTTTATCCGCAAAACCGCATATATCATACACAGACGCAAAGGTCTTAACGAGAATATTCATTTCAGTTACCAGGTATTACAGGCAATTCGCATCATACATAGAGCTATACACATCAATCACATTGTAAATCATGCCAAAAACTAATTTATTTTAACTTCTGGCTTCTTTTCAACATAAAAAGATAATGTTTCACATAGGGCTGCAGACTTTCGTGAAAATTGCTCACCTCTACATCTTTCGATTCCTTTAATACCTGAGTAAGACTCGATTTCGTAATGTCCTCTTCGCAGGTATCAATTAAAGTTCTGAATCGCCTTATAATTTCTTTATCAACAGCATCCTGCGCTATCTTGTTCATTTCCGAAGAAAGGCGCAATAAGTTTGTTTTTCTTCTTGTAGTCTTTTTTTTAGCTTTAGTTTTTTGTGATTTATTCTCTGCCATACACCAAGAATCCCTAATCATTTTTTCAATTCAACGATAATAGAAAAGGGTAAGTGCCCTGTAAAGGAATTTTTTGAAATAAACATTCCAATTAAAACCTCAGGGTTACCCATTTAAATTAAATATCACAAAAAAGGGATTCCTTCGAATCCCTTTTCCTTATCAGGATTTTCGAATCTATACCTGCTATTCCTGCTCTTCCATTTTAGAAATATTCTGCTGTGCAACAGCCAGTTTTGCCAGCGGAATTGAATACGGAGAACATGAAACATAGTTTAAACCAACATTCATACAGAATTCAATGTTTTCAGGATCAGCACCATGCTCTCCACATAATCCCATTTTGATATCCGGTCTGGTCAACCTCCCCCGTAATGCCGCAATGGAGATTAGCTCCTTAACCTGGTCACCAAGGACTTTAAACGGATTATTCTTCAACAGGTCAAACAATGTATAACTCGGGAAGAATGAGTTGGAATCATCACGTGATAATCCATATGTAGTCTGTGTAAGGTCATTTGTCCCGAAACTGAAGAATTCAGCATACTGTGCTATTGTACCAGCACCCAGAGCTGCTGCGGGGAGTTCAATCATGGTACCGACACTGTACTCAAGATCATCAATACCATACTCCTTAATAACTTCCTCTTTAATATCCCTGATCCCTTTTATTTCTGTACCTTCAATTTTCTTCCCGTTTTTCAGAAATTTCAATTCCTGTTCACTCATTACAATGGGAATCATAATTTCTGGTTTCACTTCCACGCCTTCTTTACGCAGCATACATGCAGCTTCAAAAATTGCTCTGCATTGCATTTCATATATTTCCGGATATGTTACAGCAACGCGGCACCCTCTGTGACCCAGCATTGGATTCATTTCAGCATGATCCTCACAGCGTGCCTCAATTTCTGCTGCAGTTAATTTCGGCTTCTTCTTTTTCATGTATGATACAAACTCTTTCATGCTTGCATCAGTCCTCGGAAGGAATTCATGCAGCGGCGCATCCAGGAGCCGTATGGTAACAGGGTTGCCGACCATTATTTTAAAAAGTTCATAAAAGTCTGATCTCTGCATTGGCTTCAATGCATCGAGAGCCTTCCTTCTCTCTGATTCATCTTCGGCAAGGATCATTTCACGGAATTTCATAATCCGTTTTTCATCAAAAAACATATGTTCGGTCCTGCAAAGTCCAATACCCTGTGCAAAAAAGTCACACGCGATTTTCGCGTCACGGCCCTGGTCCGCATTCGCACGAACATTAAAATCATCAATAAATGTTTCTACAACGTTAAGGAAATCAAGCAGTCCATTTTCTTCGAAGTTCGGTTCGATCAAACCGACTTTATCGAGATATATTGTAGGGGGTTCATAATAAGGAACATTGATTGACACATAATCCCCTTCTTTCACAGTCTTGCCCGCAAGTGTAAAGGCGGTACCTCTGATTTTCATGTCAGGCTGAACCATTGCAACTTTCCCCAAACTCCGCGCAACGACTGGAGCGTGAGAAGAAAATCCGCCATCCGATGTAATAACACCTTTTGCTACTTCAATTGCTTTTACATCCTCAGCATAACTTGAAGGAAGCACAAGGATCATATTTGTGTCCCCTCCATGCATTATTGCACGCTTATACTCCTCAAGAAGTTTGGGTGTAGAAAAATACACCCGTCCAATTGCCGCACCGGTAGATCCTGCAATTCCTCCCTGAATACTTTTAACCCCTTTTACCGTACGCGGATCAATGACAGGGTGCAGAAGCTCGTTTAGCTGATTAGGCTTTATATTCTTTACGAGGTATTCCGGTGTAACAATTTTTCTTTTCTGAAGATCCAACAATGTTTTTATATGAGACTGCGTTGATTTCTCATCAACCTCTTTCTGCTCAACCAGCCAGAAGTCTCCCTCTTCAATTGTGAATTTTATATCCCTGATTTCCCTGAAATTTTCTTCAATTTTCTTTGCAATTTCAGTGAACTTATCATAAAATTTCTTATCAATCTTTTTTATTTCTTTCGGCTTTCCCCGGTCTACATCAAATTCATTTTGAAGGAAATCACCCTGTATTTCATTGTCTCCGGTAACAATATTTCTTGTGTAATAATTACCGGCAAAAGAATTCTGGCCATAATTACCATACACCATAACCTGAACCATCAAGGACAAAGAATTATCCACATCAATGTCACTGTCACAATACCTCGAAGCTGCACCTTTAAGGATTAATGCAAGCTGATCGTATACGTCCTGATTAAATTTATCGCCGAGATACTTTTTATATTTATCAACAATACCTTTGAGCTCTTCAGCCTTTGTGTTTTTCGAAAGTTTCCCGTCAAGTTTATTGAATTCTTCCACATCAAGGTCATGAATCTTCGTGCCGAGACTTCTCAATAGAAATCTATACTCACCATATGCAAAATCAGCTCCGGTATAATTGCCAAACCCGTCAACAGTCTGATCATTCAGTCCGATGTTGTGAATTGAAGGAAAGTTTGGAATATTCAAGTCAGAACTTAAAACAACTTTCAACAATAAAGGATTTTTCGGGTCACCAAATTTTTTCTTTGTGTCTTTTTCAATTTTCTCTATATATGTTTTCAAAAGCTGTTTGACATTCGCCTGGGGTAACTTTTGAGTCATTTCTGAATCAATTATAAAACCCGGTGCAATCGGAAGCCCCATTGCTGCAAGATCAACAGCTCTTCTTCCCCGTATTCCAAGTTTATTTTTTGTTTTTTCATCAACATCTTTAAGGTCTTTATTAAAGTAAATTATATTTTCCATAATCCAAGGATCCTCCCAAAAGCATTTTTTAATATTATCTACACTACTGCTGCGAAATAGTATACAGACATTTCCTTTTTAGCGAAATATAATTAAAATAAGTTAAGAACACGGCCGACTCCGATTTTTAGAAACTGTTCAAAACGGGGGCTTGCTCCTTCATAAAGATACTTCTGCAACTTCGAAACACCCCTGATATCCTCTCCTATAACCTGGAAAAAGATCAAACTTCCATGCTTTACCTTTCCCCATTTAAAAAGAGTGTTAATATCATTTATCACTTCACCCTCATAGAAAATAACTACATCAAGGTCTGTAAATTTTGTTGTATAGCTTTCAATTATTTTTTTCCACGCTTCGACATTACCATTATGAAATAGCTCATTGGAAACCTGAATTGAATACTTCGGAGTCTTATTTTTCTTCGATGCAGCTGCTGCCGCGGCAGATGACACTGCTGGTTTGGGCGCTACAGCCTGTGGAGCTGCTGTCTGGTCAACAAACTCAGGATTTATAAACACATCCTTTCCTGCTATCATTTCTTCAAGTGCTGATATCGCTTCCTGCTCCAGCTTCTTCTGGTTCTCACTTTCTTTTAAAAATTTTGTATACACAACAACAAGCTGATCACGATACAACTCACGGACTCTTTCCCAGTGATCACTATTCTTCGGGTTTATAAGGACTATCCCGCCATTGGGATCATCATACACCATCAATATATCAACAGCATTCCATTTTGATGTTTCATTCACTATTTTATCAAACTCTTTCAACGTATCCGGCACATTATAAGAATCAAAACTATACCCATATTTATCACGAATTACGGCGCCCACAATTGGAAGCACCTGGTCTTTCACAATTTCATCACTGGCCAGTTGTGCATTAATTACATCTGCAAGGTTCCGTTTTCTTTCTATCTCATCAACAACTTCATTAACCTTGTAAAAATGTCTCAATGACATGTTAAAATTGCTTTTTGTTGCAAGTGCAAAATAGGTTGTTTCCATAACATAAAGCTCCTTATCGTGTTATTTTTTCGAGTTATGTATACAGGTAATAAACTGGAATAATATACTCCCGGTGAAAATCGTACCCATCACCCACGAATAATATTGGTATATCCTATATTATTTATTTTTTTTCCGCAAGTCTTTTGTCATTTTTTATTCAAAAAATGACAGCATGATAAAGATTTTTTAATGATACCGTATTAAAAAAGGGGCGCCATTCGGCGCCCCTTTCAAATTTCTATTACGTAACAATTCTACAGTTCTTTTAAACCGGAGGATTTCTTCGCCTTGGACTTCGGAGAAAGATCAACGCTTCCTTTCACATCTGACGAAGAATGAACTTCTTTGTATGCGGCCTCAAAAAGGTCCTCCTTCACTTCTTCAACCTCAAAGGATTGCTCTATATCAGTACGGACTGTAGATCTTCTTCTGCTGTACGAAGCAAATGCCTGATCCTGGAAGCCCTTTGATACACCATAGAGGAATTCATTGAGAACATTAGCCATACCTTTCAGCATGTATTGCTTTCTCTTGATCGTTACAATGTCAACATCAAGAACAAGACCCGGCTGAATGTGGTGAGGATTTACTTTATATGTAAACTCGTTAAAACGACGAATTATAAAGTTAATTCTCTCATCAACTACAACACGCTCAACAGGGTTCTGATAGCCGTGCATCTTCTGGAGCAGCTCGGAACAGTAATTCAACTTGTTTTTAAGGTTCAGAATTCTGTCCTCATACGTTCTATTATTCTTCTCAACGAATGAATTTTCATTATAGAACTCACCAATCTCATTCCAGAGGACATGGTTGGGATCATCTTCCTCATCCTTCTTCGCTCTTCTCCACTCCTTGTTCATGAGTCTGTCGCAAAGGTCATTGAAATCCTTGATTGACCTGAAACGTTTTTTCGACTCATAGTGAGCGTGGACAACATCCCATATCCTGAATATCTCTTTAGTGAATGCTTCCATCTGACGATCAAATTCCTTCTTTTCTTCTCTAAGCTGGTTTTGATCATAGAAAGCCAGACGCATTGCATACCGCTCATCAGGAAGAATTGTGTTATCCAATTCCTCATACTCCCTGATCTTACAAATACGGGCATTCTTTAAGTTATCACAAACCTGATAGCCGAGTTTACTTGTATCAAGAATCGAAGTGATCGCATTAACTGCCGTATTGTAACCACGGTTACGGATATTTTCAGCATCAATAATAAACTTGATATTTTCACGAATATTAAGCGGATCATATTCATCAACATCAATTTCAGCACGAAGACCCTCGATTTT
This sequence comes from Spirochaetota bacterium, assembly GCA_035380905.1. Taxonomy (GTDB): domain Bacteria; phylum Spirochaetota; class UBA4802; order UBA4802; family JAGODF01; genus JAKQCH01. The sequence goes on along the minus strand of DAOSYC010000003.1, from coordinate 17,954 downwards.
GTCGATAAATCTTTTTGCCATAATAGTATACCGGCGTGACTTTTCATCTTCCTTGTCATCGTCAGTAAAATTATCTATCCTCTTAATCTTCTCAAACATGACCTCGGCACCGGAGAGCTCACTCTTGCCCTGGTCAATAAGCTCTTCCTTAAGTTGCGAAATCTGCCGGTCAATCAGATCATGGATGTGCTTCTGAATTGCATCCTTGAGAAGAGACTCTACAGTTACCTGATAGTGGTAAATAGGGCTTATAAGCTCACTCTCGAGAATGTTGATTGAAAGCTTGATGTCATACACATATTTCGGCCTGGTTTCATTATCCTTAAAGATACACTTGAGGATAGCATAGGCATTTTCACCACGGACGAAGGCTCCAACATCCGTTTTCTGCCGGAGTATCGCATTCGTTTCATTCTCAAGGTCATTCATACCCCGCTGGATATGCCCGTGAAGGTGACCGAACATGTTAACCATTGCTTTCTCAATTTCACCGGTGTGAAATTTGTCAGCGCCCCCGATCTTGTCAAGAAGCTCAACAACCTCACGCGGCGTATACCGGGCAAGGCCCTTTACTTCTTCCTTATCAACGAAATCACGTACTTTCTTAATGAATTCGTCTTCCATACTCACCTGATACCTGTTAAACATGTTAACATAGGTCTGGTTAATATAGTTATAAAGCTTTTCCTTGATTCCACCCATTATATCAAGGTTAACCAGAACTTCTTCAGGCAGCTTATTCATTATATGATTTAAAACTTTATCTGTTGACTCCTCCAGAATAAGTTTTGCCTCAGAAACTTTATCACGCCCCTCCTGGGCCAGTGACTCCCTCGAACCAACAGCACTGGGCTGGGTCGGATGCACCTTATTAGGACTCTTTGGAAATTGCGCTAATGACATCTATGACCTCCTTAATGTTATAGACCTTGTTTCAATATAACATATAAATCTTTACAAAATAGATACTACTGCCGCAGAACCTGCAAAAGCAACGTCATCGTATTATATATAAATAGAAAACAATGAAAATTTTAATAATCTTTATAAATAATACACGCCCTGTCAAGGCTTTATTTGCATTTTTTTATTAAATTTTTTGTTCAGATACTGACATCTCCCGGGACACCATTTTCAAGCATTGCTGCCGCATAGACAGCATTCCTTCTTATTCTGCCATAAACTTGAAGGTGTAATTTGCAAGGATAAATTTATCCCCATCCTCAAGAAGATTACCAGCATCCCGGTTGACAAATTCCGGGACAACACCTTCCGGCGTGTATAACTCAACGACAATCTTCCCCTTCTGCCGTTCGGCCCTGATTTTCACAGGACCGTTAACTTCCAGGTCCCGTATGTTCAAATTACACCCTGTTGTACCGATCAAAACCTCACGCAAGTGCTGATTTGTCATATTATAGTTTTCAACATACGGATCAAGGAGCGCATGATTATAATATTCAAGAGATCCCGTCACTTTAATTTTGGAATATCTGTTAAAGAAAAACAGAACCACAAGCAGCACCACAATTACCAGTATCGCTATAAACCATGGGCTGGCAAAGAATGATCTCCGGGCCTGCTGGCGCTCGCCGACAGATCGCTCAACATCACGCTGCAGATCGGTTTCAATCGCCTGCCGTGGCCCCTTATCCCCCGATATCACTTTGGTATTAGGGGTAATTTTCTTCAGATCACTGGCAACCTGCGCAATCCTCTTATTTTTTTTGAGTTCCCCGAAGTTAACAAGATAAATGAACCATTCCTTTCCAGTATAGGCGCTTGATACTTTCTTCAGGTTAAATGTTTCACCCCGCAGCGCCGGAGGCGGATCATCAAGTCCGTCAGTCAGCACAACAATCACCTGCTGCCGGCCAGCCTGCCGCTGCTCCAGCTCCTGCGCTTTTTCGAACACAGTCTTCATCATTTTCATAGTGTAGGTCCACTGACCTTTCGCTTCCACAAGGGAAACGTACTGTTTTACAATATTTTTATCATTATCACCGGTAATCTTAACAGTTGGATACGTCGTCACCCTGGTATCAAACGTCATCACTGTCAGAGTATCACCCTCGTCGAGCTTGGATATAAATTTTCCGAGACTGTCCTTGACTTTCGGGAAAATATTTTTCCCGCCACCGCCTTTCCCCACCATGCTCAGAGAGGTATCGAGCACGAGAATCATATCCTTCCCCCCTGCAGAAACGCCACTATCACCTTCGCCGCTGCAGTTAAACAGGAAAAACGGCATCACCATCAGAACAACAATTATCATTCTGAGAACACTTGACCTGAGAAGACTTACCAGTTTCATGATTCCTCTCTTTTATATTCTTATTATCTTGTTAATAATGAAGGGAACATACTTCTTAAAAAAATTCACTATAATTCCCCCAATGTCAAGAAGAATATTAACATTTTTCTACCGGCAGGATAAAAGTGAATAAATTTAAAATCTTTTCAATATCCGCGGAATGTTACACTATCACCTTTCCCGGAAACCGGAAAGTCACTTCGCGATGAGCATGCATCTCAATATTCATCATATGTTTTTGTTTCATTGACATAATTGCGAAAATCGAGAACCCCGCCTTTCTCTACATCAAGATATTCATTCATAAGGATAAAGAACCATTTCATTGTGTCTTTCCCGGTATCAAGGGCCTTAAAACTCCGCTTTTCACGCCAGTCCTTCACAACAACACCCTTATTGATAATTCCAATGATATCAAACTCAAGGTGGTTATCCAATGCGTTTTTTGTATAAAAATCCATGATCATCTGCTGCAGTTCAAGATATTCAATATTCATATCAAGGGAAATAATGAATGACGGAATAAAAATTGATTCACTTTCGATATCCGTGTACATATTCAGTTTTTTCGCGTTTACCACCCGGGTCAGAACATCAAACAGTGTATCCCGGTTCAGTGTCTGGCAGACAAATATTGTTCCATATACCAGCTCAGAAGGAACCGCATTACCCATCATAACATCGATATTCCTGAACAGTTGCTTATATATTACGAAATCAACACCCTCAGGCCTGTACCCGCTGACATCAGTGACAGCAACAGAATCAAGTGCGAGGTGAGCCGGTACCATTTTCTCAAGAATATCTTTTAATTTTTTATGATCTATCTCCTGGGCCTGCTTTTTCTGAGGGGCCTTTTTTTTCACCCCGTCACTTTTTCCGGCCGCATCACCCTTTGTGGTTTTTTTGGGCTTTGGCGCTTTACACGCCTTTATCAATTCATTTCCGATATTTTCAAAATAATTACTAAACATCGCACTCCCCATTATCCATTTTTTTTATGCATGTATACAAATCTTTCGCCTCAGCTCATGCAATATGCCGACATAAACGGTGCTATGCGCCAATCAACGAAAATGCAAGCAGTTTTTATTTTCTCAACAAACAGCAGATATAAAAATATGTACCATGTAAAATATTACTATTTTTTCACATGCACCATAAGAACTACCCCGAAATGTTTAAGAAACCCCATCCTTTTATTCGCCAGATTTTCAATTTTATCTGAAATCCTTCTCAATGATTTATGCATACACTTCGGAACAAGGATATAATGCCATGTCCACCGGGTATGGAAATTCCATGGCGGACGGAATTCGTGTGCTGTAATTTCACATTCGCTGAAAAGCTCCCGGCATATTTTTTTTATTTCACCTATACGGTAAAAACGCATCCTTATAGGATCATTCAGCCTGAAGACATGAATACTGACAAACTGCAGGAAGCTGAACAGCAGGTTTTCCGGAGCAAATCTTCCCGGAACCCGTATATGAGCAATCCCGCCGGGGCGAAGAACACGCTGCACTTCGCGGAAGACCTCCCTTCCATTCTCCTTCGAGAGGTGCTGCAGCACAAGGAGGGAGTAAATCATATCGAAACTGTTATCATTGAAAGGGAGCCTCGTACCATCGCCCCTGAGGATATTCGCGCTGTGACCATTATTCTCAAGATGACGCTTTGTGAGCCCAAGCATTTTCTCTGATATATCAAGCCCTACAGCATGGGCCTCCCGGTCAAGGACCGGTTTTAATACACGCCCCCATCCACACCCGAGATCCAGAACGTCACTACCCTTTTCCACGGGAAACGGCGGCGGCGCATCAAGAAGGTCACCGTAATAATCTTTTAGAATTGCCTCTACGCCAAGTGTAATAAACGGGGCATCAAGGGACGCGCCGTCATCCCACACCCTGACATATTCATTCATAAAATCAGCATCTTTTACTATCACCCTTCACTTCCTCCATTTAGTCAGGCACATTGTCCTTTTTCATTTCATTATCCGCATACCACTGCCGCCCGTTTTTATTTCGGGCAAGAATTGTCATCGCGCGAAGAACCGTGGAATAGTTATTTGAGGCATTCCAGAAAAGATACCCCTTTGCGCCGGAGTCATTGCTTGCCTTTATCTGCCGCAATATATACTGCTCATCATACGAAGACACCCTCCATCCGAATGCCTGGAGCCAGGGCCTTACTGCCGTACTTCCGGCCCTTCCGGCAACTTTTTTACACCCTTCAAAAATGAAATGGTACGGATGATCGCCGGGGTTGGGAAAACCGTTAAAATTATTGCTGAAATGAGAAGGATACAGCATTGGTGAAATCACATCACAGTATTGCGCAAGAGATTCAATTCTCTGCCCCGTCCTCCGCACATCCACTTCTTTTCCCCAGGCAACGACACCAAAAATATCTATTGAAAGACGGGTATTCCGGGATGATATTTCCCGATACGCCCGCTTCAAAAAATGCGTGATTACGTTATCGTTTGACATCTTTCCAAAATGGTAGGCATAATCCGCATCGCCGAGGTTTCCCACCGTTGGAAAGCGTATATAGTCGAACTGGATTTCATCAACACCTTTATCAGCCATCTCCACAGCCAGTCCGATACTGTAATCCTGGGCCTGACGGTTTGTCGGATCAAGCCACAGCTCCTTTGACCGGGGGTTCCACGTCCCGCCGGTAGACTTAGACCGTATGGCAATTGAGGGATTATGCCGGTACATATGATGGTCATGGAAGACCGCAATTCTGGCTATTACATAAATATTTCTGCTTTTCAGATACCGCAGGATGCTATCAATATTATCTATTGACCGTTTACCATGGGCATTGTACTCCTGCACGTCAGGAACATTACTATAGTAATTAACAATACCGGTAATATCCTTCACATCAAACACAACAGTGTTCATGCCGACTTTTCTGAATTCGTCAATCTGTTTCAGCACCCGTTCATTTCCGATCGAGCTGCCGGTATAGTACAGTCCCCGGGAATGGACCAGCTCCGGTTTTTTACTATTACGCATAACCGGAAGCACCGCCGGCAGGGAATGAGGTATATACAGCAATGTTCCCGCCTCAACCATATCTCCGGTAACACCATTGCTCTGTCGAATCGCCCCTTCAAGCTTGTAGGTTCTTATATATCTGGTATACCGTATGGCCTTTTTTGCAACGGCCGATACTGCCGTACGCCGGGGGGCGCTATAGAACAGCAGATGCCCGGCATGAATAAACTCCTCCTGCAGTCCGTCATATATACGCCGGCACCCTCCACGGAATCCGGAAATTTCCGGAGCCGTCTGCGGATAGGGGAGGATTTTCCCTGTAACCGCAATTCCAAATGACCTGAGGGAATCCCAGGCATGGTGTACCGCACTACCATAAAGACACAGAATCCCGACAACAATGCCGGCAACAATACCAGCAGCACCAATATACAGGGATTTTTTCCTGTTGTTCATATATATAATCTCTTTTTCAGTAAAAATCGCATTGCCTTCACTTACAATGGGTTGAGGGGCAGGATGATGTCAATCAGTTTTGCCTCTTTACATCAGAAGGCGGATTATTTTTCTTTAAGGCGATACAGCATTGCTGTTCACCATCTTTATTATCGCCCTCTTTACCATGTGAAATCAATTAAAAATCCACCCGCGGGAACCTCCGCCATCACAGAATAAAGTGCTTGAAATTCTGGGCCTCTGATACATATATATAAAAACTTTGGGCATTTTCAAAGACTTCTGCCTTTACAAACAGGTTCTGGATAATAGCAAAGCTCAGAAACGGATGGAACGACTGGTCCTGCAAGAATGAAAACAAATATAATAGTTACCCTGATCCGGAAAATTCTCAACGCCCTTGAAGGTGTAAAAAGTTTTCGCGACTTTATCGTGTCAATATTTGTATCATTCAAATCGCTCCGGTACCTCCGTTTCAGGTCAATATATTCTATCGCCGTTAACCAGACGAAATTTACCGGTATTGACGCCATGTCCCTCATTGTTGTCATTGCCCTGCTTCTCGGGGGAACTGTCATAATTCAGGCCACAAAAAATTTCCCGAAGTTCGGCATTGAGGAATTTATCGGCAACCTTCTGGTCATTATTATCGCCCGGGAGCTGGGCCCCCTCGCGACGGCAATGATCGTAGTCAGCAGGTCCGGCTCCGCCATTGCGGCTGAAATTGCCACACAGAAACAGCAGAAGGAAATTCACGCCCTTGAGCTGATGGGTATCGACACGACGCTGTACATTGTTTTTCCGCGAATTCTCGCATCGATTATATCTATTTTTTCTCTTATAATCATTTTTGATATCGTAGCATTCTTCGGAGGATATATCATTTCGCTTTCAACGGTGTTTATTCCAATTGATATATTCTTTGCGAACCTTCTTGACTCATTCAGCATTAATGACTTTATTATTACGATTATCAAAAGCCTGTTGTACGGCGTACTGATCCCCCTTATCTGCTGCTACTATGGATTCAAGCCTAATTCAGATTTCGAAATACCGATATATGTCTCAAAAGCAGTGGTGCGCACCCTGCTTATTCTTTTTGTCATCAACGCAATTGTGTCAGCACTGTTTTATTTTTGATTTTTCACGGAATGGATAGCAATAAAGAATATTATGCTGCGGTTTGAAAACATTTCCTATTCCGGCGAGAACTCGCCGCCACTCATCGACATTTCATTTACCCTGAATGCCGGGGAAACCTTCGTGTTCTTCGGCCCGGAAAATTCCGGCCTGAGCCTGATCTGTCCCCTGGCCGCAGGAATCCTCACGGAATACGAAGGGGAAATTTTTTACAAAAACAGCGACCTGAAAAGCTTTGACTATATCGCCCGGCACAATTACCGCAAGGAAATAGGCTACCTCCAGAGATTTTACGGCCTCATTAATAATATGTCAGTAGAGGAAAACATCTCCCTTCCCCTGAAATACCACAGCACCCTCTCATCATCCGAGGTTTTCAGAAAAGTTGACACCCTGATTACGGAACTGAACCTCGCGCACTGCAGAAACATACGGCCCGTCGACCTGCACCGTTCAGAAATTCTGAAAACCGCCTATGCCCGGGCCATTGCCCTTGACCCCATGATGCTCCTCCTCGAACACGCCCTGGAAGGCCAGTGTCTCATCAATGCCCAGACATACCTTGCAAGCCTCCGCCGGAAAGCGGAGGACCACAACACTTCAATTCTTATAACGACCTTTGAGCCGCAGCGCTATATTGAATATGCCGATACATTTATTATGCTGTATAATGGAAATATTGTCTTTAAGGGCACAGGCCCGGATTTGACTTCGTCACCAAATTCGTACGTCACTCAGTACATGAAATCATCTTCTCATGGACCCATGAGGATTCTGTAACCGGGAGAATGTCATGAAACTTGAAAAAAACGAACTCAGAGTTGCCATCTTCATACTTATCCCCGCGGCGCTGCTGCTTATATTCGTGCTTCTAAAGCTCGGGTATTCCGTGGCGAGCTCAACAACTGACATTTACCTGAAGGTTGACAATATATCATCCATCAAAAAAGGGACCCTTGTAAAAATTAAGGGATACACCGTTGGCCGGGTTGTGGAAATTATACCTGTGTACAAACCGGCTCTTCACTTTCTCGCGGTAATGAGGCTCCAGCGTGAAATCCAGCTCTACGAAAACTGCACTGCAGTGATTCAAAACCAGAATATCATCGGTGACCCGGTAATTGAGCTGAAAAACCCTGAGCGTATTGGTATTGCCCTCGGGGACGGCGCCGTAATTGAGGGGATTGAACTTGTGAACCTCGAAGTGGTACTGCAGGACATCCACGTACTACTGAACACCCTGTCCGGCACCGCGTCGGTAATCCGGGAAATATCCGCGGAGAGCAAAGGCAACCTTCGCAACCTGCTCGGCAACCTCTCCAGTACCGCGGCAACCTTCAGTTCCATGATGAATTCATCGCAGCAGGATATTGTTGAGACATTAAAAACATTTAAAAAGACGGCACAAACCATGAATGAAATTTCGGTGGAACTAAAAAAACATCCTGTTAAATTTCTTTTTAAATAAATAATGCCCTTTTTTTCTGTCATTATCCCCTCATACAACAGGCTGGAACCCCTGTGCCGTGCCATTGATTCCGTACTGGCCCAGCGTTTCAAAGACTTTGAGTTAATTGTTGTTGATGACGGCTCCACCGACGGCACTCCGGATATACAGGAAATGTACGGCAGCAGAATTACCTACATACGCCAGGAACAGCGCGGTGTAAGCAGTGCGAGGAACACGGGAATACGCCATGGATCAGCGCCCTATATCGCACTCCTTGACAGCGATGATCTCTGGCTCCCGGGCAAACTTCAGGTACAGGCGGAATTCATCAGCACCTTCCCCGACATACTCATCCATCAGACTGACGAAATCTGGATCCGGAACGGGAAACGGGTCAACCCCAAAAACCGGCACAGTAAAACGGGGGGATATATCTTCCCGCAGTCCCTGCATCTCTGCCTTATCAGCCCTTCAGCCGTTGTGATCAGCCGTGAAATTTTCGAGAAGTACGGTTATTTCGATGAAGACCTTCCTGTATGTGAAGACTACGATCTCTGGCTCCGCACTACCTGGCGGGAGGAAACAGGTTTTATTCCTGAAAACCATATTATCAAACACGGGGGACACGGCGACCAGCTTTCACGGAGCACCTGGGGGATGGACAGGTTCAGAATTTATTCGATCTGCAGACTTTTATCGACAACCGGTACACGTATGCCCCGGGAATATGTCCACGAGGCTAATGACGTTGCACTGGAGAAATGCCGGATTCTAAAGAACGGTGCAGAAAAAAGGGGAAACAACACCCTGGCGGAAACCGCAGATGACGTTATTCATTCTTTGGAAAATGAATACTGTAACACATCAGCGATTGAGCTCCTTGCAGGAATACAGCGTCCCGGTCAATCCTGCAGTCAAGAAACGGCTCCTCGATAACATCTTTTGTATAAAGGACATTGCCGTCCTCCCGAAGCATGAGAAACTTCGCGCCACCCGAGGAAAGACTGTAGGTGATTGTGTATATTCCCCTACCATAGTCGATTTTCGAATATCCGGTTTTCGCCTCAGGGACATTCAGGAAAAAGTTCACATCACCGTCACTGTCAGTAAATGTAAGCCTGTCTTTATCTAAAACTGCGACATTTCCGTCATTGCCGCAATACAATGCTGTTCTCGCGAGGTGCACATTGTGCAGGTCAAACGTTTCTTCATCCTTTTCCACTACATTTACTATTCTGACATGATCAGATTTTGTGTTTCCGTAATGAACCGCGCAGAAACCGCCGTTACTGCTGACCGCTATACCTTTTACAACAGTATTGTCCGGGGTTTTCCCCTTTGCAGTAATCGCCCCCTTCGTGTCCACAAGACAGTATGATCCGTCAAGGAAACCGGCAGCGGCGGTATTCCCTGTTTTCGAAAAAGAAATCACCGTACAAAAACGTCCGGAGACCGACTGGGCGCCAATAATGTTTCCGTTTATATCAGCAAACCTTATCCGGCTATGGTCTCCGTTCAGGAGCAGTATCAGTTTCCCCTCAAATGAAAGGTACGGATATTCGAGGGAGGTCAGCTTCCAGAACCGCTCACCCTGCAGGTTCATGAACTCTATGGATGAACCCACCTTTTCAAATTCGACAAGATATCTGCCGTTACCGCTTACCGCAGTAAGTTTATCTCCGCTGTCATACTCGGCACTATGGGTCCCTGAACCGTTCAGAACATGTACAGTACTTCCACGGGTCACCGGAGGAACCGAACTTTTCGACAACACCGGATTGGAGGATGGCTCAATCTGGCGGATAGATTCCACTGAACCATGCCACTCGGGATAGATTTCGATACCGCTTTCGGGCTGCAGAAAAGGGATAAAAGCGAGGAATACTCCGGATATAACTCCAAGAATCAGATATTTCATAGCACCAGTCCGTGTTTAATCCTGCAGGAAACTTTTGAGCTTGTGGCTCCTGGAAGGATGCCTCAGGCGGCGTATCGCCTTTTTTTCAATCTGCCGGATCCTCTCCTTGGACAGATTAAACTCCTCGCCGATCTGCTGCAGCGACATCGGCTTGTACCCGTTCAGGCCGAAACGCATCTTGATTATTTCACGTTCCGCATCCGTCAGCTCATTTAATACGCTATCAAGGGCAACCTGCAGTGATTCATCAAGAACTTTTTTATCCGGCGATTCTATCCTTGAGTCCTCCACCATACTTATTATTGAGGTATCATCAGAATCACCGAATGTCGCATCAAGAGATATATAATCCTGTGAAATATTCCGGAGATGATTAATCTCCTCATCATCCATATCAAGCTCTTCGGCGATTTCACCGGGAGTGGGTTCACGTCCCAGTTTGTTTTCAAGCTTATTATGGACCTTCTCAATTTTCTGCATGTCTGCGGTCCGGTTCAGGGGGAGCCGGATGAGGGATGTTTTCTGTGATATCGCCAGTATTATAGCCTGACGTATCCACCATACCGCATAGGATATAAAATGGTATCCCCTGTCAGGATCAAATTTCTCAGCAGCCTTAATGAGTCCCATATTGCCTTCATTTATGAGATCGAGCAGCGATATGCCGCTGGTCTGGTACTTTTTTGCAATGGAAACGACAAAACGAAGATTCGACTGTATAAGCCGCTCCTTTGACCGTTCATCTCCTTCACGAGCGCTCCGCGCGAGGGTATCCTCCTCCTCCCTGGTGAGGAGCGGAATTTTGTTGATCTGCTCAAGATACCACGATATCGCGGAATCGGAAAAAAAATCAGCGGCACGGGCCCTTTTCTTTTTCCCCGGGGCTTTACCGGTATCTTCCCCGTTAAAATCATCATCAATGATCAGATCTTCATTTTCCGGTTTCAGCTTCTTCTTTTTAGGAGTAACCGCAGCAGATTTCCCTGTAATACCGCTACCCTTTCCACTCCGGCGAGGTGCTGCTGCTTTTGAGGGTTTTTCAACTTTGCTCTTCACCATAAATATTGCTCTCTTCCCTGAGTCAGCATTACATCATTTTTATTGATACATACACAACAATCCACCCGAATATCCGGTATATTCTCGAGAAAAGGAAGGGCTAATCCGCTATTATCCGGAAATCCATGCATCAAGCCATTTTTGTGCCGTATCGAATAATTATTAAAATATTGTTGCACAAAGCCGTGTCGTACACAAAATTTTGTAATTATTTACTCTCTGCACAACATTTATATCAGTTCGCGGTATATTAAGAACAAATGTTACCGGAATCCAATATCTTAATTGACGAATAAAACTGTGTCAAGCACCTTTCACCGGATACAATAAAACTGTTACGAATATAAATAGTGCGGCAAAAAAGCTTTGATTTTTTAACACATAACCGTATTATATTAACAAGGGATTATACTTATGAAGAAAACAACCATATTTTCAGCACTGATCATTTTTGCAACATGTTCCGCGACAGCATACCTGTACGCCATGACTGGCGATGAAGCGCTGCAGAGATTCCGCGGACGCATGGGAAGTATTTCCACCATGCGTGGTACAATCTCATGGACCAACTCATCCGGTTTCATGTATACAGGGAACTTCAAGTTCATGTCGCCGGGAAGAATTTATGTCAAATTCAGCAATCCTTCAGGGAAAATAATCGCATCAAATGGAAGAAAACTCTGGGTCTACAGCCCCTCAAGCAATATTTGCGGCATCCAGGATCTCGGCAGAGGAAGGTCCGGAGGCATCGCTGGTCTCGTGTCAGGGTATTCCGCGATCGTCCTGGGGGGCGGCAGCGGCTATACCATAAAACTGAAAAATAATGACCGTCACTATTCGAGCATCACCCTCGTTGTCGATTCATCATTTCTCCTGAAAAAAGCGGTTATGAAAACAAAGGATGGAGGCGGAATGACTATTTCATTGTCAGGTGTTATTGTGGGGGAAGGCATGTCTCCCGGTATTTTTGACTTCAGCCCTCCCGCAAGCGCACAAACCGTAAAAAACCCGTTAAATATCAAATAACCGTTATGACTGGAACCCGGGTGACACAGTGCGTATGTCTTCTTCTCGTGATATTCCTGTCCGGCTCCCTGCGGGCCGAGGAGCATTTCTTCACCTACATGGGAGTTACTCTCGGGGGGGGCATAAACCAGATTGAGTACAGCGACTGGTTCACCGACCATCAGGAAACTGCAAACATAAGCGGGACCTATTACAGCGGAGGTCTACTCTGCGCGGTGTTTGTGAGAGAGCTTGTGGGAGAATTTTCCCTGCAGTACATCGCAAACGCAAATGACACCGTAGAAGGAGGCAAAGACACATCCGTTCAGCACCTGCTCTACACATTCACAGGAAAATACGCGTACCCCCTGGGTACAGGTTTTTTTGCAACGGGGGGGATAGGGTTATACATTGAAACACCTCCCGCTACCGGCAGCTACGACGGCGGAGGAGGTCCGCTGCTCACCATCGGAGGCATTGTAAACCTTTCACTGGACTGGAAATTTATTTTCGACTTTCAGGGAAGGTACGGACAATTCGGCATGGGCCAGGACTCGACAAAGCTTTCCTACGGTATCAATGTAGGAGTTGTGTATAACGTTGGAAGAATATAAACGCATAGCACCCCTCCTGGCAATACCATCCCTCGCGACCCTCCTGTTCAGTGCATCTGCAGTATTGTGGCACAACTGGTATCTCTTTCATCTCCCCGGAGACTGCATAGCTGCCTCGGTGCTGTCTGTTGCGGCTGTTCTCTCTGCACCCTTTATTGCCGGAAACCGTCCCCGGCAACATGCTGTACCGTCTGCAGATACCACAATCGCCGGCACACATCCTCCAGGCTGGAAAATACCAATTCGTACAACGGTGTTTCTGTTATTGATTACAACCGCCTGCGCCGCAGCAGCAGTTATCAGGAATCATGCTAATACGGGCCATGCCGGGGTACCGGCACTCGCCCCTCCATTCACCGCAGAAGTTCAGTCCGCACGGGCCCTTTCATATTCAAGGGAACTTATCCTGCTGATTGAATCCGCAGGGAACAACACCGGACACAGCCCGTTACCGCTGAAAGCAATCGCCTATGCTCCCCGTTCAGCAGAACTGCGCCCCGGAGACAAAATCGTGCTTCACGCAAAGGCCTGCCCCCTCAATAGAAATCAGGCCTCCGGAGACGGCGCCCTGTTCAGGCAGGAATTACTGCGAAAAGGTTTCCGTGCAACATTCTATATACGTGACGACCAGTATACCGTACTTTCACGGGGAACACCTTCATGGCGCGACCGGATACGTACAGCAATTGAAACCAGGACTGCAGCGCTGTTCAACAATGAGACCTGCTCCCTGCTGAAAGCGCTGTATTTCGGAAACAAGAATTATATCAGCCGCAACACCGTCACGCTTTTCCGGGAAGCAGGGGCGCTGCACATCCTTGCGGCAAGCGGAACACACTGCGCGATAATCGCACTTATTCCTTTCCTTTTACTTTCACCGTTCCGCATCAGCAAAAGAATTATTTTTTTATCCTCAATTCTGCTCCTCGCATTGTATCTGTACCTCACGGACATGCCCGTTTCTCTTCAGCGCGCCTTCATCATGTGCGCCATTTTCGGTGTAACGTTCGTGTTTGATTTCGACCGGAATCCGTTCAACGCGCTTTTCGCAGCGGGAACAATACTTATAATCATGTATCCCTACGAACCGTACAGCATCGGATTTCAGCTTACATTCGGTGCCACCTTCGGCATTCTGACATGGTACCGAAGTTACCGAGAAATCCTGTCAATGCTGCCGAAAATTCTGAGAAACCCCATTGCGCTTACCCTTTCCGCGCAGGTACTCGTTTTCCCCATTATCTTTTTTCATTTCAGTGAAATTAATATCTCATCTCTGATTTCCAATCTCATCATTGTCCCCGGGGTCCAGGCCATTCTGGCAGGGTCAATTCTTCTTACCACAGTCTCCTCAATGGTGCCATGGGACATTTCAATTCTCGCGTTACCGGTTGACTGGGCCTATGCGGCAGTAACCGGTGCAGCCGGTTTCATTTCACGGCTTCACCTTCATTTCAGCTACATCACCGCAGGTCCGGCACTCATTGTTCCGTACCTCCTCTACCTGTCACCGATCATCCCTGCAGGGAAACTCAGGGCCGTACAACTCCCATGCCTCGGTATATCATTTTTTTTCGCGGCGGTGCTGCTTTTGCATTCGGCGGGCCCCCTTGACTCATGCGGAATCCTTGTGACGGGAAACTCCATAATGACTACACAGAATACCCCGGAAAACCCGGTTCTCTTCGGAAAGCTCGGGAGCCGGGTCGATACAGAAGCCCTGATCCGTTATATCACCCGTCATCACATGAAACACATTTCGCTCTACATTACAGAAGCGGGATTCAGGAACATGCGGCACTACACACGTCTGATAAAAAACGCAGATATAAGCAGATGCTACCTGCCTTCAGACTTCCAGTATGGAAAATACATCAAACCGTTTCTTGCGGCATCTGAGCAGAACAATATCACCCTCTCCTTTTTCGAACCCCGCAGCCAGGCACCCTCATCATCCGGAAGACCGTCGTCGGGCCATCCCGCAGAAACCTGCAGGAAGGTATACCTCTCCATAGCATCGAATCAACAGCGGGGAACATCTTTACATAATAAATGCGGTACAATACGGTAGGTTTTTTACATATTTCAGTTCATCATTCATTATATTTAGTATTGACAAATTAAATATGTTATTCCATTTTAATGAATCTGATGATGCTTTTACTGATCGTCATCTTCAATAGTGTTGCAGACAAAGACCGACAGGATAAATCCTTCTTAATGCGGTGCATAGCGCAGAACGGCTGCTGCTTCGTATAGGAGCGAATACACACTATGAACCTGACAGAACCATATTTTATAGATGAAATAATTT
>DAOSYC010000003.1:1185-2567 GCA_035380905.1 Spirochaetota bacterium | reverse complement strand
GAGCGAATACACACTATGAACCTGACAGAACCATATTTTATAGATGAAATAATTTTTGAAAACAATACAGTCATTGTTTTCCGTGCTCATGGTAACAATAATACAAGATATATTTTAAAATCTCTCAAGTCAGAAAACCTTACCAGTGAAAAAACCCGGCAGTACCGGCGATCTTTCGATATTGCTCTTCGTCTCAATATCGAAGGTATTGTTTCCCCCCTTAGCATCGGGTACCATAACGACCTTTTCACCCTTGTGTATGAAGACTTCGGCGGGATGTCACTGAAACGATACCTTTCCCAAAGCACCATGAACATCAACCAGTTTCTTCAAATTTCACAAAAGCTCTGCCATATAATCGGCGACATTCACAAGAACAATATTATCCACAGGGACATTAAGCCTGACAATATTATCATACGGCCCCCTGATACAGAGAGTGATACGTTTCAGGTAAAAATAACAGACTTCCATATCGCATCAGAAATTTCACAGGAGCTTAACACATCCGCTCATACCATACTTCAGGGATCCCTGCAGTATATTTCTCCCGAGCAAACCGGCAGGATGAACCGCCCCGTTGACTACCGTACTGACCTGTATTCTCTCGGGGTAACCCTGTATGAAATGATCACCGGGGAGCTCCCGTTCTCATCATTACCCGCCCTTGAGCTGGTTAATGCACATATTACGCAGGAGCCCATTTCGCCAACAGAGATCAATCACCTCATTCCTGCAGCGGTATCATCAATAATCCTGAAACTTCTGGCCAAAGACCCTGACCAGCGATATAAAAGCGCGTACGGCGTTGAAAACGATTTACAGGAATGCCGGCGGCAGCTTGATAATTCCGGAACAATCATGGAATTTCCCCCCGGGGAAAAGGACGTTGAAGATAAATTCATCCTTCCCGAAAAATTATACGGGCGGGAAAAAGAAATATCGACCCTGATGAACAATTACGCAGCAGCATCCAGGGGGCAGGGGAACTTTCTCCTGATATCGGGCTATTCCGGCGTCGGGAAAACGACCCTGATACATGAACTCCGGAAACTTACCTCACGGGATAACCCCTATTTTATAACCGGCAAATATGAACAGCATACACAGGAGGTTCCACTTTCCGGCCTGATTCAGGCGCTCCGGGAGCTTACTGACACGGTTCTTTCAGAAAGCGAAGATTCAATCAGGCAATGGCGTGAAATTATTTTCAATGCATTGTATCCGAATGTAAAGCTGTTACTTGATATTCTTCCACAGCTTGAGCTCATTACCGGCCATCAGCCCGAGGTCCTGGAACTTGGCACGAGGGAAGCCCAGATCCGTTTTAACAGATATTTAACAAAATTCCTTACACTGTTTGCAGTCCCGCAGCGGCCACT
>DAOSYC010000003.1:0-1085 GCA_035380905.1 Spirochaetota bacterium | reverse complement strand
GGACACGTTTTCCGTTGAACCGGAAAAAGTTGCAGATCTTGCCGCTGTTGTGAAAGATAAAACCGGCGGGAATCCTTTTTTCGTGCGGGAATTCATCCGGAACCTGTATTATGAAAACTATATTATTTATAATTCTGAATGGAACTGGGAAGCGGAAAATATCCGGCAGGCCAACATAACCGATAATGTCTCGGAGCTTCTCACCCGGAAATTCAACAAAATCCCCGGGGAGATGCTGCATATCCTTAAAACAGCTTCCTGCATTGGCGACACGTTTACCATCGAACTGCTTCAGACAGTTACCGGCATTGAGGAATCATCTTTATTTTCAATACTGAAGAATTCAATTGACGAAGGGCTAATAATCAAATCCGGTGACAGCTTCCGCTTTTCACACGACAAAATCCAGGAAACCGCATACGCCCTTCTTGAAGACAATGACAGGGTGCAGATACACTTCGATACCGGAACCGCACTTCTTAAACCGTACAGGGAAAATCCTGACGAAACTGTTTTCCCCATCGTAAAGCATCTCAACATCGGGAGGAAACACATTCCCCCCGGGAAAATGGCGCTTGATATCGCACGGCTTAACACCACCGCCGGGAGAAAGTCAAAGGAGACAGCTGCCCTCGATGCGGCATACCACTATTATCTTCATGCATCGGAACTGACCGGGAAGAATCTCTGGGACACCGATTACAACCTTGCCCTGGAAATATACACGTCCCTTGTTGAAACCGCCTTTTTTACCGGGAGAGAGGAAAATGGCTCCCTGTATTTTCAGGTTATAATGGATAATTCAGCCACTCCCCTTGATATGATTCCCGCCTATGAGATAAAGATGTCCTACCTTACTTCGCTTTTGAAATTCAGAGATGCGCTGGAAATCGGCCTGGAGGCGCTGCAGCTTATTGGAATAAAAATCCCGCGAAAATCCTGTCTGGTCCGGTCAGCAGCAAGCGTCATACGCCCGTTTTTTCATATATGGAAAAATACAATCAAAGATATTGAGCACCTCCCGATACTGTCTGACACACAGAAGCTAGCCGCTGCACGGATATTGATGGGATGCATAGAACCAT
>DAOSYC010000002.1:54800-58922 GCA_035380905.1 Spirochaetota bacterium | reverse complement strand
TATATTCTCATCCGTTGTCTCGAGTCCCGCTTCATGAATCATTTTCTTTGAGGTCTCTATCCCCTTATTCGGATCTTCATCATTTATTTCAAGGGGGGTCTTTTTGGTCGGCTCGAGACCCAGCTGCTCGGCGGCAATTTTTACTATCTCCGGGTCAGGCTCTACCGGCGTTTTCCCGAAATACCCCAGCACCATCTTTCCGTATCCTTCAGCCATCTTCTTCCAGGGGCCTATCATGACATTGTTGAAAGCCTGCTGAAAATAGAACTGCGACACCGGCGTTACCGATGAGCCGAAACCCCCTCTCCGGACTACCTCCCCCATGGCCTTGATGACTTCGGGATATTTATTCATAATATTATTGTCCCGCATCATCTGGGTATTCGCAGTCAATGCGCCCCCCGGCATGGGAGAAAATGGAATAATCGGCTCCACCGCTTTCGCTTCCGGCGGTACGAAATAGTCCGCCATGCACTCCTTAAATACTTCCTCAGCCTCAATGATCTTGTCGATATCAATCCCGAGATCATATTCAGTGCCCCGCATGGCATGCCACAGGGTGATAATATCAGGCTGGCATGTGCCCCCTGATACCGGCGCCATTGAAACATCCAGGCCATCAGCACCGCCGCGAAGTGCGGCACCGTAACAGAGAATTGAGGTCCCCGCGGTATCATGGGTATGAAAACGAAGCGACACCTCCGGGGGAAGCATCTCCCTGGCTGACTTTATCGTTTCGAAAACCGTACGCGGTGTCGCGGTACCCGAGGCATCCTTAAAACATACCGAGTCGAAGTGAAGCCCTGAATCCAGTATCTTCTGGAGCACGCCGCAGTAAAAACCCTGGTTGTGCACCTCGTCGCTGCCCACCCATCCCGGAGGAAGGGACATCATTGCCACAACGACCTCATGTTTGAGGCCCGCTTCTTTTATACATTTTCCGCTGAAGATGAGGTTATTCACATCGTTCAGGGCATCAAAGTTTCTGATTGTGGTCATGCCGTGTTTTTTGAAAAGCTCAGCATGAAGTTTAATTATATCGCTGCTCTGGGAATCAAGACCTACGACATTGACGCCCCGTGCAAGGGTCTGCAGGTTCGCGTCGGGTCCCGTGGTTTCCCTGAAGCTGTCCATCATATCAAAGGCATTTTCGTTACAGTAGAAGAAAAGAGACTGAAACCGCGCGCCGCCGCCCGCTTCAAAATGCGTGATTCCTGCATTTCTTGCGGCCTCTACTGCCGGCAGAAAATCCTTTGTGAGTACCCGTGCGCCATATACGGACTGGAAACCGTCACGGAATGCTGTAACCATTACGTTTATTCGTTTTTTAGCCACTCTTACATTTCCCCCTTTCCTTTTGTATACGCCTTAACAGCGGCAATCGCGATCGCGATATCTTCTTCACTTTTTTTACCTGCTGCAGTTCCCGCAGCGGCGGCAGCATCATGTTCAGGAAAATACCTGTTCAGCACCAGAAGTATCCGGTACGACATCTTCATGATTACGACCAGCAGCGTCAGCATAAAAAACACCACAGTCATGCCGACCAGCGTGAGCTCAAGCCCCTTTAGAATCATAGTCATGCTCCATAATCATTATCTTGTAAGTCAATACTCATCTGTGATAAGTACATGCTGCATTGTCAAACATAATTAATACGTTTGTGTATGTAAAATATTCATGAAAGAAATATTTTCGGTTAAAATATCAGGAAATAATGAAACGCGCTCCTTCAAGGGGCACCCCCCTGTTCCGGTTCCGCATAATATGTGAAGATCAGAGAACACTGCATGCGCGGTAATTACAATAGCATATCCCGGCATCCTGAGGCTACAGTATATGCATTATATTTAAAATAAGCGCAATATACATATTTTTCCAAAAAAACATGACGGTGGATATACTTTTTTTTATAAAAATAAATACATCTTAACCGGAAGCCTTTGCCGCATTCCAGTGATAGAATAATTGCCACAAAACCTGCTGCAGATAAAATAGTGTTGCAAACGATGCAGGAACACAATATATTGAACGGCACGGAACGTATGCCGCACCATCCTCTGAAAAATAATTTTTTATATCTACAGGGAACACATTCAGCGTGAACAGACGATATATACTTCCAGGGATTATTGTCGCGATTATCGCCGGTTTTTTGTTCGGCGGTTTTCTTCCCGTGGCGGCGAAATCATCAGCCCTTCTCGGGGAAATACTCCTGAACCTGCTCATGATGGTGGTGGTCCCCCTTGTGCTGCTTTCAATTATTTCCGGCATCACCAGCCTCGGCAACATACGGTCACTGGGAAAAATCGGACGGCGCACCATTATCTATTATATCTCCACAACGGGGATTTCGGTACTCGCGGGGATCATTCTCGTAAACATTATCCAGCCGGGACGCGGGATTTCGACCGGTGAGCGTCATGACCGGATGGAGTACCGCATCTCCGGTGACGCGGTGAACACCCTGCATATTACCGGAGGAAAACTCGGGAAAACAGGGTATTCACGGAACTACCGGGTCCTTTTGCTGGACCAGGACATCATGGGGAGCATCAAAACAGTCTCCGGCACATCAATCACCGTAACGGGATGGGAGGAACGGGATCCCGCACAACGTTTTCATGTGGTGCGGGAGGACGGACAGAGAAAATCCTTTACCCTGCAGCAGGGAAGCCTGGTTCCCGTGGAAAGCAGACTGCGCCATTCAGGAACAGGTGTGGCCGTCTCCCTTCCCCCTCCCTCTGAAATCTCCCGCGGGAAACAGGGGGATGTATCCGAAATTCTGAAAGAGGTGCTTATCGGGAATCCGGAAGAAGGACGGGAGGGGCTTATCCCGCGAAACATTTTCAATGCCATGATAAGGATGGATTTTCTGGGCCTCATTTTCTTTGCAATTGTATTCGGCATTGCCCTTTCCGTATTGGGGGAAAAAAATAAAACCGCCGTGGAAGTCATTGCGGTACTGAACGATGCGGTACACCGCCTTGTGGAATGGATCATGTATATCGTCCCCATTGGGATTTTCGGGATTATTTCATCACGGATAGGGGCTGCCGGTGGATTCAGCGGTTTTCTTCCGGAGCTTATCGCCCTGGCAAAATACGTATTCACCGTACTCCTTGGACTGTCCTTCCACGGATTGATTGTTCTGCCTCTGCTTCTTTATTTATTTATACGAAAAAACCCCTTCACCTATATGGCACGAATGCTCCCGGCCCTTCTGAACGCGTTCTCAACCGCTTCAAGTTCCGCGACGCTTCCCCTCACCATGGAGGCAGTTGAAAAAGAAAACGGCGTGTCTGAAAAAGTTTCAAGCTTTGTACTTCCCATTGGCGCCACAATCAACATGGACGGCACCGCCCTGTACGAAGCGGTGGCAGCGCTGTTTATTGCACAGGTGTACGGAATAGAGCTGGGTGCATCGGCACAGACGGTAATATTTCTCACCGCGACTCTCGCCGCAATCGGCGCGGCGGGGATCCCTGAAGCGGGGCTCATTACCATGGTGATTGTCCTGAAGGCGGTTGGTCTTCCCGTTGAAGGGATAGGGCTCCTCCTCACCATTGACTGGCTCCTTGACCGGTTCAGGACCACTGTCAACGTCTGGGGCGACAGCGTGGGGGCAGGCATCATTGATTCTCTTGACAGACAACACCCCTGACATTCCGGTATTTTACGTCACAAATTCAACTTTTCCCCCCTCTTTTCCGAATAGTATACTATGAATACCGTATACAGCAAAATCAGGTTTTTTCTCGTCCCCGCGCTGTGCATCACTGTGATGTATGTTATCGCATGTTCGCCGCCCCATCTCCGTTATGGAAGCAACTTTTACGGTTCGGAGAAACGGCGGGGAATTGTATACACCGCCGACAGATACCGCGGCGTTCGCTACCGCTTCGGCGGCACCACTCCCCGCGGATTTGACTGTTCGGGACTTGTTATGTATGTGTACAAAAAAAACGGCATACGGGTTCCCCGCACTGCCAGCTCGCAATACAGTCACGGCCGCCACGTGCCGCGGCGGAGCCTTAAGCCCGGGGACCTTGTGTTTTTCCAGACATCACGGCGAAGCAGAATTTCACATGTGGGAATATATGCCGGGGGAAACAGGTTTAT
>DAOSYC010000002.1:46873-54700 GCA_035380905.1 Spirochaetota bacterium | reverse complement strand
TACCGGTTGTAGTCGGCGCTCTGTATGTAATACACCACTTCATACACAAGGCTGAAGTCGCCGTATTCCTTGAAATGCGCCCGGTCGAAGGTTGTACCGTCAACACTTTCAATGATTCCCCTGACAATAGTTCCGATGGACTTCAGCGTATCATATTCCGTGCTGTACACCACGCCGAAATGAAACTCGACACGGCGCTGTTCCATTTTTTTGTAATTGTGAATACGTGAGTTGGTAAGGTCTTTATTGGAAAACACCAGCTGTTCTCCGGTAAGGCTCCGTATCCGGGTTGTCTTGATGCCGACCTTTTCAACCACCCCCATTTTTGTGTCAACGATGATAAAATCCCCCACACGGAAGGGACGGTCAAAGAAAATCACGAAATAGCTGAAAAGGTCCCCGAGAATAGCCTGGGATGCCAGGGCAACGGCAATACCGCCGATACCAAGGCCCGCAATAACGGAAGATATTTCAAATCCGAGATTATCCAGGAGGAACAGCACCCCCACGCCCCACACCACAATATTAACCATGGATGCAACTCCCTGGATATTCCGGGAATCCTCCTCTGTTTCAGACTCCCCTTTTCTTTCCCAGTATGCCCTGATTGCGAATCGCACAATTGAGGTAATGAGACGGATCGCAAAAACTGTCAGGAGAACAATAAATGCCGAATACAGAAGCTTCTGTACTCCGGCCTGAAGTTTTAAGAATGATGTCAGTACATAATAGAGGGAAAACCCGTAAAGGACCGGCACAATAAAACGTTTTACCCCGGCAATAACGAAATCATCAATATCTGTCCCGGTACTGTCGCTCCACTTCTTTGCCCGCCCCAGAATTACCGTACTGAATATTTTCACACAGAGGACCAGACCGGTAAAGACCCCCAATGCGATCCCGTAATCTTCTATTGTATTTCCCCATACGACTTTATTGAAAAACACTTCCATACCTTTCTCCAATACCCGAAATTCATCTGATTATACAATTATGCTACAACCGTTTCAAGCATTATATCAGGGAAGTATCCAATTCCATATATTTACATGATATATTAAGCACACAAATTCATAATTTTAATTGACTTAATACTCCAGATATTATGAAATTTGCTGACACATAATTTATACTATATGAGAGGTACCAAATGCAGGGTAAAAGAATTGTAGTCTTTTTTATGATTGTGTTCCTGTCTTCAATCGTGTTTAATTCATGTAAAAAAATGAATATTCGCGGAATGAGCTCAATTTCCCAGAGAAAAAGCGGCAATGGCAAAACCCCGCTCCAGGCAATTGTAATTACCCCCACGCAAACACTGCAGTCATCACAGGCACTCACAATAACAGTAGAAGATAATGAACGATGGTTCCTCGCCTCAATGGCCGCAGGGAAATCGTATCTTCTCGAAACATCAGGCACCGGCGATCCGGTACTGGAAGTGTTTAAAATCTCACAGTTCCGTGGCAACTCACGGAGTGGCGAGGCCTTCAAACGTGATGATGACAGCGCACAGGATGGTAAAAATGCAAAACTTATATTCACTCCCCCTTCAACAGGCATGTATTATCTCAGGATAATCCTGTATGCCGGCAGCCGCTGGAACGGACAACTTTCATATAAAATACAGTAACAATCCGGAACAGTACAGGACAGGTATCCTTTTCAATCTGTTCTATGATTAAGAACATGCCGGGGGGACCGGACATCACAAGCCGCTGGTTCCCCCGATTTTACTGAAAATCTACTCCTGTATGTACACTATTTTAAATTGTTATAAAAATTATTTCTGAATTTCTTCTTTCCCCTTAATATTATTGACAGGATCAGAAATCTGTCATTATTAGGTTAAGTTGTTGTATCCATTACGTCACCGGGCACTGCCTCGTTTTTGTTTTCCAGGTGTTCTTGCAGACGTGTACTAATTGATTTATAAATAAAAAACTAAACAGGCCTCAAAAAGCCGGTCGATACTGTACTATGGTAAAGATTATTTACACACTTTCAACATATATCTCCCGCCTTACCGCGTCGCTCCTGGAGAGGGCGAAAATGACGGAACACACCTTCATGGTGATTGTTGCGGTGATAATAGGCATCTGCGCGGGTTTCGGCGCCATTGCTGTCCGCACCATGATCAAGTTCATTTCCGGACTGAGTTTTCCCGGTACAGGAACGCTTCTTGAGAACATTACCGCCTCACCGTGGTATATTGTTGTACTGGTCCCTGTAATAGGGGGCCTTATTGTGGGGCCGATGATATACTTCTTTGCGCGTGAGGCAAAGGGGCACGGCGTACCGGAAGTTATGCAGTCAATGATTCTCAGAGGGGGTCTGATCCGCCCCCGAGTGGCCCTGGTAAAGGCAATTGCCTCCTCAATCACAATCGGCACCGGGGGCTCCGTTGGACGCGAAGGCCCCATTGTGCAGATAGGCGCCAGCCTCGGCTCCACCCTGGGACAGTTCTTCAGGGTCTCGCCGAACAGGATGCGTACATTCGTGGGGTGCGGCGCCGGCGCCGGTATCGCGGCGGCCTTCAATGCCCCGGTAGGGGGCGCCCTCTTCGCCATGGAAATACTTCTTGGAGATTTCGCCTTTGCACAATTTTCTCCGATTGTTATATCCTCCGTCATGGCAACAGTAGTATCGCACCACTTTGAGGGAAATTTTGCCGCGTTTCATGTGCCCCGGTATCAGCTTGTCAGCCCCTACGAACTTATTTTCTACGCCCTTCTGGGGTTTATATGCGCCGGTATTGCTTTCATTTTCATCAAGGCGCTTTATTCGTCGGAAGACTTTTTTGACAACACCCTGAAAATGCCGGAATACCTTAAGCCTGTGATCGGGGGCCTTGTAATCGGCTTTCTGGCGCTCCAGTTCCCCCACATCATGGGTGTGGGATATGATTCCATCAACAATGCGCTCCATGGAAAAACCATCTGGTACCTTGCGCTGATCCTGATTTTTCTGAAACTGTTTGCTACATCAATCACCCTGGGTTCTGGGGGGTCCGGAGGCATCTTCGCGCCGTCCCTTTTTCTCGGGGCAATGGCGGGGTGCTTTTTCGGTTCAATTGTGCATAACTACTTTCCGGGGATCACCGCGACCCCCGGTGCCTATGCCCTGGTTTCCATGGGAGGGCTCGTCGCCGCGACAACCCACGCCCCCATAACCGCCATCATCATTGTATTTGAGCTCACAAACGATTATCATATCATACTCCCCCTCATGATAACCTGCATCATCAGCACCATAATATCGACAAAACTGAACCGTGAATCCATCTACACCCTGAAGCTTGTGCACCGCGGCATCCAGATGAAGGACGGCGCGGAAATCAACGTAATGAAATCAATATTCGTGCAGGATGTCTATACCCCGCATGTGGAAACGATATCAGACACAAGCAATTTCAATGAAGTGGTGAACCGGGTAATTTCCGGGAAAGACCCGTACTTTCCCGTACTTACGAAAAAAGGGTTACTCGTGGGGATGATATCGATCCACGACATCAAGGACTACCTGTTCGAGCGGGACACTCTCCAGAACATACTTATCGCGGGAGATATTGCATCGAAGAACATCACTACGGTGAGCCCTAAGGACGACTGCCAGTCAGCACTTGACAAGCTCACCAGCCACAACCTTGACGGGCTTCCCGTTGTGGACCCCGCTAAGAAAAACAAACTCCTGGGTATGATATGGAGAAAGGACGTCCTTGACGCCTACAACAAGGAGATTGAACGCCGGGACATCACGTCAACCTTCGCAAGTCAGATTACCATGAAGAACATTGACCAGGAAGTCCACTTCATGGAGGGATATGCCATTACGGAAATTCCCGCCCCGAAACGCTTTGTGGGAAAATCCATTAAACAGATAAATATCCGCGCGGTGTACGGCGTAGACGTGCTCCTGATACGGAGCAACAGCAAGGACGGCTCAAAGATCAAAGCCATCCCGAGCCCCGACTATGTGATATCCTTTAACGACTCCATTGTCATTGCCGGAGAGAAGGGTAAAATTAACCTCATGAAAAGTATCTGACTCTGCCGCATCCGGCAGGTGTTTCACATGCTGAATTTCGCCTTTTTATTAAACCCGTTCCACTGCATCCTGAACCATAACGGCGGCTGCTTCGTTACGTCCCTGTACAACACTTTCATTTCTTCCGCCGCTTTTCTCTGTTCATCAACAAGCTGCACCGCATGGGACCTGCACCGCTCCTGAAAAGCCGCCGCCTCTTCCTTTCCCCATTCCGGGTGGACCTCGCTGAGCATGAATATCTCCAGGGCATCCCGGCGCTCCAGCCACCATGGCGTAAGGGCCCTGTAATTCATCAGGGCCCGGCGGTGTATGTCCTCCCCTGCCCACCACAGGGTGTCGGGGTTATATTCACCAGATGCGCTGCCGTACAGGTCCACGGCACCGTTATCATATCTTTTTTCTATGGCACCCCATGTCATTTTCTGCTGTCCCGGAAGGATTGTGTGGGGCTTGAATATACTCAGACACGGAGCGGAGGTGCCGGTGAAATATACCAGGGGGGGCCTCCCCTCCCGGAGTGCAGCCACCATGGACCCGGTGCTCTGTGTGGACACAAGCCCCCCCGCATGGAGGCACAGCCGTTCCATGGGCTTTGTGCCGGGGCGGTATGGTTCCGGCCCGTTGTGGTCACGGAGAAAGCGCATCATATCGACCACCGTGATGCGCCCCTTTGCTCTTTCCAGAAGTTCTCCGCTCAGGGCCTTCCTGACACGGCCTTTCGCGAAGTAGGTATAGAGCAGATCGCTGAACTTTCCGGTGAACCCCTTCTTTTTTACATGAGGCTCTGACCCCTGTTTGCACAGTGCGATATCGGCATACTCTTTTTGAATGGTGAGACAGTTGGATATACTGGCCACACCCTGCACCTTCCGCACTGCCCAGTTCTTCCCCGCTGTCTCAAGAATGAACGCTTCCCGGGGGTCCGCGATGATAAATGAATTATGGTAATACAGGGTATGGGCATACCCGCAGTTCCCACCCTGGCCGTGTTCTTCGAGGAGTGACAGAATCACATCCTTCGCCTGTGCGGCGCTTGTACTCCGCTCAAGGGCAAGGCGCAGCATGTCCATGCCGGTGAGGCCGGTCTTCTCATACTTCTCCTTCGTGAACACCGCCTCGTTGCCGATGGCCACGCTGTGTTCATTGACCCCCATTTCCGCGCCGAACATCCAGAAAGGCCGGGAAAGAAGCGCCGCGCAGGTACGTGGAACCTGGGGTATTTCAATATAGGTGCAGCGCACGGTGCTTCCGGGAATGTGCTCCGCCGCGGGAACGAAGGTGATGTTCTGCGCCTCATTGGGCTCACGGTCGGAATTTTTCGCGAGGATTACGCTGCCGTCTTTTACCGCGTCATGCATTGCCACAAGTGTATCGCACATTGCGCCGCCTCCTCTCTGTGCTGCTGGAATCGATATTATATCCGGCTACTATACAAAGTTGAAAGCGGGGAGGCAATCTCTTTTTTACCTCACCCGGATTCCGGCCCCGCCTCTCCGCGGCGGACCAGAAGCATGGTTACTGCGGGCAGGCATTGTCCCGTTGCCGCTGGTATTTTAACCGGGCGAAACCGCAGAGAACCGTGTCTCTGCACCGGTGGTGCAGACATAATGATGCCGGAGTGGATTCTTATACTCTGCAGAATGTGGTCATATTTTTATGTAAATTGATTGAATTTCTGGAATGTTTAATTACCCATAAGCACAATACACAAAATACGGGCGTGCTGCTACTTTCGGATAATAAATAGTGTAGTTAGTGTAAGAACGAATTGTGCGAAAGACAGATTTGAATACATTATTGACATTTAGAATATTATTGAATACATTGTACTTATTGAAGAGGTAATACAATGAAAACAATAACAGTTCGAGTTGATGATAGTGTTTATAATATTCTAAAAAAAGCTGCTGATGGTGAGCGGCGAACGATATCTAATTTTATAGAGAATGCTTCCCTGTCCTATATTACTAATGAAATTTATATTTCTGATTACGAAATGGCTGAAATAATGAACGATACCAAACTTGTTTCAGAAATTAAAAAAGGATTAGATGATGTAAAAAAGGGGAAATATAAAATTGTTGAATAAATTTAAAATTGCAGAAACTGATAATTTTTCATCAAAACTTTCAAGTCCAAAGTATCGTAAGATTTATAAAAAGATTTCTGACTATGTTTATCCACAACTTCGTGAAAATCCTTTTTTCGGGACTAATATAAAAAAACTCAAAGGAGAATTTGAAGGTTTATATAGATACAGAATTGGCAATTATAGAATATTCTATAAAATTGAAAATGATAAGATTTTAGTCATTATACTTGATATTGATGACAGAAAAGATGCATATAAATAATGCACGGGACGATTACGCATACCACACATTGGCTGGTGAATAACCTAATTGCTACTTCACCAATAGCAGTGAAATATAAGAATGATGATCTTGGAGCACCCGCCTGCAATCCACTTGTGTCAACATAGTTGGCGCCGTCTCCAGGCAACCCGTTTTTCAAACTCCTGCCTGTATTCCTTAACTGAAAATACAAACGCGAAACGCACACTGTCTGAACCATGATTCACATGATTACAGGATTATCATGATTCTGAAGGAATTCAGGATATCAAAATCAGGGTAATCCGGACACCAGGAAAGCCTCTCCCCATATCCCCGGACTACATATATCACCGTCCCAAACAAAAAAACCGCAGATTAACCCGGAGGATCACAGATACACATAGCATGTCTGCAATCATCCGCATTCATCTGCGGCCATATATCATTTCTGATACGTATTCAGTTACTGTCGAATATATATATAATTCGTATCGGGCCTCAAATACCAGTCAGCGCTTACCGTGCCGCCATTCATATACCAGTCATCAAACTCTGGATATGCATTGAAGATATTGCTGCCTTCATACGGCCATGCCCAGTCTGACGGTACGAGCACCGCCCAGGGAAACCCGTCGCTGTCAATTACATTACCTGCAAAAGCTGTTGCAACAAAAGGAAGGTGCGACTGGTTCGCCGTGACACCGTTACAGATGATGTACGGATCATAGGGCATCGGCGCTATCGATGACCGTTCGACACCGCCCTCGAAGACGATCGGCGGATATTCGTCGTACTCCTCACATTCACGATACACCCCACCTGAATTGGTGTTACTGTATGATCCGAGAGTGTACACACTGTCCGCCTTCGGGTTACTGATAAGAATATACTGCGTGTTGTTGATATTGACCGCGAACTGGTTCGTGTATCCCGCCCCGGACGCGAGAAGCTTCGTTTTAAGGTTTATCTGCCGCAGCCTGTTCTGGCTGTCTATCTTTTCAATGATAGTGAGCCGTACCACGAGGTCATTAAAGTCTGCGTCGCCCTTTGAGGGATACAGGTCCTCGAAGGCAAGGGTATATACCGCGGTTACTTTTTTGGCCGCATTGGGATCTTCCGGATAATCATCTTCATCATCCGGTACGCCGTCACCGTCTGTATCGGTTATGGTCACATTTGACACAGGTGTCATCGATATTTTCCGTCCGAACTCGACGAGCCTGCCTATCCCTGTAATCTCACAGTCGATCGTCTCATACTGGTCATGACTCACAACAACCCTGACGGTATCTCTTGCGGCCTCGTATGTTGCATCGAATACGGATAATCCGTCGTTGTTCGTAAATCCCTTCCAGGTTTCAGCACCGTTTTCATCGGCCATTTTTATGGAGACCTGCCCTATGGGAAGCCCGGTCGTTTCATCAACCGCCTTAAGGGTGACCCG
>DAOSYC010000002.1:1158-46773 GCA_035380905.1 Spirochaetota bacterium | reverse complement strand
AGACCTGCCCTATGGGAAGCCCGGTCGTTTCATCAACCGCCTTAAGGGTGACCCGTATCTGCGTAACCGTGGAGAAATCGAAGTCCGAGCCCGGATCGGTTATCATCGCCTGGTACGACGTCAGGCTGCCGTTCGCGACAACCAGCGTGTATTCTATCACTTTGTCGCTGCTGTCAGTATAATTGAATTTGATCGTAACGGGATCAGTAAAGCTGTCAGGTGTTACGATATTTCCATTTGCCGTGCTGACCTGGATGGTAATACCGTTACCGCCTTTATCTGTCGCCGTAACATCACTGATTGCACTCATGATTGTCCAGCTTACGCTTTCCTGCTGCGAGAAAGTGATAATGTTTCTGCCGCAGTACGTTATGTTTCCATAAGTAAGCGCAAGCAGGGTATTGCCGGGAAGGATTCCTGTTATAGTACCGGCTGTATTTGTCTGAATTATGTATGTTTTTCCGTTCACAGAAACTTTAATCTCAAAGGGCCCCACGGGAGCTGCCGTGGGAGCAGTCCCGGACAGCATGATATCACCGTTTGTTCTGTTTATCCAGATGTTTGCCGGATCAAGGGTAATCGAACCCTCTGCCGCAGTGGCGCTCAGAATCGTTACGCCGCTGGCGAGGGCCCACACATTGTCAGCTCCCTTTACCGTCAATGTCAGTGTTGTGCCGTCCCAGGCCGCCTTTCCCTGATCATCCAGATTGACTATCAGTGTCGAATTCTGCTCTGATATCCCTGTGATGGTCCCGTTATTATCAGTCCGTATCGTAATCACGGAACCGTCCGAAGTTGTGATTATTATCGTATATGGTCCCGACGGGTCACCGGCAGTTATCAGGTCACCGGTCACTTCATCAACGGTCACCTGAACCGCTGCATCGGTCCTGTTCGTTACGGTTATGGACACTATTGAACTGTCCCGGGTATAACCGCCTATAATTCCATCAGAGGTAACAGTAAGAGTATTGCCGTTCGGGAGCTCCAGGGTCCCGCCGTTCAGGTTCAGCACCAGTGAACTGTTGAGCGGTGTGCTCACTGCCGCTGTCACTGTAGCGCTGCCGTCGGTCACGGTGATGGTCAATTCATATTCCCTCGTTTCTGTAACGATAGTCACCGTATATGTTCCGTCAACTGTGCCGTCTGCCGGGGTAACAATAATGCTGCCGTTCTCATCAACTGTTACCGCGCACTGAGCGCCGTTCTCATCGGCAGCGGTAACGGCCGTATTGGAAGAATTATAGTCCGAGGGTGAAAGGAATTCACCGTTAATTGGCAGTTTACCGTCGCTGTTGGTGCCGACTAATATTACCGTTGCTGCCGCACCAGTTGTACCGTTATCCGGAGTGGTTACAACACTTACATCGGGTGTTGAAGAATCTGAACCCCCGCCACCGCCTCCGCATGCGCTGAAAATAAGCGGTAATATCATAATAACAGCAATAAGAATGGTATTCCTCTTCCAAAACATAATAGCTCCCTTCACGATAATAATTCTGATCAATATTTGATGTAATTATCATATCGTCAAGAAAAAAACCCGCGTGGGCTTTATTTTGTGAAAAAAAAGTGGTTATCAGCGGGCTGCACACCCCCGCGCCGCGCCATTACCCCGGCAAAGGGGCTTTTCCGGAGGGGATTTCTTTGATTTTCGAGGATATTTCTGCGGGCCGGGCACAGCAAGTCCGGTGCAGAATAGACAAAAACGGCTTGACTGTCTGCACGCAACAGGATGGTACAATAATATCGACCATTCCGTAATTGTTTTGAATCTGCTGCGCGGCAACAGATTACGCTCCCGAACGGGAAGCGTAATGTAAGGAAACCAATGAGTAACTGGATAGAACAGAGAGAAAAGGAATTTTGCGGACTAAAAGGTGCCGTTGTAACAAAGTGGGAGTGCATAGAAATGGCACTTTCTGAAGATCCTATTCTATGGGACAGCCCGGAAATTAATTATTTGCAATGTGCCAGAATTGACATACAATTTGAGAACAGAACACCACTTTCACTGATAACCTGCCAAAATGACGATGAATTCGGCCTGTATCTTAATGGTGATCTTTCTCCTGTAAAAATCCCGGATGATCCGCACCGCATCTTTAAATACAGGATACTTCACGAACTACCTTTAGGGACAATATCAGAAGTGTTACCGTGGAAAAATCTATCAAATAACATAGCAACAGTGTATATTACCATCGATGAAAACACTATCTCTTTTATTGCTGCAGAAGTATATCAGCATCAGGATGGCAGCTTCTTCATTCGGGAAATGGACGAGAGTATCCTTGTACAAATAAACGGACAGAAACCGATAGCGGGAATGCAACACATTACATAAATAGCGATTATCTCTTTAAAGAAGTTTCTCCCGATGACATTATAAAGAAAATTCCATCCTTCAGCTTTTTTGCTTTACTATTTCCCCCGCTGTTTTCTTCTTGAATAAGAAACCAACTCGTGAAACATAGAGAACAATAATATATGTACAACAAGGAGCCGCACCATGATCGCAAAACCCCCCGGAGTTGAAGACATATTCCCGGACAGAATTGACCGGTGGAACCATATTATAACAACCGCCAAAACCGTTTTTGACCTGTACAACTACAGGGAGATAGTAATACCTGTTATGGAATTTACTGAAGTGTTTTCCCGCGGGCTGGGAGATGAAACAGATATCGTATCGAAAGAAATGTTCACCTTCGAAGACAGGGGCAAACGCAGCCTTACACTTCGCCCCGAAGGGACTGCCTCTGTTGTCCGCGCCTATGTGGAGAACGGGGAATACAACCGCCTCTCCTCGTGCAAGTTCTGCTACAGCGGCCCCATGTTCCGCGCTGAAAGGCCCCAGAAGGGGCGCCTCCGCCAGTTCAACCAGTTCGGCGCCGAGTTTTTCGGCAGCGGCGACCCCTATTACGACTTTGAAGTAATCGCGATTATGGACACCATCGCGAAGAAACTCGGCATTTCCGGGTACGCCCTTTTAGTAAACTCCATCGGCTGCCCTGAATGCCGGAAAACATTCATCGAGGACCTCACCGCGTACTACCAGGGGAAAAAGGAGCAGCTCTGCGACGACTGCAAGCGCCGGCTCACAAAAAACCCGCTCCGCCTTCTTGACTGCAAAAATGCCGGATGTATTGCCCTGAAAGCGGGGGCGCCGGTTATCACGAGTTACCTTTGCGGAGGGTGCGCGGAACATTTTACATCGGTAAAGCGCCACCTTGACACGCACGACATCGCGTATACATCGGACCCGCTTCTGGTGCGGGGCCTTGACTACTACACCAGAACGACATTCGAATTTGTCACGGAAACAGATTCCGGCCAGAATGCCTTTGCGGCGGGGGGTCGATATGATAACCTGGTTTCTGTGTTCGGCGGGAAGGAAACCCCCGCAGTGGGATTTGCAGCAGGTATTGAACGGATATTTCTTCTCACGGAAAACAATGAAATGCCGCAGCGGTCACTTGACACATTCATAGTATACAGCGGCAGCACCGCCCGCACCGAGGCCCTGAAGACCGCCGCCCTCCTCCGTTCACAGGGTATTTCTTCAGAACTGGACCCCGAATCGAGGGGATTCAAGGCGCAGTTCAAAAAGGCGGACCGCGAAAAGGCCGATACCGTAATAATTTTCGGCGACGACGAAATAGCCGGGGGCCTTGCCACGGTGAAGGACATGAAAACCGGCGAACAAAAAAGTATTGCAATTACAGAGCTCATAGGATACCTTAAGGAATCGAAACTGCGGTAATACATATCTGACATCAGGTCTATTATATGGGTCCCGAAAACAACAAAGAGAGCTCCCTGGAATTCAACTTCCTCAACGAAACATCACGGCGGGAACCGAACATCGTTGATGTACTCAGGGAAATTGCACTCATGCAGTCACGGTCTCTCCCGGAGGGGACAGAGCCCCTTGCCACCATTGAACACCTGAAAAAATCACGAAACATCAGGATACCCTATACCACTGCGCGTGACAATCAGATCGCCTATCTTGTAGACCACCTTCTGAGAAATTATCCCGGCAGCATAAAAACGATAACCACCTTCGACTTCAACGTCGATACCGCCACGAAGAAACTCGATGTTATCGAAAAAGTCGAATATACCGTAATGCTTAATGACAGGGATTTTAATACTCTTCAGTCCGCCCGGGACGCGGCGTCTCTGCACAACATCCTGGCGTTCATAAGTAAATTCCGTATTGTCAACCTGTCAAAGCTCCTGAAAAAAGCCAGTCAGAAAAATGAGCTTTCCCGTCTCATTAAACTTGAGCTTGGCAAAAGCATTTTCACCTTCAAACATTACCGCGTGGACAAAAATAAAATTGAATACGCGGAAGACTACTGCTTTCATGCCGGCAATTATAACAATGTAAAAAATTCCTTCAATCTTGATAAGCTTAAAAATATTGTAAAATCGAACTCCGAGCTTGTAATGCGCCGTCTGAAAAAATACGGGATCCTCAACAGCGAATTTTCCGACTACCGCGACTCCAAGCTGGAATATATCTTCCACATTCTGGAAGATGATCTCGGAACATCGCTCCCGGAAAGTGACCTCATAGAAGTAAAAAACGACAACGCCCTTCGGGGATGCCTCCTGAAGGTGGACAAGATCCTCGACCCGGTCCAGACACTGAGCGCCGACATCGTGGGTTTCATCAGGGAACACGGAATATGCCCCGAAGCCACTGTATCAGGCTCCCTGCCGGACATTACCCCTGAGATCCTGAAGAAATGGGAAACCCCGGAAAATCTCAGAAATAATTATATCCTGAAAACATCCCATGACGATACGACACTCTTCATTGACGGAACAAAGTTTATCGACATGATAACTGACGTGAGCGGTAAAATTATTTACAATCCCGAATTGATGAACAACCTGCCATATCCCGACAAACAGAAAACCGGGGATGACATGGAAATCCTGTATACTACGGCAAAAGAGATTTTTACCATGTCTGAACCCGCAGAGGAAACGCTGAACACAACGAAGGACAAAATTGACTCCCTGAAAACAATCATTGACGACTACGAACAGCTGAAAAAACAGCAGTCATTAAAGAAGGACATGGTCAAAATTGAGTCTTCCGACAAAAAGGCACACCGTTCATTTGTAGAAATAATACTGGGGTTCTTCAAATCGCTCTTCGGTTTACATAAAAAAATTCCCGGAGAACAAACGGGAAGCGGCAGGAGTTCCGCAAAAACGAAAAAGGAAATGTCAAAAGAAACCAGGCGGGTCTACGAAAAAGTGGCGGACCTCAGCGCGCCGGTACTGCCGCTTTCGGATTTCATTGACGTAAGCCCGGACAACGACCTCGCGGTGGACACCGTCATCAACGACCTGCGGAACCACAACATCAAGGCGGTTATTCCGATTTACAGCGCGAGAACTGTATTATACCCCAAAAGGAGCCAGAAGCTCATCATCCCTGACATAGAATACCTGCTGGTATCTCCCGATGTCTGTAAATCACCGGACGACATCCGGGCGTTTGCTGATTCACTGGCGGGGTATAAACTTAAAGACGAAGTAATGCCCGGAAAGGCGATAATGACCGTAGAAAAATATCTTCTCACCATTTACCGCCAGAAACGGGCGACGCAGTTTAAAAAGGAACTGTAGGGAGTAACGAATCAGCTTTCCGTAACGGGGCAGTTCGCGCATCCCCCGGCACAGGCCGGTGCGGAATCCGGGGAACTGTCAACATCCCGCTTCCCGCTCTGCGGAGTAACGCCGGTACCATAATCTTTTTTATAAAATCCTGAACCTTTAAATATTATGCCCGCTCCGCCATTAATAAGTTTTCTCACTTCTGCTCCGCATTCTGTGCATTCTTTAATCGGTTCAGCGTTTATTGACTGAAACACCTCAAAGCGGTGCTTGCATTCTCTGCATTCGTATTCATATGTTGGCATATGAGACCTCCATTATTTTCACGTGTATAAAAGGAACTGAAACGCGGCTGGAAACATTACGTATTATATCGCTGAGCAGCTACTATAATTTTTCTTATCAATTGTACCGGCATTGCTATATAATTATCACAGCGTACTGATTAATCCAAAAATTCGCTTTACATTTATTTGTCAAGTAAAAAGAATTCCGGTTACAGGCTGAAAAAACAATACTATGTCAAAAAAACACGTTACCATCCCGATATTCATTCCCCACAGCGGCTGTCCGCAGCAGTGTATTTTCTGCAACCAGTGGAAATCGAGCGGCTCACGGGGAATAACTGATGCCGACTCTGTACGGCAGAAAATTGAAGAATATCTGCGCCATATACCCGAATCGGTGGACAGGATCGAGGTTGCCTTTTTCGGGGCAAATTTCACCGGTATTCCTGAGGATATGCAGCGCACAATGCTCGGAGCAGCCCTTTGGTACAGGGATAAAGGGCTGATTCACGGGATCCGGCTTTCCACCCGGCCCGACTACATTACAGATGATGGACTTGACCTTCTGCAGCAGCATGCTGTTGACACAATTGAACTCGGCGTGCAGTCCTTCTTCGATGATGTCCTGTCCGCAGCCGGCAGGGGCCACAGCGTCAGTGACGTATACAGGGCTGTGGAGCAAATCGCGGGAAAAGGGATCGGGTTTGTGCTGCAGCTGATGACAGGACTCCCCGGGGACTCCAGGGAGAAATCATTCTCATCCGCCCGTTCCGCAGCGGCGCTGAAACCTGAAGGGATTCGGCTGTTCCCCGCGGTCATACTGAAAGATACGGGCCTCGAGAAAATGTACCGTGAGGGAAGGTATACTCCCCTGTCACTCGATGAAGCAATTGACCGCTGTGCCGGAATGTACAGAATTATTACTGAAGCCGGCATCCCTGTTATCCGGACCGGCCTTCACCCTCTCCAGGACGATACGGAAAGTGTAATCGCGGGGCCGTATCATACGGCGTTCGGTTTTTTTGTTAAGTCGCGCCTGAAACGAAACATTCTTGAGCAGCACATTGACCGCGCACGGGACAACATGACTGCAGGTTATTCCCGCATTCACATCACAATTCCCCTCCATGACAGCGGTGAATATATCGGCCATAAAAAAGAAAATATTATGTACCTCTCACAGCGCCTTACCCCCATGGTGCTTGAATATACCATCGGCACCGCCCCGCAGGCAGAACCGGTCATACAGCTTCTCTAACCCGCCTTCAGTTCCGTAAAAATCCCGGTAATTTTTTTGTTTTCCTCCGCCATATAATCATGCTATATTGTAATGGAATTCCGTTCTTACGGGTACCGGTGTTTCTTTTTTATTTCATGGCAGGAGGATTTATGGAACCATTTTTACGTGTGCTGCACATCGATGCCGGGTCAGGATATTATAGAAATGAACGCTTTCCTATCGGTGAATATTTCGGCCCTGTTGACGTTGGTCTGTATTTGTCAGGACTGAACAACAGCCTTAACATAGGTACAGGGGTCCTTGCGGGTTCAATATTTCCCGGATCAAACAGGCTCTTTGTAAACGGTTTTTCTCCATGCTGGGGCGGGTTCTACATCTCTTCAATGGGGGGAGCGGGAATTATTTTCGACAACCTCGGGATCAACATGATGTCAATCACCGGAAGGGCACACACACCCTCGATCCTCAGTATGAACCGGGTACATGGCGAGGAAATCGAAATTGAGATTGTCCCTGTTGACCTGAAGCAGATATGGAATTCCGGCAGAACCGGTGTATATTCTCTCATGGATTACACCCTACAGCGTTTTGGCGACCGATACAGCACTGATCCGCGAATCCTTGCAACGGGGCCGGCTTCCCTCTACACTGATTTCGGCGCGATTGCCTCGGCCCCTATTAAAAACGGGGAAGTCACCTATGTGGACACATGGGCGGGACG
Source organism: Spirochaetota bacterium (assembly GCA_035380905.1). Lineage (GTDB taxonomy): Bacteria > Spirochaetota > UBA4802 > UBA4802 > JAGODF01 > JAKQCH01. The sequence continues at coordinate 38,882 of DAOSYC010000002.1, read as the reverse complement.
CGGCGGATTCGGCACAAAAATGCTTCTGCAGCACGGCATCGCGGCGGTGATATACGGCGGCACATTCATTGATGAGGATTTCCGGGACAGAAAAGTCGCGGACGAATGGTTCATCAACAAATACCAGAAAAAACTTGCCATGAAGGACATGGAGGCCACCACAAAATACCGCTTTGACCCGAACTTTGATACCGGGGGAACTTTCGGAGTAAACTTCGCCAAGCTGGCGGGAAAAATTATAGCCTTCAACTACCGCAGCATTTACATGAGCGAAGAGGAACGCCTGAAAATACATCAGGACTTTATTGTTGACCACTACCTCCGCCAGTTCAACGAGGAAACCATTAAGCCCAAAAACATGAAAACCTGCGGTGAGCCCTGTGCCGCCCTGTGCAAGAAACTGCGGGGCGAATACAAAAAGGATTATGAGCCGTATCAGACAATGGGGCCCCTCTGCGGCATTTTTGATCAGCGCGCCGCGGAAAAACTGAATCATCACGCCGACGCACTGGGTTTTGACGCGATCTCCGTGGGTGGTGTTCTTTCCTGGCTGATGGAATGCCTCTCTGATGGACTGCTGAAACCTGCCGAACTTGGCGTCAGCGGGATACCGGTTTTCGACCATAACAATTTCAGCGTTGAAACAGATTCCATGCATAATGCCGGCATCGGCACAGCCCTCCTTGATTCTATCATTGAAAAGCGCGGCATACTGAACATGCAGGACGGCGCCAGGCGATTCGCGCGGCACCTTGCCCGTGAGAGGGGAAAGAAGATCCTTGACCCCTTCGTATTCAATTCATATGCCCGTAACGGCTGGATGGTCCCCAATCAGTACTGGACTCCGGGGGTCCTTTCACCAATGGCCATAATGGGAAAATACTACATGCATTACGGGGATGATTTTCTGCCTCCGAGAGAACTGGGCAGAAAAAATGCCGAGCGCCTGAAACAGGAGCTGATAATGGACAATACCGGTTTCTGCCGGTTTCACAGGAACTGGGCGGAGGAAATGATACCTGAAATCATCGGCACCCTGTATAATAAACTTTCGGACTTTACGCGGACAATATCAGTTACAGCAAGCCGGATTAACAGCCGGAATTCCTCAATATACTGGAAGTCTGAGAGAAACGTAGACTTTGTTCATACATTTCTTATGAGAAAGCACACTGTGGACAATGACAACTCTAAAGAGCTTCAAGTTTGGCTGGATAATTTCAAGCGTGATAAATTTGAAGCGGCATTCGATTACTGGTTTGAAATCAGAAAAGGGATAGACGAATCCCTGCGGGAGTTTTGAACCGCTGATAAAGATATAATCATTTCATTGTTTATTAATTCATATATATGATGTTTTACACTTGACGTTTTGTATACATTCTGCATAACATCAAGACAATGACATCATTTTTCTTTCACCATTGAGGTTATTTTTTCATGTGTCCCGGATACGGGTTTCAGGGACTCATAAAGAATACATGAAAGATTCATTGACTGTCTCCTTACGTTTTAATAGACTTATAACAGTCGTCAACAGGCAGGAAACAGTTCAACATAATGACAATGCTAATACTATTATCATTTCTTGCTTTCTGCATCTACATATATATTATAGTATATGCCTGCAGACAGAATCACGACACACTACCCGAAGGCACAGCAGACAGCAGCACACCCGGAAGTGAAGATACTTTTAAGACTCTTATATTCAATTCCACTGATATCTTCAGCATACTTGACACCAGCGGGACAATTACTTTTATGTCCCCCGCGTCACGACAATCCCTCGGTTATAACCCTGAAGAAATGAAAGGGAAAAAAGCCGAAGCCTTTTGTCATCCGGAGGATATCGAAAACCATAGAAAAGTTTTCAACGATATCCTGCACACACAGGGTCAGGCGGCTTCCCGTAAATTACGGATCTGCCACAGGGACGGTTCATGGAAAGTATTCGAAATTATTTTCCGGAATATGATTAATACCCCCTCCATACAGGGTATCGCAGTAAACCTGCATGACATTACAGAGAAAAAAATCTTCGAAGAGGAACTGCGGACACTCAGAGAAAACCTCGAGAGGAAAGTGATTGAACGGACTGAGGCCCTGGCCGGTTCAAATTCAAAGCTGATCAGGGAAATCGATGAGCGCAGGGATATTGAACATAAACTGCGCTCTCACAGCAGATATCTTGCCGCCCTCCATGAAACAACGCTGTCCATAATGAACCGCCTTGACCTGATGGACCTCCTTCAGTCAATTATTGAAAATGCATCCATGCTGGTCAACGCCCCCCATGGATATATCTGTATAGTTGAAAACGATCAGGACGTCATGACTACCCGTTTCGGGGTCGGCGCCTTCAGACAGCGGATTGGCGACCAGCTTACAAAAAAAGACGGTGTCGCGGGTAAGGTATGGAGCACAGGGGAACCGTTTTCTGTCAATGATTACGGAACATATTCCGGGAGAACACGACATGTCGACCTTGAGTCTCTCGGGCCCCTTATATCCGTACCTCTCAAGGGGGGTGACACCGTACTCGGTGTAATTGGACTGGCCAGGGACCGTGGCGATACATTCTTTATGACTGAAGACACTACACTTCTTGTGCAGTTTTCAGAACTTGCTTCAATTGCTGTTGACAATTCACGGCTCTATTCAAACGCCCAGGCGGAAATTATTGAAAGAAAGCATGTCGAAGAATCATTATGGGAAATCAACGAGCGGTACAGGACAATTCTTGAGAGTATTCAGGACGGATATTTTGAAAATGATTTATCCGGGAACATGACATTCTTCAATGCAGCGACACTGAAAATATTCGGATATGAGAGCAGTGAACTTTTAGGGCTTAATTACCACAGTTACATGGACAAGGAAAATGCCGCTATTGTGTTCAAGGCATTTAATGAAGTATACACAACGGGAATTCCCATTAAGGCTGTTGACTGGGAACTCACGAAAAAGGACGGTTCGAAGATATATGTCGAAGCGTCAATAAACCTCATCCGGGACATTGACGGGAACCCTGTGGGGTTCCGCGGTATAGTCAGGGATATAACCGACAGGAAGGCACTTGAAAATTCGCTGAAATATCTTGCCCACCACGACATCCTCACCAAGCTTCCCAACAGGACCCTTTTCACAGACCGCCTTGAGCAGGCCCTTGCGATGGCGAAACGTAATTTTTACCTTGTAGCAGTGATGTTTCTTGATCTTGACAATTTCAAGGAAATCAATGACGACATGGGACATGACGCGGGGGACATGCTCCTGGTGGAAGTCGCGAAACGGCTCATCGACAAGGTCCGTGTAATTGACACCGTGTCGCGTTTCGGGGGTGATGAATTTATTATAATATTGCCGGAGATAAAAAGTATTGATGACGCCCGCAGAATCGTGACACGGGTATTTAATGCGTTCTCACGCCCCTTTGACATTCTGGGTGTCTCTGTCACCGTAACATCAAGCATCGGTATTGCCTTTTATCCCATTGACGGGCAGGACGGCGACACGGTACTGAAGCTTGCGGACAAAGCGCTGTATCAGTGTAAGGAAAAAGGCAGAAACTGCTTCAACTTTTACTCCGTTACAATGAACAGGAAATAACCGCAGAACCTCCCTTATTCACCTTCACGTTCCATTCCCCACCGCAGGAAATCACGCTCAAGCCAGAGGTATAATGTGGGAAGCAGGAGAAGTGTCAATATTGTGGACGATATTACCCCGCCTATCACAACAGTTGCAAGAGGCCGCTGGACCTCGGCACCGAGCCCCGTGTTAAGGGCCATGGGCACAAATCCAAGCCCCGCCACAAGGGATGTCATGATCACCGGCCGGAGCCGGGTCATAGACCCGCTGACAACAGCCTCCTTGATTGCAACACCCTTCTCCCGGAGCTGATTAAAAAAGTTTACCAGCACCATACCGTCAAGAATCGCAATACCCGTAAGCGCGATAAAACCAATACCGGCGGAAACACTCAGCGGGATATCCCTGAGCCACAGGAAAAAGATCCCTCCCGTCACGGCAAAGGGGATGCTGTTAAACACAAGAAGGGTCTGTTTGATGCTTTTAAAAATTCTATGGAGAATAATAAATATCACAAAAAGCACAATGGGGATTATGACGAGAAGCCTTCGCCGTGCAGTTTCCAGGTTCTTGAACTGACCACCCCATTCAACATAGTACCCATCCGGCATCGCAAGGGTATTGGATATTACCTTTTTCGCGTCTTCCACAAAGCCGACAGTATCACGGTCACGGAGGTTGATCGATATGGCTGCATACCGCTTTGATTTACTGCGCGCAACCGTTGTCACCTGGTCCTTCAACTGCAGGGAGCCGAACCTGGCAAGAGGTACGGTGCCCCCTTCAGGGAAACCTACCGGGATCCGGCCTATGTCATTCATGCTGCTCCTGTATTCATCCCCGAGGCGTACAACAATGGGATACCGCCAATCCTCCTGGTACAAATACCCGACCGCCATACCGTTCATCGCGATTTCGAAGGAATGGTTCACGTCCTTTATGCTGATGCCGTATCTGTTTATGGTGTAATAATCCAGACGCAGGTCCAGGACGGGACTTTTCCTGAGCGCAGTAAGAGGGTCAAGTTCTACTGTTTCCGCTCCACGGATTTTTTCAACAACGGGTACCCCTTTATTCACCAGATCGTACAGTACATTAAGGTCGGGTCCGAAAATCCGCATGGTAATATCAGCCCTGCTCCCTTCAAGAATTTCATTAAAACGCATTTCTATGGGCTGTGTCATGGATATTTCCTGACCCGGCACATGTTTATTGATGGCCTCGCTTATTGCGGTGAACAGTTCATCCCTGGTCCTCCGCCTGCCGTTCACAAGGGGCCATTGTCCCCTGTCCTTTTTCAGGATCACAAACGTATCCGCGAAATTAACACCCATGGGATCAGTCGCGGACTCCGGCGTACCCATTCTTGAAAACACATGCTCCACTTCCTTAAATCCCGCAATCACACGGTCTGACTGTTTCTGGAGTTCAACAGAACGGTCAATACCGATCTTCGTATCACGGACAAGGCCTATCACCATATCACCCTCATCCAGTTTCGGGATAAAGTCAGAACCGAGGGCGGCAAACATAAGAAAGGAAATAACAGCTATTACAAGGGTGGGGGCAATGGTAGTTTTTCTGTGTTCAAGTGAAAACTCAAGGACAGGACGGTACGCCTTTCCGACATACCTGAAAAACCCTCCCTCCCCTTCTCCTTTGCCCGACCCCTTAAGCGTATATCTCGCAACAACAGGCATAAGGAACAGGGCGATAAGAAGGCTTGCACTGAGGGCGAATATCACAGTCAGCGCCATGGGCTTGAACATTTTCCCTTCAATTCCTGAAAGCGAAAGTATGGGAATATACACCATCATAATGATAAACACACCATACACCACAGGCTTGCCGACTTCGGCAGCCGCCTCGCGGATCAGTGCAAGTTTTTCAGCGCTGCTCTGTATACCGCTCCTTGCCGCCTCATCAAGACGCCTGATAATATTTTCAACCATAACAACGGAACCATCCACAATCAGCCCGAAGTCGATTGCGCCGAGGCTCATGAGACTGGCTGAAATCCCCAGCTGCAGCATGCCGCTGAAGGCGAACAGCATTGAAAGGGGTATTGAAAGGGCCACGAGAAGGGCAGCCCGGAAATTCCCGAGAATGAGAAACAGTACCGCAACAACGAGGATGCCCCCTTCCATGAGGTTGCGCTGTACGGTATTGATTGTTGCGTTAACAAGAAAACTTCTGGTGTAGAGGGTCTTCACTTCCACATCCGGGGGGAGATGTAATTTTTTCACCGCTGCTTCAACATTAAGCGCCACATCACGGCTGTTCGCGCCAACCCTCATGAGCACGGTACCGAGGACAGTTTCCTCTCCCCCGAGAGTAGCAGCTCCGAGACGGAGCCTGTGCCCCTCCCGGACCCCTGCAATGTCCTTCACCCGGATGGCCTTCCCGAATATATTCATCTTTACCGGGACAGATCCGATCTGATCAAGGTCCTCAATCCGTCCCAGGGTCCTTACTATTATCTGCGTCCCCTTTTCCTGAATATAACCGCCGCCATAATTTTCGCCAAGGCTTTCCAGGCTGTTGACAAGATCATGGCATACTATTCCGTTCGTATCCATCCATGCCGGAACAACATTTACATGAATCTCTTTCTGAAAGCCTCCATTAGACTCTACTTCCGCAACGCCATGAACCGATTTCAGCACAGGTTTAATATAACGGTCCTGTACTGTCCGGAGATACAGAAGCCGCTCCACCTCAGTTTTCCGGGAAAGGGGGCTCCCCTTTTTTGCCAGTACTGCATACATAAACACTTCCCCGAGCCCCGTAGAAACCGGCCCCAGTTCCGGCGAAACACCCTCCGGGAGCATACTTCGTACCGACTGGAGACGTTCAAACACAAGCTGGCGGGCAAAATAAATATCTGTCCCCTCTTCGAACACGACAATAATCTGCGACAGCCCGTATTTTGAAAGTGACCGGATATCTTCAACTCCCGGGAGTCCCGCAAGTTCCGCCTCAATAGGATACGTGACGGTCCGCTCAATCTCTTCCGGCGCCAGGGCCCCCGTCTGGGTATTCACCATGACGGAAATATTTGTTATATCGGGCACCGCATCGATCGGAAGCCTGGAAAGAGAATATATTCCTGCTGTTATTACCGCAACAGTAAGGAGAATAACCCATAGCCGGGAGCGGAGCGCCCACTGTATCATCCGGTCTATCATCAGTTCCCATTGACCTCCCGGTCTATTGCCGCTGAAAAAAGCAGCGCGGTATACACATTCACCAGGTCCATCTGCGACTCATATATTGATTCAACCATTTCATGTGTCTGGGTGTCCACTTCAAGATACGTAAACAGCTGCACCCTTCCCTTTCTGAATTCCCTGTCGGCATACCGCATAGACCGTTCCAGATCATTCATCATTGAAAGTGGAAACTTCTCCAGCATGGAGGAAGCATACTCGTACCTGGCGAACAGGCCCTTCATCTGTTCTTTCACCGATTGCCGCAGATACCGCAGCATGTGCTTCTCACTTTTAAACTGCGCCTTGTGCTGACGTACCGCATGGCGGTTTTGCGAAAGCAGTGGTACGGGAAATGAAACGCCTCCTCCGATTGTACGTTCCCCGGCATCAGTGTTGTCTTTCTGATAAAACATAGAAACACCGATGTCAGGATACACTTCTTTTTGCGCGAGGGCAGCATACTTTTCCGCCGCGTCAATTTCCTGTTTCTGCATCCTGAGAATAAAACTGTTCTCCATCGCCCCCTTCATGAAATCCTCTTTCATGATCGAAGGTGATTTCCTGAACCACGAAAGCGTAATCTCCGGTGGCACCGGATCATTAAGATTCGTATATATGTTCAGTTTCGCGAATGCCGTCTTCAGGCTGGTGTGTATCCCGGCAAGTTCCTTTTCAAGAATCGCAATACGTGACTGAATAATGCTTTTTTCAACGATCTTCTGGGGCGATACGAGAAGGCGGCCACGCATATATGAGTTGACAAGGCGCAGCCTTCCCAGGCGGTCCTTCAAGTGCCTGGTCCTTTCATAAATAATCATGTACTCATACGCAAGGCGCACAACCTCATATTTGATAAACAGCTTCAGTTCATCGAGGTTCAGGGCCGCTTTGTTGGCTTCAAGCCTGGCAATGCCGGCCATGATATCCTTTTTGCCGGGAAATGAAATGGTCTGGCTCAATGACAGGCCATACAAAACACCTGTTTCTCCGCCTGCTGTTTTCTTTCCAATCTCAACTCCAATAGAGGGATTTTCCCAGCGCTGTACATGCTTTTCAAGTTCACGGTATTCCAGTATTTTTGAAGTCCGTGATGCTATTCCGGCATGCTGCTGCAGTGAACGGGTAATCAACCCTTTAAGAGAATACCGGCCGGAAGGCTCTTCTGCTGAAGCATCAATGCTGCAGAAAAACAGCAGAAAGCATACTATTATTGTTGCTTTTATCGGGGGCACACGTAATTTCATTTTTGCACTTTCCACACTGACTTACGTAACACGATATATTTGTAACATGGTTATGGCGGAAATGTCAAATAATTATTTATGAAATATTTTTTCACCATTGTTCAAAGAAGGTATAGGAGGACGATGTGATTTCCGGGAAAATGACTGCATATATTATCTCAGCAGCTGTACTACTGCAATTATGTCATTCGAGCCTCGCTGCGGCAGGTGGACCTTTCGGGGCCGGCGTCATTCTGGGAGACCCTTCAGGGGTCACTGCGAAATATTTTACCGGAAACAATGATGCTCTGAGCGGCGGTATAGGCGCCGGTTATCATAATGGATTCTATATATACGTGGATTATCTCAGACATTTCCGCGGGATTATACCGCTACGCGGGACAACCCTGTATATTGGTGCAGGCCCCGGAATTCATCATCATGAAAACGATAACAATAAAAACAGAGATGATGATGACTATAACAGTCTCGAATGCAGGGTGCCTGTGGGAGTTGAATACACCTTCACGCAGGTCCCGATCGGGTGCTTCCTGGAGCTTGTACCGGCCCTTGAGATTGTTCCTGATATCGACTTCCACATCAGGGGCGGCATCGGATTCAGGTATTATTTCTGATTACCGGCTGCCGCAATACATGCGGTTGACTTCCATCTGAATGATACGGTCAAAAAAGTACACCGGCGGGAGCCCGGAAGGAAGCGGCCTGCCGTTTACAACAAATGTAGGTGTGCCGTCCGGATTGAACTGGGATGTTTCTTTTATCTCCGAGATCAGTATCCTTCGTGCCTCCTGCTCACTCATGAGCTTCCGGAGCTTGTCCCTTGTAACGCCTGAGTTACCCATTGCCACATTAAGAAGCGGCGGACTAAGAGGCACACTGCTTGCCATGAGGTATTCCACAAACGACTTATAGGCGCTGCTCCTTCGGAGAGCAATTGATACCAGCGCCGCCTTACAGGCAAATCCGTTCCCCTCCTCCCTGATAAAGGGGTTGCACTTTCTGTCAAGGGGGAAGTTCTTGAGGTAGAGCTTCACCTTCCCGTCATATTTCTCCACCAGGGATTTCAGCAGCGGCGACGCGCTGCGGCACACACCGCAGTCAAAATTAAAGTATTCCACTATGGTTACCTTCGCACGCGGGTTACCGTACATGACCGGAATACCCTTCAGGTCAATTCGCACAGGCTCCCTCTGGTAAAAATTCGCCAGTATATCCTCCTCCATACGGATTCCGTTTTCGATCCGCATAATCCGTCCCCGGACATTAAAATATTCGGACAGCACGACTATTGAGGTTGATATAATCCCGAGGACAATACATACCTGCAGGATATGAAACAAATGTTCCCGTATCTTCCCGAAAAAGGGGAATCCATGTCTGTGAACAGATACCAGGGCCTGCCGGATTCCTGCGTTTTCAAGTGACGTTATCCCTGACAGAACAGCCAGGAGGATAAGCACATTCGCGACCCACGTCAGCATGCAGTACAGGCAGAACGTTGCAAGGGTAAACGCGGAAATATATGCAAGGGGAAATACCGCGGCAACGCTCAGTACAGAAATCCAGAAGAGCAGTACATAGATAAAACGCTTCTGAAACCCGGTGTCGTGTGCCGCGCGAACCATTACAAAGAGAACCAGTACGGAAAGATAAAAAATCAGTCCCAGCGCCGCAAGAGGAACACCGAAGACCGATGAATACGGGCTGCTGTTCACCCTGTCGCAATTAAAAATTCCCGATGAGCAAAGCCTGAAAAGCAGGGACGTTGATGAAACACTTAGAAAATGGGTATACAGCAGATATCCTGAAAAGAATATCCCCCCCGACAATCCGGACACCAGCATGACCGGACGCATAAGTTTTTTCATCGAAAACTCTGGTGTATTCATAGTATATTGTTCCATATCATTGATATCATTACAGGCACACGTATATTTTCCACATTTCCGGACATTACATATTTTTATGCAAGGAGATTTTATCTTTCTACACAGTAATGCCAGGCAGTAGTTATTATTTTTTTAAAATTATAAAATTTATTGTGAAAAAAATCTAAAAACATCCGATAGTATTAATGATAATGAGACATAACAACCAGTCTTATCATTATTATAATCAATAAAATTTTTCTATCAGTAAAGAACGTTTTTAACCAATATCACCTGCCGCTACAGTTGCGGCATATGACGTACCATAGAAACGGAGGAACTATGATAAAAAAAGATTTCAAAAAGCTGCTGAAAAAATACATGGACATCAAAGGACTCGATATAATAGTATACCTTCATAATGGCAAAACAATTGAACTCCATAAAAACAGATTCCTTGATAAAAATGAAATTGTGCTTCGGGATAAATTCGACCAGGAAACAAGGATACACCTTTCTTCTATAAAATCTGTAGAACTGTATGCTGCCTGACCAGGGCAGCACCTCCCCTGTTTCGGTATAATAAAAAAACAGCCCATCCGGGCAAATCTAATTGACAACAACACTCCCGCACTGCAACATATAACCTTGCCGAAACGGTTTTCTATCCTGTTATTATATGTACATAATTTTGATTCAGGATTAGTAGTATTACTATATTATATTATCATGATAATACCCGAATAGGGACCCGTTCCGCACAACTATCTGGAATAAAAACGAATAACAATGCAGAATATAAAGTATCATGTACTCAATATAGCTTCGGTGACAATTTTTTCATTTGTCCTGGCAAGCACCATGACGCAGGTATATAAGTACAGCGCTGAACCGGCATTTACCCCTTCACGAAGCAGAAGTAAGCATTATTCCGGTCAGCAGCGCCCCCTTACATTTATTGATTATAAAACATCCATTGTTGACTCGGGTTTTTTTAAAGTAGCCCAAACCATGAATGGACCCGATGTCGGCGCCGCAGGACCCGCCGCAAACATAACCGACCTCCAGCTCCTGGGAACGATCAGCGGTCCTGCCAATATCGCAAGGGCCCTTATAAAGAAGAAAACCGAAAACGATTCCAAAGTATATAAAATCAGGGATAACATAAATGGCTATATCCTGGTAAGAATTCTAAGCTCTAAGGTCCATCTCCGCCTTGGGCGTGATATTATGATCCTTGACATGTTTGCCGACACAAACAGCAGTTCCGGGCCATCACAGTCAAAACCGTCCTCAATATCATCAAATGGTGTTGTGAAGAAAAGCCTGAGCAGATCATATCTGCAGCAGAAAGTGCTGAAGAAGGTCGACAATGCACTGCGGGGCCTCAGAGCGGGTCCCTACCGTGAAGACGGACAGATAAAAGGATACAAACTGTTTCAGCTGAGGCCCTACAATATCCTCTATAAACTCGGGGCCAGGAGGGGCGACATTATCAAACGGGTAAACGGACACCCTATTGACAGCACAGAAAAACTATACAAACTGTGGGGAGCCATTCAGGGTGAATCGAGGATAGTCATAGACCTTGAACGGAACAGAAATGTCATGACGTATGAATTCAACATTACTGACTAGGAACGGCGGCACTACATACTATTATGACTGTTAAAAAACCTAAACATTTCGGCAGAATACTCATCGAGAAAGGGATTATTACACAGGAGGACCTTCAGGAGGCCCTTCTTGCCCAGAAAACCCTGAAACTCAGGCTTGGAGAAATTATTGTCAGAAAAGGCCTTGCAACGGAAGAGGATATTATTTCTGCGCTGTCGGAACACTATAATATCCCCTACCAGATGACAATTCAGTTTGAAGACCCGAAAAACCTGTTCTCTCAAATACCAATTCATTTCCTGAAAAACAACAAACTGGCTCCCTTTCGAATGGAAAAATCCACAATATTTGTTGCGCTTTATGACGCCCTGAACATCCGTCCCCTTGATGATCTCAAAATGCTGTTCCCTGAATACAGCTTTGAGCCCGTAATGACCACAGAAAATGAAATCCAGCGCCTCATACAGTCGCATTACGATACCATGAACGCTGAAACCACCGGTGATTTCATTGAAGACCTTGAGGATGCCGATCTTGAGATACTGTCCTCCCAGGCGGCAGAGGCGGAAGACATCCTCGACATGGCAAACGAAGCCCCTATCATTCGTCTTGTCAATATGGTCTTAAAGCAGGCGGTCAATGACCGTTCAAGCGATATCCATATCGAACCATATGAAAAGGACCTTGTGGTACGCTTCCGGATTGACGGTATCCTATACGAGATGTTCACCCCGCCGAAAAAATTTCAGGGTGCAATAATATCACGTATAAAAATTATGGCGAACCTGAACATTGCTGAAAACCGCCTGCCTCAGGACGGCCGTATCCAGATCAAAATCGGCGGGAAGGATATTGATATCCGTGTTTCAATTTTCCCGACATATTACGGAGAACGCGTTGTACTCCGCCTCCTCAACAAAACCGATATGGAGTTTAATCTTGATGCTCTGGGATTTGAACAAAAAATTCTTGAAAACTTTAACGCGCAGATAAAAAAATCACACGGCATTATCCTTGTCACGGGGCCCACGGGAAGCGGTAAAACAACAACTCTTTACTGTGTCCTTTCCCAGCTGAACAAACCCCAGGTAAACATTCTGACAGTAGAAGACCCTATTGAATATCAGATCAAAGGCATCGGGCAGATGCAGGTAAAATCAAAAATTGATCTCACCTTCGCGAACGGGCTCCGCTCCATACTCCGGCAGGACCCTGACATCATCATGGTGGGGGAAATCCGGGACGTTGAAACTGCTGAAATTGCTGTTCAGTCTGCCCTTACGGGTCACCTTGTCCTTTCAACACTCCACACCAATGATGCCGCGAGCGGCATTACCAGGCTCATTGACATGGGGATAGAACCGTTTCTCATTTCCTCTTCGGTAAACGCGTTTCTTGCGCAGCGCCTTGTCCGGGTCATCTGCCCCCACTGCAGGGAAACCTATAAACCGACACAAAAAATGCTCGCGGATCTCGGACTGAAACCATCTCAGCTCAAAGGCGGAAAACTTTCCCGCGGCAAAGGATGCGAGAAGTGCCTAAACACCGGGTTTCTCGGGCGCACAGGTATTTATGAGCTGCTGCCGGTCACAACTGAAATACGAAAACTTATCATGGAGCATGCCGACTCGGGAGTAATCAAAGAGGCAGCGGTAAAAAACGGCATGATTACCCTGTTCCAGGATGGGTTACAAAAAGCCATTAACGGCGAAACCACCGTTGAAGAGATATTGAGGGTTTCCTGATGATTTTTCAGTACCAGGCGCTTAACGAAAAAGGCGACAATGAGTCGGACTTTATCGACGCACCGTCTGAAGCTGCTGCCCGGACGAAGCTGCGCTCACAGGGCCTTTACGTTGTTAAAATAAGCCGGCATGAACTATCGGACAAAAAATCCGCAGACGGCAAACACAGCTTTATAAGCAAAATATACGACGATCTGTCGAATTACATAGGTGAGAAATTAAGCGCAAAACAGATCGGGTTATTTTCCAGACAGCTCTCCACCCTTCTCAACGCAGGAATGCCGCTTATTGCGACACTTACCGCAATTATTGAACAGATTGACAATCCCACATTTAAACGAATAATCGTTGATGTGAAGGAAAAAATAGAAGAGGGTTCATCCTTTTCAAACGCACTTCTGCGTCATAAAAACGTCTTCTCCGACATGTACATCAACATGGTGCGCGTCGGGGAAAACCTCGGCTCCCTTGATCAGGTCATAGAACGTCTTGCGGACATGGAGGAGAAGAAGAATCAGATCAAGGGAAAGGTTCAGTCAGCGATGTGGTACCCCTCCTTCATGGTATTCTTTGCCATCTCGGTCATTATATTCCTTATGGTCAAAATTGTGCCTTCATTAAGCAGGATGTTTACCGACATGGGCCGGGAACTGCCGGTACCCACAAAGATTGTTATGGGGATAAGTGATTTTCTTTCGACATTCTGGTATGTGCTGATTCTCGGTACTATTGCAATCATATATTACCTTCGGCAGTATATCAAAACAAAAGACGGCAGAAGAAAATTCGATGAGATGAAACTGACAGCGCCAATAATCAACAACCTGTACAGAAAGCTCATTGTTCACAGGTTCACCCAGAACCTGGGGGTTCTTATTGACAACAATGTTGACATTCTCAAATCACTCGAAATTGTTAAGAAAATTGTCAATAATGTAATAATCGAGGAGAAGATTGAGGAGGCGACATCCAGGATAAAAGAGGGGGCCTCTGTTTCCACAGCCCTGAACAAAGCCGGTTTTCTTCCCAAGCTGGTGCTGGGAATGATCGCTGCCGGTGAAGCAAGCGATAAGCTGGACAGCATGCTGCTCAATATCGGGAAAGTATACGAAAATGAGCTTGATCTCACGATAACAGGTATTACGAGCCTCATAGAGCCACTTATTATAGTATTTATGGGCATCGCTATCGGAACCATTGTTGTTTCAGTACTTTTACCGATCTTCGAAATGAACCTTATGGTCCAGTGAGCACAGAGCAGCTCCCGCGGCCGGTTTCACACAAATAACTCTTTGTTTTTTTAATCTGCCGCGCCATATTTTACTTGTACAGTTCGCGGGGTTTCAGTATTATTTATTTCCCGAATCTGATATAAATATTTTTACATCACAATATTTACTGAGAGGAGAAGTAGATGAAACAATTATTATCATTCATCAGGTCAAGGATCCAGCGTGTTATAACCGATGCAGAAAAAAATGAAGGGTTTTCTCTTATTGAGCTATTGATTGTTATTGTTATAATCGGTATTCTCGGGACGATAGTATATACACGGTTCATGGATCTTCCGGAACGTGCCAAAAAAGAAGCCGCACGTCAGCAAATGCTTATTCTGAATACCGCACTGGACCGGTACAGAATTGATTACGACAACTACCCTTCCGGCGAAGATGGACTTGAGGCAATCAAAGGATATCTTCAGTCACGCGAGGTGCCCCTCGATCCATGGGGAAGCCAGTATATATACCGGTCACCCGGCGAAAATGAACGCGCATTTGATATCATCAGCCCCGGCCCCGACAAACAGGAAGGGACAGCGGACGATATCGTAAGCTGGGAACTCCATCAGAAACAGCAAAGACCTGGTGAGCAGAATCAGTAAAACGAGGTTTCTCCCTCAGCCCCCCTTTCGCGCCATGTGCAGCGATATGCGGGGGTTCACCCTGCTGGAGCTCCTTATTGTCCTGGTGATCATTTCGATACTTTCACTTGTGGTTGCGCCGAGAATATCAGTTTTCATGAGCGGCAAGCGGAGCAACACTCTTCTCATTTCCGCAATGATCGAAAAGACCTTTGACGACTCTTTTATCAATAACAGGGTCAACCTCTTTGTGTTTCATCTCAGCACACCGGACAATGAACTTATCGATTTTAATGATACGGTTTTCTCCCGCAGTAACGGAGTTTCCGTTGTGAACATCGCGAAAGAAGGTAAATTCACCGAAAGCAGCAACAAGCTTCTGCAGCACAGGGAATTTCCTGATTCATTCCGGATAACAGAAGCAATTCTCTCTTCCGGAGAAAAAGTAACCCGGGGCAACGTAATAATACCGTTTTACCCGCAGGGATATTCAGACAATCTTATAATTCATATACTTGCGAACGGCAGCGAGCAATACTCATTGATTCTTGATAAATATAAAAAACATCCGCGAATTGTCAGTGACTTCGTTGATTTTGAGGCGCAATAACAGCAATGAGAAGATACAAACATGGGTTCGCGATAATTGAAATGCTCATCGCGATTGCAATCCTTTCCATAGTACTGATAAGTATCATTTCCGGTGTCTCCGCGGGGATAATGGCAATTACCGGAAATAAAAATCTTACCCGTGCAATGATCATTGCGAAAAGCAAATTCAATGAATTCCTCATTGCGGACAAGAGAGGTCCGGACATTGATTCCCAACAGATAGAAGAATACCCCGGATTCACGTTTTCCAGAAAAGCACAGAAATATCAACATGAAATATTCGGACCCATTCCCGCCAGGCGGGTCAGCATAATAGTACAATGGAAGGAAAATGACCTCAATAAAAAATACACTCTTTCCTATGTATATCCCGAGCAGTAAATCCTGTGGCATATTGTAGAAATGTATGAATACAGTATTATCAAAATATTACAGAAAGCAAAGAACCATATCGCTCTCGTGCAACAAAGGGTTCTCCGTACTTGAAATGCTTGTTGCAACCGCAGTCGCGTCTATCATTCTCCTCATGGTATATACCGCACACCATGCGATAATGGACAGCATCAATCATCTCACGAACGTGTCAGCATTCTATGAAACAGTAAATATTGCGGTAGCACGGATAGACAGCGATATCTCCTGTACATATATCAACAAGTACAATAAAAAACTTGTCTTCACAAGCAGGAACAACCGGGGAGCACCCTATGAGGGTAAAATAAATTTTGTCACCATTGATTACCAGAAATTCTCGATGCTTGGCAACCCCCGAAAAGAGTATCCTTTCAGCGACATCCGGGAAATAAGTTATTATCTGAAATCATCACCGGACCAGTCCGGCACCACAGGAACCTATAAACTGATACGGAGAGAAGACCGTTATTATGACGAGGATTCCGAATCCGGGGGCAAGGAATGTGTCATGCTGGAAAACGTCAGGGACATTCGATTCGAATTCAAGCTTCGAAATGACTGGACAGATTCCTGGGATTCCAAAAGCAACAATAAATTCCCCACAGCGGTGAAAACAACGGTTGTTCTGCAGAATTACAAAGGAAAAGAAGAATCATTTATTTTTATTTCACGAATCAATATGGCCGAGTAGGAATATTCGATAGATATGAAACAGATAGTTAACATTGTCAAGCACGCCATCTCTATAGTGAATACCAATTACGGCATGCGAAAACAGGAACTCCTGGAACATGGAATCTTTTCATATATCAGAAATTCATCCGGATATGTACTTATCATCGTGCTTCTTATTTCAGCCGTGCTTGTGTCTGTATCCACGGAATTCCTTATTACCGCCCAGACGAATATCAATTATATTGTTAAATTCAGTGATAAGCTGAAAGCGTCAACAATAGCAAAAACCGGAATGAACCTGGGACAGTTCATCCTTGAAGCTGACAAACGCGGCATGACCGGCGGGCTGCTGCCTCAGTCGGTTGACAAAAACATCGACTGTTTTCAGGACCTCTGGGCCCTTGAACTTCCCGAAATGCCCATAGAGCAGGGGTCTTTGAGAATACGAATTTATGACGAGAACGCGAAGATAAACCTGAGCATCCTGGCAAATGAATTTGTTGACAGCACTATGTATTACACTATCACTCAGCGCTTCTTCATGAACATGGGCCTCCCCCTTGATCTGGCGGACGCGATTATCGACTGGGTCGATATTGATGATGCCCGTTTTCCCTATGGAGCTGAATCGGCCGACTATTACCAGAACCTCAAGAGCCCCTATAAGGCAAAGAACAATGCGATGGACAGTATTAATGAACTGCTCCTTGTTAAAGGCATTACACCCGAGATCTTTTACGGGATGGGCGGGGGAAATTTCGGCAAAGAAGATAATCTTGTTGCCGATAATATGGGCAAACGTGAACTGAATACAAAACTGTTAACAGAAATGGACCCTGATAATGCGCGGGATGCAATAAACAACTACGAAAAGGACATCCGGAACCTGGAAGTAAAAATCGGGAAAGAGGAAAGCAGAAATCTATCCGACTATTTCAGGGTATATGGTGAACGCTCAGATTATTTAAGCGATTTTAACAAAATTAATATTAATACAGCATCATACAGGGTTTTATCCGCATTGACAGATAATATGACTGATGATATTGTGACTGAAATCATAAAAAGAAGGATGATACGTCCTTTCAGCAATGTTAATGAAGTAAAAGACCTTATAACCGACGAAAATGTATTAAATAATATTGTTACTGTGAAATCATTCATATTTAAAATTGTTGCCACCGGGAAAGTTAATACAACTACCTGCCGGATAACAGGATATTATTTAAGGGACGAGAAGAGGTTTTTATACTGGCGGGAGGAATAGTCCGCTATCCCCTCCCCCCCTTGACAGCCAGTACACAATACTACTACCGGTACAACCTGAAGTTGGAGGAGCCATTTGTTCGATAACATCGCTGCCCTTGATATAGGCACATCAGCAATAAAGCTGGTTACGGTAAAAACAAGTTTTAAAGACTTCCAGGTAACCTCGTTCGCGTACGAGGACATCGATTTCCGGATAGAAAGTACAGAGGAAGCCCTCCGGGATGCGATTTCCCGCATTATTAAGGAGAAAAATCTCAAGGGATATACCGTATACACCAATCTTCCGATGGAAAAAGCAATTATCCGCAACATCACGTTCCCGTTTAATGATGTTGAAAAGATCGCAGAGGCAATTCCATTTGAAGCTGAGGAAAACATACCCTTCAGGATGGAAGACCTCGCAATGGATTTCCAATCCCTGAAAAGTACTCACACCGAAGAAGGCAGAATACTCCTCACCGCAACGCATAAGGAGACAATTCAGTATTACATGGAGCTGCTGGACGACTTTGATATCCATCCGGTCCGTATGGGACTTGAATCAAACGCCCTCTTTGAATGCTACCGGTACTTCAACAAAATACATGACGAGTCTATTATACAGCTTGATATCGGTCACAATAAATCCATCATTAATTTTATTTCAGAAAGCAACATGCTGTACACCCGGAGTATACCAATCGGCACCGGGTTGATACTGCAGCGCATCTGCGAAATACTGAAAGTCCCGTATCATGAGGCGATACGGATTTTCGAGAATCTTCATCTTGACCTCACATCGCTGAATAACAACATACAGCGGGACTATTACAAGGCGCTTGATATCAACAAGCAGAACCTGAAAAAGATATTTGAGGGTGCCCATGCTGTTATTGATGAACTTCTCGAACAGCTGAACCTCACAATCCGCTCTTTCAGTCTCAGTTACAGTCAGATGAATTTCAGCCGCCTGATAATTTCCGGAGGCGGTTCCAACCTGATAGGACTGGGACAGCTTTTATCAAACACCCTTGAACTTCCAATTGTATCACTGCCCTTTCTTGAAGGATATGATGAAATAAAGATCCACACCCAATTCCCGATAGCATTCGGGATAGTCCTTTCAATCCTAAACAGGAAACATGGATCAATCAATTTTCTCAAAGGTGAATTCCTCCCTGATATGGTACGGAAATCAAAGAAGATCTATTATCTTGCCGCAGGCTTTCTTTTTCTTGCGACACTGGTTTTCGTTATCAACCTTGCTCTCACTTCATTTCTTGAAAGCAGGATGGAAAGCAAATATGATGCCCTGCTAAAGGAACGGGTAAAGCGGTATTTCCATGTACGCCAGGCGGGGAACGACCCTGTAAAACAGGCCCTGAAAATTCTAAAAAATGAGAAGAAGGAACTCAACAGCCTGAAGGGAATTATCAAGTCAGAAGTAAAAGTTCTGGATATCCTCAAAGACATACTGAACCTCTTTCCCCGCGATGATAGTTTTGTACTGAACAATATGGTAATAAATGAAAGTATACTTCGGATTGACGGGACTGCGTCATCGAGCTCAAACCTGGATCTGTTCAAGAACAAGCTTCAGGAATCAAAAAAATATGACTCTGTGGTACTGAATACCAGCCTGAAAAGACGCGACCAGGTAGGATTCACCATGACAATAAAAATGAAAATTCAGGGTAAGAAATAATACAGCAGGCGGAACGTCATACTATGAGAACCCTTACTGAGAGAGAAAAAAAACTGCTCCAGATACTTACCGCGGTAATCGCTACAGCGGCAGTGTTTTTCCTGGTAATAAACCCTTTAATCAAATTGAAGACAGGCAACACCTCAGGCATGCAGAAAAACATTTCTGATCTTACACAAATTGATAAATTGTATCAGGAATACCGTGATATCCGTGAACAAAAAAATAATTACATGGCCCAGCTGAACCGTAAAGACTCAAACATCACTGCTCTTGTAGAACAATGGGCTGCAGCTGCAAAAGTAACAAGAAATATTGCTGACACACGCAGCACCCAGACAAACATTCAGAATAAATATATAAAAATAACTACAACGATAAAACTTGACAGTGTCGCCATTGAACCGCTCTTAAATTTTATCTATCATATAGAAAGCTCGAACCTGCTTTTGAAAATCAATTACATCCGTATCCATGAAGCGATAAAGGGGCGGGATACATATGATGTTTCATTAAAAATCAGTAATTTCATGTCTCAATAACATTAATTGTTGAAACTAATGCGGAAACACCTGAACTTCCTTATTTATACGACTTGAGGTACAATGGATATCAGATCACTCATACATACTATTCAGCAGTATTACAAAAATTTTAAAGCAAAAGTCTCCGAAACCCTCAAACTCCCCTTTGCAAAATCATACATACTCCTTTCCGTAGTGCTGACTATTTTTTTCATTATTGTAACATTCCCCTATGAAATATTAATACGAAATCAAATTGTAAAACTTGAACCAGTAATTGGCAGCAGCATCAATCTCGGGAAACTTGACTTCAGCCTTTTCAACGATTCCTATATTGACGAACTGTCACTTGGAAGCAGAGAGGGAGCGGAAACCTTTCTTAAAAATATCACAATAAACATTGCGATTAACCCTGTTACGACGCTGGTAAAGAAAACAATTTCCGGAATGCTTTCCATCCAGAACTTTACGTATACAAATCGTGACCTTACAATCAGGTCTCTTGTGATGTCCGACTTTGATATTCGTTTTGATTCAGCAACCGGTCTCCCGAAAGACGGATATATTGACATCAAATGCGACAATGTATATGTAAAAGGTGCAAAAATTAAAGGCTTTTCAATCCCGCCTGTGCGTTTTACGTCAATACAGAGTAAAGCAAAATTCATTAACGGAAACCTCTCCCTGGAGTCACTCAAGTTCAATGGTTCCGACCTCAATGGAAGTATGAACGGTACAATTGAATTGAATAAATTTATCAAGACATCAAGAATGAACCTTACAATTATCATAAACGCTGAATCAAGAATCCTGGAAGACTATAAATTGCTTCTGTCAGGCTTTGTTGATGAAGGCAGCAAGCAGATTAAAATTATTTTGACTGGACGCATCAGCAGGCCGAGAATACAGATGCCGTCGATATCAGCACCCCGTCCTCCGGAACAGGAAAATGACCAGTAAACAACCATACACTGCATTTCGTCACAGCATTTTTCACCATGAAAATTGAGCTCTCAAAATATTCAGGTTTCTGCATGGGGGTACGGGACGCCATACTCCGGATTGTCAATGAAATCAATTCTTCGAAAGAGGAAATATATGTTCACGGGCCCATTATACACAATCCTCAGACAATATCGATTCTCGACCGTCGCGGGCTCAAGACAATCGACGAAAACAGCAGAACAGACGGAAAAACTGTTGCAGTAAGAACTCACGGGATTCCCTATGAAAAGCTGAAAAAAATTAAGCACGAATCAAAAAGGCTGATAAATCTAACCTGCCCCCGTGTTGCCCGGGTTCAGGGAATAATAAAAAAATATTCAAGGAACGGGTATTACACTCTTATTACCGGGGATGATGACCATGCCGAAGTAATATCCCTGAAAAGCTATGCCGCTTCCGGTGTTTCTGTTATATCGAACATAGATAATATTGACTCCATTCCTGAAGCCGAAAAATATATTGTTGTATCGCAGACAACATTTGACAGAGAGCTCTTTGAGATTATTATTCAAAAACTAACAGATAAACTTACGGACAGAGTTGAGGTATTCAACACCATATGTAACTCCACATACCACAGACAGGGTGATGTGGTTGATGCCATACAACGCAATATTGACATTCTCGTTGTTGTGGGGGGGAAAAACTCCGCAAACACGAAAAGGCTTGCAAACCTTGGAAAAGAATATGGTGTTAAAACATTCCACATCGAAACAGAAGACGAACTTAACGAAAGCGAATTCAGCAAAAACGATTATGTATTCGTAACCGCAGGGGCTTCCACGCCGGGATGGATTATTAATAATGTACTGGAAAAACTTTATACAGTACAATTCAAAAAAAGTAATATCTTAACAAAGTCATTAAAGAAGTTCTTTGAGTTCATAGTGAGAACCAATGTGCTTTCATCAGTGACAGCATTTTTCACTACACTGTTTGTATTAAATTTCATATCCGCTCCTGATGATGTTAACCTGGCATTAATAGCAAGCCTGTATATTTTTTCCATGTACACAATAAATAACTACTTCATGCTTGGAACATTAAAAGAAAGCAATCCCTATAAACTTGCCCTCTACAAACGATATAAGCTAATACTTATACCGCTTTCATTGTTTTTTATTGTTTCTTCAATGTATCTAATGAGCAGATACACATTATCCGCGATGCTGCTGTATACTGCCTCTCTTTTCCTGGGAATTATGTATTCAACATCAATATTTAAACGTATTGTTGATATTCTGCATGTACCATTCTTTTCGAAAATGTATAATGCAAAAAATATTACCGCTGCATTCGGATGGCTTGTGGTGTGCGGGGTACTGCCGGTTTATCTTTATGGTTCAGATATTCTTCTCACAACTGCAGTTCTTTTATTTATTTACTGCATAATATTCTTCAGAAATACCCTTCAGGATTTGATTGCGTTACAGGGAGACTTAATACTGGGCAGGGAAACGGTACCGATTTTAATCGGCATCAAAACAACACGAACACTGTTTTTATTTCTCTCAATTTCTTCAGCTCTTATATTCAGTACTGCATCGTTGATACAGAGCCATTATCTTGATCTGCTATTCATTCTGAATATTCTATATTATCTGGGATTAATGGTTAAAATCTCACGTCTGGACTACCTGATTGCTTTAAAATACGAATTTCTGGTTGACCTGAACCTCATACTGTTTATTATTTTTTACTCTGTATCTTCATCATTCTGATATACCAGAAAGCTCTGATTACCAAGAACTTTATTCTCTTCCAATATAATTATTTTATACTCTCCCTCCGGGTAGTTTTCGATTGTTCCGTATATAATTTTCCTTTCCGGCGTTATGACTTTTGTTTCCTTTACCACATCAGCCCACACAATCTCTTTTTTCTGTACAATAATGCCAATGGAGTGCGTATCCTTTACTTCTTTGAATACAAAAACCCACTGTACGCGCTCACTGCTCCGGAACTCGGGGACACCTTTGACTTTTTTATATGCCTGATCGAAAAATGTCCTGAAGCCGAATTCCCCTGACAATTTACTGCACCCGGAAAATATCATTATCCCCGCGAGCATGACAACTGCCGCATGTTTTTTTCTTGTTATTCTACTCAACTTTATACTGGTCTTTATCAAGCTCAATAACCTTTCCCTTCTTCTGCTGGTTCCCCGTACCGCTATTCACTTTTTTTCCATCAGTGTCCCTGTTTGCATGAATAAATATCCGAACTGCAAACATAATAATACTGTACAGCACATAGGCTATAATTATCAGAAACAATAGTTTAAATAGACTTGCGATAAAACCCATTATGACATCCTGTTGTTATTGTTGTAATTAAAATGAGCAGACACCCGGGAGCAGATACAGTATTCAGCTGCCATGAGGATTATCAAGAATAATTTTTTTCATCTTTTTCACTGCATCAGGAAGTCCCAGGAACACAGCATTTGAAATAATTGAATGCCCTATATTCAGTTCTTCGAGACCTGCCAGAGAAAGGACAGGAATGACATTACTATATTTCAGGCCATGACCGGCATTTACCCTTAGTCCCAAGGCACATGCATGTTCAGCAGCGCGGTGCATTTTATCCAACTCACGAGTTATATCTTCGGGCGCAGCGGCATTACAATAACGGCCGGTATGTATTTCAATGTAATCAGCACCGGCATCTTTCGAGGCTGAAACAGTATCAATATCGGGCTCAATGAATAATGAAACAAGAACATTCAGGTCATGAAATACTTTTATTACGTCCCGTATTCGTGACATATTTCCTGAAACATCAAGTCCGCCTTCCGTGGTGAGTTCAGCCCTCTTTTCAGGAACAAGTGTAATCTGGTCCGGTATTACCTTTGATGCTACTTCAATAATATCATCTGATAACGCCATTTCGAGATTAAACTTTCCACGCACAACATCCCGTAACGCGAATACGTCATTGTCCTGTATATGCCTCCGGTCCTCCCGAAGGTGTACAGTAATTCCGTCAGCACCGTTATTTTCACAAATCATTGCTCCTTCCACCGGGTCCGGTTCATGTTCACCTCGGGCCTGACGTAACGTTGCAATATGATCAATATTTACACATAATATTTTTCCAGACATGCCTGTTTCCTGTTTATCTGTCCTGTTACTTTAAAAATTACCACAAAACCAATTCATTTTTTATATATTTTCATGGTTACTTTCTTCGGTATAACCTTCAATACAGCTGCATCCTGACTCCTGGTACCCAGAACAACTCTCACAGGGAACTCCTGTAAGGTATAATTTTTTTTTGTTTCCTTAAATATTTTTTCAGGGTTTACAGTTGAGCCGTCAACAAATACGTCAACGCTGTCCTCATTTAACACTGAACCGTCTTTCGGGACCCGTATAAACACTTTAACACGTGAGGTATTTAATTCGTATCCGAACCTGGGATTTTCTTTTCTAACATCTATCTGACGATCAATAACTTTCAGCCTTAATGTATCGACAATCGGCACAGTAACGCTAACTACAGTTGGATCAATTGCAACACCTGAATAATCGGCAATATCAACCTCAACATTTTGTTCAACATCCCTTGTGGCATCCTCTATGGATACAATTTTGGTTTTAAGATTTTTTATTTTTGAAATAATGTCCGCCTGTCCTGAAATATTAACATATTCAGGCGACACCAGGACGTCTCCCATAATGTAACCGTCCTTTAATTCCCCGGCTATCACCGGAATAATCCGTACCGGTGATACTATCCTTTTTTCAATAGATATTTCCACATTATTTCGAATAAGCTCTATGTTAACACCCTCCGGCACATCCTCTTTCGCGACATTAATAGGAAATTTTTGATTTTCACCCGGTACGGCTTTTTTAAGACTGACGTATGCTTTCACATTTTTAATATTAAAATTGTTCAGATCTTCTTTTTTACCGGACAGTTTAATTGTGACATTTTTTATACTATAATTACTTATAATCAGGTCTTCTGAAAGGCTTTTAAACTCCACGGGGATACGAAAAGCTACTTCACCAATTTTGGTGCTCCCTATATATGCCCATAAAATCACGGACAGGATTATTGCCACCAGTTTCGGCACAAGTTCCCTGCTGAAAATAAGGCTTTTTATTTCATTAAATATCCCTTTCATTTAATGGAATATTTCTCCTCGTACGCGGTTTTGGGATTCATAAAATACAGTATCATATTCTTAAGGTCAGTGATCTTTATTTTGGAATAAAGCTTTCCGTTAACCATAACGGATATACCTCCCGTCTCTTCAGAGGTAACCAGAACAAGCGCATCCGTCTCCTCTGCTATCCCGAGAGCGGCCCTGTGACGGGCCCCATGATGTTTTTTTAACTGCTTCGAATCACTTAAAGGAAGATAGCATGCGGCAGCTGCAATTCTCCCTTCCTGAATGATAATTGCACCGTCATGAAGCGGGGTGTTCGGGAAGAACGTTGTCCGTATTAATTCTTCTGAAATATAAGAATTGATAACCACCCCGGATTCAACATAACTTTTCAGGCCGGTGTTACGTTCAATAACAATAAGTGATCCTACTTTCTCCTCAGCCATATTTATCAGTGAATTTACCAGTTCGTCAAGAGGAAATGCTTCATTCTGGGATAATGCGTTGGAGAGCCAGTTTCTCTGCCCGAATTGTGTTATAAGGCGCCGCAATTCAGGCTGAAATAATATGATAATCGTAATAACAACATACGAAGCAAGATTTGTTATTAACCAGTTTACTGTATCAAGGGAAAGGACCCTTGACAGTATCGCGACGATAAAGATAACAATAAAACCTTTGAGGAGCTGTATCGCACGGGTATTGGCGAGGAAAGTATAGAGCCAGTAGAAAATAAACGCAACGATGAGAATATCGAGAATATTCTTAAAATAATTCCAGAATGTAATACTAAAAAATATTACCTTGTCAAGCAGCGCTTCCATTCTGTACCGAAAACCTCTTCACAATATCCACTGATTTCATAGAAAGCTTATGCACCTCGACGTCATGGACCCTGATAATATCAGCCCCCTTAACCGCTGATATTGCGTTCAGCGCGAGGGTCCCGGGGAGTGTATCATCACCTTCCCCGAGCAGTTTTTTCACCATTGATTTCCTGGAAAGCCCCACAAGAACCGGCAGCCCCATACCTTTAAATACTTCAAGATTAGCCAGAAGTTCATAATTATGATCAACTGTTTTACCGAAACCGAAACCGGGGTCAATAATAATTTTATCTCTGTGAACCCCTCCCCTGAGGGCGATATCTACTTTTTCTTTAAGATCATTATATACATCCCGCACCACATTATCGTATACGGGGTCCTGCTGCATTGTCTTGGGAGTACCTTTGATATGCATCAGCACCACATAGCACCCGGATGCTGCAACGACAGGACACATACCGCTGTCGAAACTCATGCCGCTTATGTCATTCACGATTACAGCACCGCATCGCAACGCCGACTCTGCCACCGGAGCTTTACATGTGTCAACAGAAATCATCACATCAAATCTTTTCGATATATCCTCAATGACAGGGCATACACGCTGCATTTCCTCTTCACCGGATACGGGGTCAGCCCCGGGGCGAGATGATTCACCGCCGACATCAATAATATCCGCGCCTTCAGCAATCATCTGCGCGGCGCGGTCAACTGCCTGCTGCCTGGTAACATATCGCCCCCCGTCAAAAAAAGAATCAGGGGTGACATTAAGTATACCCATTATGTATGTTGTATTTCCAAAGTCAATCTTCATAGTAATTATGTATACCGACCCCACCGCGGCATCCGGAACTGAAATGATCTCCCTGACCGACGAAGGCATGGATTGGGAAATTCCCTGTTTGCATTAGAAATCAAGCGTCACTGAAACGATATTATTGTACCCTGCGTCAATATTGTCATAACTGAAGGCATACGCCACTTCAAGCCCCCAGACTTTCATTGAGAGCCCCGATGAAAATTCTGTATCATTCATTCCCACATAAACCACCATATTTTTAATCAGCTGATAACTGATCCCCACATTCAGGTCATACTCCTCCTGCTCAAGCTTCCGCACAATACTGAATGCCAGTATAAAATCGGACTGCCTGCTTGTGAGGGCCATGCTCAGCTTCAGAGACGGCGAACCAAAATCATATTCATTTTCAATATTTTCATACTGTTTATCAGGTTTCAGCCCGGTGCCGATATCCATCACCACAAAACCCACACGAAGGAACGGAATCACATCCACCTGGGTCCCGATATCAACGCCCCCGCCGTAATATCCGACATCTCCAACTTTTTCATAGAGGCCTTTCAATGAAAAACCGATAGAGGAAATCCCTGAAGTCCAGGCATAGGAAAGATATCCCACGGACCCGGAATAGTCCAGCTTCCCCATCAGGTTCCCGCTTTCATCCCGTGCCTCAATGTCTTTTGACTGTATTGAGTACAGTCCCATTCCCATTACACCGCCGAAGAGATTAAACGCGATCCCTCCGAATCCGGCTTCCCTTTCAATATCAAGTTTTGCCGCAGAGATCCCGATCTGAAATACCGTTCGTGTCGCGGTATCGTCAGAGAAACGCACGAGATCTTCTTCCGAGATTGAACCGACAGAGCCCTCACGGGCACGGCGCTGTATTTCCTCCGTACTCAGGCGTTCCCGTTCCTTCAAGCCCGCAAGTCCTGCCGGATTCCAGTAAATCGCGTAGACGTCATCTACGATGACCTCTGCAGCTCTCCCCATCGCAACATACTTTGCCCCGGCCCATCCGCCGCGTGTATATGATGCCCTGCTCCCGGCATCCTGCGCGAACAATGCGGTCCCGCACAGCATCAGGATACCGGACATTACACCCGTGAGAAAGGGATACGTTTTTTTTCGTAATAGAATTATCACACTCACATCATCACCCTGTAGTATTTCAAAAACTACCTGTTCACGAGAATCCGTATTATTCTCACGCCGTGTTCACCGGTATCCGTTTTTTCAACGGTTACTTTAATTATGTACATACCCGCGCCGACCATCCTCCCCGACCCGTTCCGGCCGTTCCAGATTACCGGCAGTGAAGAATATTCCCGATCAAGAACCAGATCGCCATTAATATCAAAAATTTCTATTTTGACCCGGTTTACCGCATCCGCCGTAACCGCAGGGTCATAACCAATTTTCATAGTCTGGATTCGGGGATTAAAAGGAACAGGGTATGCAATAATATTGTTCGCATTAAGGGCAAAAACATCGGCCGGCCTGCATACACTCAACAATACTGCAGCAACAGTCAACATCAGTGTAAGGCGGGTTCTTTGTATTGTCGTATTGAACATGATATACTCTTTTTATTTCTTTATTAAACAGCCAGACCTGTAAGAACCGGATTTTCATACTGAAAATGACTTTAATAATCGCAGAGCATGTATAATAGGTCAATTACATTTTTAAAATACCGTTACTTGAACAATTTCAAATGAATTAACCTTCACATTATACCAAACAATCGCGGTACTGTATCAGAGAAAACACCGTATAATTTGCATATTATTTCACTCATTCAACACCCGGTGTGCCTCAATAACGACAGAATCAATATATTGGACAATATCCTCATCATACTTTTCCGCATTGCCTGACTCATTGATATATCCATGGAAAAGAAATTCAATATTTCCTGCCGGTCCCTTAATGGGGCTGAAACAGAGCCCCCTGAATTCAACACCTTGACTGCATAAAGATTCAATAACCCGCCGAAGTATTGCCGTGTGATGTTCGATTTTTTTCACAACACCCTTTTTATGCTCTTCCGGCTCCGCCTCAAATTGGGGTTTAATCAGGACGACGACTTCCACTGGTGCAAAAACATTTCTCAGTGCGTCAATCGTTTTTAGAATTGAAATAAATGAAAGGTCTGCGGTTATCAGGTCCGGGAAGGTATCGAACATGTCACGGGTCAGTGTTTTCACATGTGTCCGTTCCATGACTTTTACCGATGGATTCTGACGGAGAGAATAATCAAGCTGCCCATACCCTACATCGACAGCATATACAACGCTGGCGCCGTGAACAAGGAGGCAATGGGTAAAGCCGCCTGTGGAAGCACCAATATCGGCAGCAACCCTGTTCGTTACAGCAACGTTAAAATGTTCCAGGGCATGATGAAGCTTCTCGCCGCCCCGGCTCACATAAAGGCCCCCCGGCCTCTGCACGACTATATCTTCATCACCCCGGACTTTTCGTGACGGCTCCCTGACCGTTTCACCATCAACTTTAACCCATCCGGATATTATTTCCCGTTTTGCTTTTTCCCGGGATGCCGAGAGCTTATTTTCTGAAAGAAATATGTCTAACCTTGTCCCTTTTGTCATAGGGTGCCTTATGTACAAGCTCCTGTAATATTCGATCACGGAGTGATTCAGGGTCAAGACCATATTTTCTGAAAAGTTCTTCGGATTTTCCATGAGTAATAAAATCGTCCGGGAATCCTGCAGCAAACATAAACCTGCTTCTTGACTCTTTATCAATAACAGACAGGATGTACTCACCGATACCGCCGCTCAGCACACCGTTTTCCATGGTAATAAAACCTTTCACATTCCTGACAATTTTTTCTATGCCGGGTACATCAAGCGGCTTTATTGAAAGGAGATTCACCACTGAGGCCTTTATACCTTCAGCACTCAGCAGCTCCCTGAGTACAATGGCAGAATCAACCATATCCCCCAGTGCAAAAACAGCAATATCATTCCCCTTTTTCACCTGTTTCAACCTGCCGGGAACAAATGGCTGCGGACTGGAGATATCAATCCCTTCTTCACCAATGCTGCCCCGGGAATACCGTATTGCAATCGGCCCATCGTTGTAACCGGCAGCAAAGTAAATCATATCACGGAGCTCCTCTCCGTTTGAAGGAGCCAGAAACATGAAATTTGGAACATTACGCATAATCGCAATATCGAAAAGACCATGATGCGTTTCACCATCATCTCCAACGATACCGGCCCTGTCTATAAGCAGCCGGACGGGTAGATTCATTATAGCAACATCATGAATTATCTGATCAATTGCACGCTGCAGAAATGTTGAATAGATGGACACAAAGGGCTTAAACCCTTTTGATGCCAGTGCTCCTGCAAATGTAACAGCATGCTGCTCGGCAATGCCCACATCGAAAAACCTGCTTGGGGCCCTCTTCTCAAACTCATACAGCCCGGTCCCGAGCTTCATTGCAGCGGTAATGGCAATGACCTTTTTGTCTTTTCTGGAGATACCGGCCAGTGTGCGCCCTGTTATCTCTGAATAACTTACCCGTGAATTGCCTGCGGTACGTCCCGTTTTCCGGTTAAATGGCCCGATCCCGTGAAACCGGGATGGATTTTTTTCAGCAGGGCCATAACCTTTTCCTTTTTTGGTAATGACATGGAGAAGTTTCGGGCCGGAATTGATGTCCCGTATTCTGGAGAGTATATCGATCAATAAAGGCGTGTTATGACCATCCACGGGTCCGAAATATCGAATTCCAAGCTCTTCAAAAAAATGTCCCGGAACAAGTATCCCCTTCACGCCTGCCTGGGCACGATAAATAAAATCATACAGGGAATTTCCATACCGTGGAATCTTTTTAATTATTTCATAGGAGCCCTTTCTCAGACGATTATAAAGGGTCCCGGTAATCAGCCTCATAAGATACTCGGACAGTGCCCCGACATTCTTGGAAATAGAATGTTCATTATCATTTAAAATAATTATGAGGTCATTTTTCTGATGGCCGATCTGGTTAAGGGCCTCGAAAGCCATCCCCCCCGTAAGAGACCCGTCCCCGATTACCGCAATAACTTTATACTTTTCATTTTTCAGATCACGCCCGACCGCTTCACCAAGTGCCAGGGACAAACTGGTGCTGCTATGGCCGGTGTTGAAAGCATCGTACACAGACTCTGACCGTTTTGGAAAACCGCTCAGACCATTGAACTTCCGTAATGTTTTGAATTCCTCTTTTCTGCCGGTAATAATCTTATGCGCATAACACTGATGGCCGACGTCCCATATTATTTTATCACGGGGTGTATTGAAAACATAATGCAGCGCACTGGTAAGTTCCACCACACCGAGAGAAGAAGCGAGATGCCCCCCGGTTTCTGATACAACATCAATTATATAATTTCTGATCTCATCATTGAGTTGATCAAGCTCTTCTTCATTAAGCTTTCTGAGATCAGAAATTGTTCTAATAGAATCAAGTAACACTGTACAAAACCATAACCAGTTATTTATCGAAATATTTACATCGTACAATCACTCTACAATAGCCGTACTATTCTGCAATTAAATAAAACTGTACCTGCACTTTTTCACAACGTAAAACCCCGCCATAAGCGGGGGCATTATCAGCAATGAAGGCACAACCCGTATCACGTAGCCACACGCATTATATCCTTCGTTTTACCGTCAGCACCAATTGTCAGGAGGACACCGCATAGTGACTTCTGGCCCGTCGCGACCTCAAGCCTCAGTCTGGTATGGGTAAGAAAATTCTGCAGCGCGGTGTCTTTATCCATGCCAATAACGGAATCACTTGCACCAGTCATCCCGACATCAGTGATATACCCCGTACCTTCAGGAAGTATCACCTCATCCGCTGTCTGAACATGGGTATGGGTCCCGAAAACCGCCGACGCCCGCCCGTCAACATGCCATCCGAAGGCCTTCTTTTCAGAAGTCGCTTCTCCATGAAAATCAACAATGATTATGTCAGATGTTTCTTTCACCGAATCATATATTTCATCAAACACGCGGAAAGGGCAGTCAAGAGGCTCCATATAAATCCTGCCAAGCAGATTTATCACACAAATTGATAGCCCCTTTACCGTACCAAGAAAATATCCGTTCCCCCTGGTTTCCGGCGGATAATTAGCCGGTTTGATAAGGCGTTTCTCGCGATCAATGTAACCGATTATCTTTTTGTTATTCCACAAATGATTCCCGGTAGTTATTACATGAATATTATAGAAAAGCAGTTCATCACTTATATCAGGGGTAATACCTTTCCCGTGGGCGGCATTTTCCCCGTTCGCAATTACAAAGTCAATTCCATGTTCCTCTACCAGACCGGGAAGTTTTTTACGCAGAACCTCCCTTCCCGGCCTCCCGACAATGTCTCCAATGGCAAGAATCTTTATATTTGTCATTACACGTTTCTATTCTATTCATTTAAAGGGAGCCGTAACCTCTCATTTGTTATTATTCCCATAGTCTTTCCGGCGTACAAATACATTACTTCGCGTAGTCAATAATCCGTGTCTCCCTGATTACAATAACCTTTACAATACCGGGATATTTGAGCTCGGATTCAATTTCTTCCGCGATTTCACGTGCCAGCAGAACCGCACGTTCATCATTTACGATCTCGTTTGACACAACAACCCGGATCTCCCTTCCAGCCTGTATGGCATAGCATTTATCTACACCCTTATACTTGCTTGCAATCGCTTCAAGATTATCCAGCCGTTTTAGATAGGTCTCCAGCGATTCCCTTCTGGCACCGGGACGTGATGCGGAAATTGCGTCAGCAATCTGGATAAGCACCGCCTCAAATGACTCAGGTTCCTTATCGTAATGGTGCGAGGCAATGATGTTTACTACTTTCGGGTTTTCACCGAACTTCTTCGCCATTTCAGCACCGATAATGGCATGGGCGCCTTCACCTTCCGCGACACTGCCTTTTCCTATATCATGAAGCAGTCCTGCGCGCTTCGCCAGCATCACATCAAGGCCCAGTTCGCCAGCCATTATACCGGCAATATTTGCAACCTCTTTACTGTGAGACAGCAGGTTCTGCCCGTAACTGCTGCGGTACTTGAGTTTCCCGATATAGTAAAGGGCATCTTTACTTAATCCCGGAATGCCAAGTTCAAAGGAGGCCTTTTCGCCTTCTTCAAGCATGTTTTCTTCAATCTCGGCAGTAACTTTATCCACCACTTCTTCAATCCTGGCAGGATGGATACGTCCATTCTGAATCAGACGTTCCAGTGAAAGACGGGCAATTTCCCGCCGTACTGGGTCAAAACATGAAATAACAACAACTTCCGGCGTGTCATCAATAATCATATCCACACCAACAAGGTTTTCAAGTGTTCTGATATTACGGCCTTCCCTTCCAATAATTCTTCCTTTCATATCATCAGAAGGAAGTGAAACCGTGGTAATGGTAACTTCAGAGGTAAAATCTGACGCGATACGCTGAATTGCGGCAAGGATAATCTCTTTCCCCTTCTTCTCTGCGGTACGCCTTGCCTCCTCCTCGATTTTATTGATAAGTTTGATTGACTCAAACCTGACATCATTCTCGAGATTTTTTAGGAGCATCTGTTTGGCCTCTTCTGTAGTAAGGCCTGATATTCTTTCCAGCTCCCTCTTATGCCGCTCGAACTCCCTGTGTAATTCTGCTTCTTTTTCCTGATTTTCAAGCTCTTTTAGTTGTACTGTTTTTTCCTGCTTTTCAATCTGTTCAATTTTCTTATCAAGAGTTTCTTCCTTCTGGATAAGCCGCTTTTCATTAACCTGCAGCTCCTGTCTCCGCTCCCGCATCTCCTTTTCAAAGAGATTTTTTTCCTTAAGGAGCTGGTCCTTTGCCTCTATAAGAAGCTCCTTCCTTTTTGCCTCAGCTTCGCGAACAGCATCCTGTACTATCCGGCTTGCCTGAACCTCCGCTGAATTCAGTTTTATTTTACCAAGATATGCCCTGACGGCATACCCCATTATTCCTACAACTGGCAGAGCAGCAATCAGGAGGATTGTTTGAATAGCCATTACAAACCTCCTCTCACACTAAAATATTAATTATGTATACGTATAACAAGTATACCTTTTTACTACACTGTAACGAATTATTCCCTCCACTGATGGTTAATAGCATATAATAATATTTGTAATTAAAATCATTACAAAGAGAACAACAATACTCACATCTCTTCGTTTCCTGTTGCTGTTTACCAGAGTTAAAGATACTGATTTATAATAAAATGCCCCTTAAGACATTATATTATCACTGAATACCTGGATTCATGTATGGTTCCGGAAAATTTGACATGCACATCCGGCACACCTGCAATTTCATAAAAAAGCTGCCGTATGCTCTTACAACCATCCCTGCGTAACGAAAGCATGGACTGGAAATGCTGCCACGTCTTAACCGGAAAACTTGTCCTGCAGTTTTTTTTGGACGAATTGGGGAACTAATGTGGATATATCGCCGTTGTAGCTTGCAACTTCTTTGACCATATTTGATGAAACAAAAGAATATTCGCCTCGTGCCATCATAAAGATTGTTTCAATATCCGGAGCCAGTTTTTTATTCATTAAAGCAATAGCGTATTCATACTCGAAGTCCACAATTGCCCGCAGACCGCGAATCATAAAATCAACACCGTTTCTCTTACAATAATCGACCAGCAATCCATCGAATGTAACCACCTCAACATCACAATCTTTACAACTTTCACAACTTTTTAATAACATTTCTAATCTTTCATCAATTGAAAACAGCGCATTTTTCGCGCTATTTCTTGCAACGGCAACAATTAATTTATCACAAATCTTTTTTGATCTCTCAATTATATCAAGATGACCATTTGTCAAAGGGTCAAAAGACCCTGGATAAATTCCAATTCGCATAAAAACTTACAAGACCTTAAAAACTTTTCAATAGTACCATGGAAATGGTTTTTGTCAAGAAATATATATTTTATGATTTTTTACAACAAATTTTTTTATTTTTACTATTCCAGGAAGGTTTTTATACGAAATAGTGGATTTCCGGATGGAGAAAAATCCGGGCGGCTGAGATTATGCCGCCCGGATCATATTATTCTTAGTATCTGTAATGATTGGGTTTATAGGGCCCGCTTACG
This sequence comes from Spirochaetota bacterium, assembly GCA_035380905.1. Lineage (GTDB taxonomy): Bacteria > Spirochaetota > UBA4802 > UBA4802 > JAGODF01 > JAKQCH01. The sequence continues at coordinate 3,653 of DAOSYC010000002.1, read as the reverse complement.
GAAACACCTATATAGTCCGCCTGCTCTTTGGTAAGAGTTGTAAGTTTCACGCCAAGTTTGCCGAGGTGAAGCCGGGCAACCTCCTCATCAAGCTCTTTGGAAAGAGTATATACTTTTTTGTCATGTTTCTGCGTTGCCAGCTCAATCTGAGCAAGACTCTGATTGGTAAAGCTGTTGCTCATAACAAAACTGGGGTGCCCTGTTGCACATCCCAGGTTCACGAGCCGCCCTTCTGCGAGGATAATTATGGATTTCCCCGATTTGAGTGTCCATTTATCAACCTGGGGTTTAATGACTTCTTTTTTACAATCTGAATTGTCCTCAAGATAATGCATCGCGATTTCATTATCGAAGTGACCAATATTGCATACAATTGCGCCGTCCTTCATGTTTTCCATATGGGCACCGGTAACAACATCAAGGTTTCCTGTGGCGGTAACAAAAATATCACCCTCAGGAAGCGCGTCTTCAAGAGTAGTGACCTCATAGCCTTCCATAGCCGCCTGTAATGCGCATATAGGGTCAATTTCCGTAACGATAACACGAGCCCCGAACCCTCTCATGGACTGCGCACACCCCTTGCCTACATCACCATATCCGCACACCACAACAACTTTCCCCGCAACCATGATATCTGTTGCCCTTTTAATACCATCAGCAAGAGACTCACGGCAGCCATAGAGATTATCAAATTTGGACTTGGTAACCGAGTCATTGACATTGATTGCCGGGAAAAGAAGCTCCCCGCTTTTTTCCATATGATAAAGACGGTGAACACCGGTAGTTGTCTCCTCTGAAACACCTACGATCCCCTTTGCAATTTCCGTCCACCGTGTTTTGTCACCGGCCACACTGGCTTTCAGCCTGTCAATAACGCAACGGAACTCCTTGCTGTCATACTTCTTGTCAAGGATGGAGGGATCCTTTTCAGCCTTCACTCCCCAGTGCACAAACAATGTGGCGTCACCGCCGTCATCAACAATGAGGTTTGGTCCGGATCCATCGGGCCACGTAAGTGCCTGTTCCGTACACCACCAGTACTCCTCAAGGCTCTCCCCTTTCCACGCAAACACTTTGGACTTGCCACCTGCAACAATAGCCGCAGCGGCATGGTCCTGTGTGGAAAAGATATTACATGAAGCCCAGCGGATATCGGCGCCGAGCTCATACAGCGTCTCTATGAGAACAGCAGTTTGTATTGTCATATGAAGGCTTCCCATGACTTTCAAACCCTTAAGGGGCTTTTGAGGACCGTATTTTTCACGGACCGACATAAGGCCAGGCATTTCCTCTTCAGCCAGCTGGATCTCCTTGCGTCCCCATTCCGCGAGGGACATGTCGGCAACCTTATATTCCAGATTTTTATCTAATGGCATGATTCCATCGGATACTTTTGCGTTCATTTGAACCTCCTCATATATTAATTGTTATACTATATTGCATTTCAGGATGTTACTCCAGAAAAGACCTGATTACATTAACGGTGAGATCATTTTTCACAGGAATACGTTTCACCTCTTCAATACGAAACCCGGACTCATTAAGCCAGTTCTCCATCTCTTCACGGGAAAAACCAAGCCACCGGTGTCCATACTTTTTCCGCATTATCTCGTTATCGTGTTTCCCGAGGTCAACTATCACAAGCCTGCTGCCGCGTTTCAGTACACGGGAAATCTCCAGAATACAATCCCCTGGTGACGCAAGATGATGAAGCACCATACTTACCACCGCAGAATCCGCCTCCCGGTCCCTCATTGGAAGGTGCTCCATTTCCCCTATCCGCAGGTCTATCCCGTCAGCATCCATTCCAAGACGTGCCCGTGCCTCCTCAAGCATTTTCGGAGACTTGTCCACACCAATTACAACATTTGAACGCTGCTTAAGATAAGGGAGCAGCTCCCCTGTTCCACAACCCAGGTCAGCGGTTACCCCCCCCTCCCCTATACGGGAAATTACTTCAGCAGCAATATTGACAGGACCCAGAATGTCCCCCTTTACTGAATCCCAGCGTGCAGCAAGAGTATCAAAAAATCTTGTTTTCTCCTGTGATTTCTCCCTGAGAATAGTTTCCAGTCCGGCGAGGTCATGTTTCAATTCAGGGTCGTTTTTCACGATATCCGCTATTTTTTCAAACACATCGCCCGGACCATTATGCTTCCGGGCGCTGTAGAAAACCCATAAGCCGTCCCGGCGGTATTGCACCAGGCCGCAATCACTTAGAATTTTAAGATGCCGCGATATACGTGACTGCCCCATCTCCATTACCGAAACTATCTCATTAACATTCAATTCGTAATGCCAGAGGAGATTCAGAAGGCGGAGCCTGGTTTCATCAGAAAGAGCCTTAAAGCAGGAAACAATGGTCATAAATATTACCATATCAAGATATATTGATATAATAACACCCGATCCCTCCAACGTCAAGTTTTTTTGGTTTTTTTTTGATAAAATCCCGGCCCGGCAAAATAAAAAAGGGCATTACCGCTTTTCACAGT
>DAOSYC010000002.1:0-1148 GCA_035380905.1 Spirochaetota bacterium | reverse complement strand
TATCAAGATATATTGATATAATAACACCCGATCCCTCCAACGTCAAGTTTTTTTTGTTAAAAACCCGGGCCGGCAAAATAAAAAAGGGCATTACCGCTTTTCACAGTAATGCCCTTTTATACACAGTTTCCCGAAAAATACGAAACCGCTGTATCCTTTTTTCCTTAATCCTCAATCTTCATACATGCTTTCAATTTCCCGGGCATATTTCTTTTCAACAACAGCACGTTTAATCTTCAGCGTTGGCGTTAATTCATCCGTTGCCTGTGTCCATTCCGCATCAAGAAGCCTGAACTTCCGTATCTGCTCTACCCGGGAAAACCGTTTCGTAAATTTATCAATTTCTTCCGCCATCATTGCCACTACCATTTCATTGCGAATCAGTTCACTGTTGTCCGCAAATGCCAGCTTTTTTGATTTTGCCCATTTCTTCAGCTCGTCAAATACAGGAATGATAAGGGCGGCGAGATATTTCCTCCGGTCCCCTATTATCGCCACCTGTTCAATATATTTTGATCCCTTAAGGCTGTTTTCTATATTTTGTGGAGATATATTCTTGCCCCCTGCAGTAACAATAATGTCCTTGATACGTCCTGTAATCGAGAGACGGTTCTTATCATCAATGGTTCCGATATCACCCGTTTTAAAAAAACCATCCTTTGTAAAAACTTCACGTGTAGCTTCTTTATTCTTATAATATCCTACCATGACCTGGGGGCCTTTAATAAGTATTTCACCTTCATCTGAAATTTTTACCGTTGTATCAACAAGAGGCGGCCCCACTGTTCCCGGACGGACCTGCCCCGGACGATTTACATTCGTAACCGGTGTTGTTTCAGTCAGGCCGAAACCCTCAAGAACAAGGATCCCCATTCCCAGAAAAAATTCCGCATCAGTCACCGAAAGCGGCCCGCCGCCTGACACCGCCATTTTTATCCGGTCCATACCGAGGGCCTCTTTGAGCTTTGAAAAAATCAGCGTATCAAAAAAATTATATCGCAGCTTAAAAAAACCCTTCCTGGGTATTTCACGGCATATATATGGAAGGTTTTTCGACGCTGTTTTCAGGGCTCCGTTAAACAGCTTTCTCTTGATACCGGACACATCAGAGATTCTGGAAAGAACACCGGCATGGATTTTTTCATATA
>DAOSYC010000001.1:29668-95105 GCA_035380905.1 Spirochaetota bacterium | reverse complement strand
TCACCCCGATCTCTGTTCTTTTAAAGAAATTTGATTATAAAAAGTGATTGCCTAAATGCAGGTTTTCATATGACCATGTTTTATCCTTTGTTGCAATACTGCATTCACCAGTTCCTGTAACGGTGTATACAGTATTATGAAACAATGAAATTATCACAGTTTCATATCATGAGAAATATAGCGGCACCACACCATTAATACCATGAATATGGTAAATTTCTGTTTTATGCAGAGTCAATATATGCCTGAAATGATTACAGGATTTCAGGGTGTAACGTATTGTGGTTCCGTTATCGCGAAAAAGACCATACGCATTTTTTAAATAGGTACATAAATATAACCATGAACTTCTTTTCAGGATTAAAGAGGGCACTCCTTGTTGTTATTACACTCTGGAACGCTGTGTTTCTCAGGGCGGGACGGCGCATTCAGGAATTTTCCAAAGATATTTACCGTGCGTTCAAAAATTTTGAGATCCATAACGGCGAACTCTCCACCTGCGCCATGGCTTTTTTTCTCCTAATATCCTTTATTCCAGTTTCCCTTGTGATTATTTCAGTTATGAGCTTCTTTTATCAATCAGGGGATTTTGCAGCCAATGTATATCTTCTCCAGATAAAAAGTATTCTCCCCTCAATCCAGATAGAGCGGTTCATTGACACCATTGATAAAATCGTATACAAAAAACGCTATCTTGCGCTGATCTGGATACCGTTTCTTTTCTGGTGGGGGAGCCTTGTTTTTGATATCGTTGAACGGGCACTTGAGTTTGCCTTCAGAATCGGTAAAAGCAGGAAATACTGGAAAGCGAAAATCAGGCACTTTATAATAATAATAGGAATCAGTCTCAGCGCCCTGGTGCTGACAATTATATCAAACTTTATTGCTGTAATAAGAAACGAATTCTTCACAAACCTCATAGAAAAGTATCTTAAAACATTCAACGTTTTCGGCACTAATATACTTACCCTTATTCAGGCGCCGTTTCTTGTTTCATCAGTAGTAACACTTTCAATCAATACCCTCATGATTTTTACAATGTACCGCTTTGTGCCGCCGAAAAAGCTTGATAACGTTTCAATGTTTAAAGGTGCCCTCTTTGCATCTCTCAGTTATGAAATCATTAAACTTATATTCTCGTATTACATAACCGAAATCAACGACTATACTTCAATATTCGGCTCCCTTTCAGTCGTGGTTATACTCATGATCTGGATATGGTACACCTGTTTTCTCTTTGTTATTGGGGCAGAGGTCTCGTGGGTCTTCTATGAGAAAAATAGAATACGCGCGCACAGTTCCTGAGAAGCACCTTTCAACGAATTGTTTTTTCTTTGTGTAAATCCCTGAAAGCAGAAAGACGGAAATCTTCTATTACTTCTGCAGCATACTCTCTGATTTTTAACAGTGCACCGTATGATGAAAAATTAGTAAAATTTTCAATTATCTTTTTTTTCTTTTTCCCTTCATAATACAATCTGTCGAAACGGAGCGGCTTCTCCCATTCAGGGTCCCGTAATTCCATCAGTTCGCTGCAAAAATCATCAATTTCAAAAAGCACACCTGCGGTTTCCGTGAGATATCTGTTTTTATCCTTTTCAATATCGATTTCCCTGACACCTGTTCGTGAAAGCAGCAGTATATGGTCTTCAACCCGTTTCGACGGTTTGGACCCTCTCGGGACAGCAAGAAAATTCAGTGAGTCATCTAATTTCTGAAGCTTTCTTTTATGCGCATCATCCCGGACCACAAGCCAGATCACAGGAAACAGGTATTCGGAAAATTCTGATACCGCGCCGTAAAAGTGCGTAATCTCTACTCCTGCTTTTTTATGAAACATAACAGGGGGATATTTCTTTATGCGTGCAATATTTTCTTCAATAATTCTATCAACTTTCAGGGCAAAAGAATTACTCTTTTTTTTCTTCTCGTACTTTTCCTTTAACTTTTCAAACGCGGCAATTTCTGCGAGGATAAATCCCTCAAGATTCAGCCTGTTCCTGAGAGTTATCTGAAGACGATCTTCTAAGGAACCGATATCAAAAAACTTCCTGCTGTATTTCTCACCATACTCATTATATTTTCGGCGTAATTTTTCCAGGAGTATTTCCAACTCCTTCTGTGATAATGCCATAATGTCTCCTGTACCAGAGAACGTAACCGTAATAGTATGTCCTGTCCATTGAATCAGCCACAGTCCTCTGTAAAAATCAAGAACTAATTGAAAATTGCTTGTATTTACATTACAATAAAAAGAAAGTTACTACTCTGCTGTACTGTAAACAATGCTGCGTTATTGTTCCTGATAAGGGATTATCAACTTCAGTGGATTGTTTCATGGAAGAAGCGTACCTGTCAGGTTTTCATTCGGTGTAACAGAGTTTGTAGAAAAATTCATCTCATTATTCATAGCGAGGAAATCATGGGACTCACATATAAAGATTCCGGCGTCGATATTGAAAAAGGAAATAACTTTGTTAAAAGAATTATTCCTTCAGTGAAATCAACCTTTACCGAAAGAGTCCTTACCGGAATCGGAGGATTCGGGGCACTATATTCCGGCGCATTCCCTGAAATGAAAGAACCAGTCCTTGTTTCAGGAACTGACGGCGTGGGCACAAAAATTACAATAGCCCGAATGATGAATATTCACAATACTATCGGAATAGATGCTGTCGCCATGTGTGTAAATGATATCCTTACATCCGGTGCCGCACCGCTTTTTTTTCTCGATTATATTTCGTGCGGCAAACTTGACGAGGACATCCTTGTTGAAGTGGTAAAAGGAATTGCGGAAGGATGCAACATGGCCGGATGCAGCCTGATTGGAGGTGAAACTGCTGAACACCCGAATGTCATGGAACAAACGGACTATGATATTGCGGGATTTGCGGTGGGTGTTGTTGACAGGGACAATATTATCACCGGAAAAAACATACAAGATGGAGATATTATTATCGGCCTTCCTTCATCCGGTATTCACTCTAACGGATATTCTCTGGTACGAAAACTCTTCTTTGACATGAAAAAGTATACTGTAGAGAAAAAAATTTCCGACCTTCCAGGTACACTGGGTGAAACTCTTCTTACCCCGACCCGTATATACTGCAGGGCAGTTACCCGTGCTCTTTCTGAAGGAATCAAGATCAAGGGAATGGTACACATTACCGGTGGTGGTTTTTATGAAAATATCCCCCGCATTCTTCCCGAAAATACATCAGTAATAATTGAAAAAGCTTCCCTTGATATACTGCCTGTTTTTCAGGTCATTCAGAAAGAGGGTAATGTTGCGGAACGGGAGATGTTTACCACTTTTAATATGGGTACCGGTATGATGCTTTTTTCAGATACAGACAACAGTACCAGATTAATAGATACCCTTACAAAAGCCGGTGAGCATCCCTGTATAATCGGAGAAGTTGTACATACAGATGCTGTTCAGGGCGAACGTGTCGTCATAAAATAGCGGTGCTGCATCTGCTCACGATGTATGTTTTTTTTCACGGTCCGGAAAAAGTATAGCAATAAGGTCGCTTTTAGTTTGTGCTGAAGCGAGTTTTTTTCTGTTATCATCATTCACTATAAATTTTGATATTTCCGACAATGCTTTAATATGCACCTCCGGCTGGTCTTTCGGACTGAGCAGCAGCACAACATAAATGATCTCATCAGTACCATGCTGGCAGATCACCGGTTTCCTCATCTTGGCCACCATTACAAGGGATCGTTCAATGCCTTCGATATAGGTATGAGGCAATGCAACACCGTGTCCAATTACGCTTGAATACTCCCGCTCAATGGTGATAAGATGATGAAGAAGCCACTCCGTATCAAGCGCTGGAATATCCTGGTGAAGCCTGTTCAGCAGTTCACCAAGTACATCTGCAAGGCTCTCTGCGTCAGAAACAATAACCCAGTCAGGATCAAGCTGGATATCCAGCCTCACATCAATTGGATTAAAAATAAGAAATTCTGTATCACCGGAAAGGCTTCCCGGTACGGATAGATGAAAATCTCCATCAGAATAACACATTAGTACATTTTCAGGTATATCCCCTTTCTCAACATCGTACTTCACAATGGAAAAGGTCAGGTCGGTCCCCTCCATGCTCATCGCAACCATTCTTGAAAGCCTCACGTCTGTCCAAACGGGACTTCCACAGGAAAGAGAATTTTTTTTCATGGTTCCTTCTGCAATGGGTGTTGAACTCCATTTATACATCTCAGCTTTTCCGATACTCTGAGAAAGCCTCTGACACGCCAGCTCGTTTAAATCCTCATTCGTGGTAATAGCAAGAACATTTCCGATACCATAGAGTTCCGGAAATTCATCAGGATTCATTGTAACGGCATTTGCAAAAACCGCATTAACCCCCCGCTTTCTTGCCATTGAAACACATTTCAAATTTGTATCCAGTAGCGTAACCGCTACCCGATGGGATTCAATAAACTCCGCTACCTGCTGCGCAAGCCTGTGGGCACCGATAAGGAGCCACCCGGTCGGTTTCGGTTCAACAACTTTTAACAATTTACCAATCCAACCCGCGGTAAAACCCTGAAACACAACGGTTCCGATAATAACAGAATATGTGAACGCTTCAATGAACTTTCCGCTTGCTGCATCCCCGCCACCACGCTCTTTGAGAGCTAACGCGAAAATTGACGCCATGGACGCAGCGACAATCCCCCTTGGCGCTATCCACCCCAGAAATAATTTTTCCCTGAAAATAAAAGTTTTTTTACCCATTGTGGAAATCAGAATATTCAATGGCCTGACTACCAGCATTACAATAACAACTGCCAGCACCATATTAAACCCGTAATTACTGGTAATTGAATCAATATCGAGGTTAGCTGCCAGAAGAACAAAAAGGAGGCCGATAAGCAGATCAACAAGCTGTGCTTTATAACTTTTAAGCCTGTCAATCTGCGGAGTATCTGTATATCCAACTACAAATCCCGCCACGGTAACACTGAGAAGGCCGCTTTCCGGAATTACCACATCTGAAAGCGCATACAGCCCGAGAGCACAGGCGAGAACAAACACATTGATGCTCTCATCCGGCAGCCATTGCCGGCGGATAATAAACGCAAGGATAAGCCCGCCACCAAAACCCACTACCAGTCCAAGGAGAAGTCGCATTATAAACAGCTCAATGGCGTCGTGCCCGATTATCCACTCAAAACAGAGCAGGGCGATAAACACCCCGATTGGATCAATCAGCACGCTTTCCCAGTGAAGGAAATGAAAAAGGCGGCTCTTAACCCGTATACGTTTAAGAAGGGGCCCTATTACAGTGGGACCTGTAACAATAATCAGACTTCCGGCAAGAACTGAGAGCGCCCATGGCAAATCAAAGATGAACTTCACCGCAACTGCCGAGCCAATCCATGTAATGACAACACCCCGGGTCAGAACATGACGTATTTCCGCTGATACCTGCCGGTATCCATTCGCGTCAAGGGTCATACCCCCCTCAAAAAGAATAAGGGCTACCGCAAGCTGCACAATAACCTTGAGCCCGTCACCCAGAATATGAGGATTGATAATTCCGATCCCGAAACTGCTGGGCCCCAGAAATATCCCCCCCATCAGCAGCACCACAATCGGTGTAACACGGAGTCTTCTCGCAATGGCAAAAAAGAGAATCCCGAAAAACACCGCGCCACCGAATGTTAGAATGAGCTGCTGTCCAGAGTTCATCGCTGTAATATTACCGTTCCACTTCCAGTTCTGTTATTATTGTCATTTACTACTGTTTTTTGAAAATTGTCTTCACTGATTCCATTACATCCGCAGGAAGCACAACAATTTTCCCGTTGGGTGATTCCCCAAGCTTTATCATACCACGGACATATTCCTGTCCCAAAAGATACACGAGAGGGTCTCCGCCGCTTGCATTGAGGGAATCAGCTACTGATGAAATAGCCTGCGCTTCCGCCCTTGCAAGGCGTTCACGTGCCTCTGCGTCACGGTCTGCTGATTCTTTCCGTGCTTCAGCCTGAAGAATCTGTGCGCGCTTCATACCTTCCGCTTCACGCTCCGCGGCTTCCTTTTTTGCTTCTGCCTCGAGTATCCGGGCACGTTTCTCCCTTTCAGCTTTCATCTGCAGTGTCATGGCACTGACAATATCAGCAGGCGGTTCAATATCCCGTATCTCGACACGGGTTATTTTTGTACCCCATGAATCAGTAGCCTCATCAAGAATTTCCAGAAGTTCCGCGTTAATCTTTTCACGTGAAGACAATGATTCATCAAGGGTCATTTTTCCCATAATCGACCGTAGTGTTGTCTGGGCAAGGTTCTGTATAGCATATCGCAGGCTGCTTATGCCGTAATAAGATTTATAGGGATCCATAATTTTATAGTACACAATACCGTCTACTTCAATTGACGCGTTATCACTTGTAATGGTACCCTGTTTCGGCATATCAAGAACAGTCTCACGAATATCGACCTTATGGGAAACCCTTGAAAAAATCGGATTTATAAGATTAAGTCCCGGATTTAAGGTTGTCGCATATTTTCCAAAACGCTCAATAATCCAGTTTTCAGCCTGCGGTACGATCTTGATACCTTTCACAACCAACAGCACCGCAATAACCGCAATTGCAAATACAAGATAAATCATTTGATCCTCCTGGTTCACGCATTTTTTTTACTCTTAAGATGTAGAAACTCCCTTATACATCAAATAATATAAAAAAAAAATTAAGATATCCGTTTTCCCCCGCCAAAAGTCAGGTCCAACAAATATCTTAAAAATGTAACGATATATTTTCAACAAAAATGAACAATAAATTGATATTACTTTTTTTCAACAACAAGCTTAATGCCCCTGGCTTCCAGAACCCTGACCTCTTCACCTTCTTCGAGGACCTCCTTCGCTTCAGCCTGCCATTTTTTTATCCCGTGAAACCCGCTGTATAGTTCAACTTCTCCGGGGACACCGGGCATTACAGGTTTTACCACACGGCCGGTAAGATTTTGTAATGTGGGATCCCCTGTTTCATCAGTGAGGCTTTTTTTGAAATATTTTCCGGCATAGAAATGCCACAAAGAAAGACAAAGTAACGAAGTAAGAAAAAAAGAAACCCATTGGGCAACAGCATTTTGTTCGGGAATAATTTTAATGAAAACCAGAAGCGATGTCACAACACCGCCAATCCCGAACCAGAAAAGAACAAATCCGGGAACCAGAATTTCCATTCCCATGATAAGTATTCCCACTGCAAGCCAGATAAAAGGTGAAAATGCCATTGATAAAAGGACCTCGTTGTCTGAAAATTATACAAAAGAAGGTAAACCGCAAGGCTGCTGTATCTGAAGAAAAATGATAACACTCATTTCCCGCTCAAACAAATTCATATCCTTAGCCACATTACAGGAATGACAGAAAATATTTCCAGCTCTTTTCTCTTAAGAATAAAAGATACAAATAATCACGTTTCATGAACAAAGGTTTCCATCACTTTCTTGACACAAAGAGACAGTGTATCAAGATTATACCCCCCTTCAAGAAACCCGATAACACGACCCCTGGAGTATTTTACTGCAACTTCTTTTAACATAACAGTGAATTTCTGGTATGCCTCTGTTGATAGTTTTATTGAAGAAAGTGAATCGGTGAAATGCGCGTCAAACCCCGCGGAAATTAGAATAATCTCAGGTTGAAACTCCTCGAGAGTCGGAATAATTGTGTTTTGAAAAGCGGTTAAATATTCATCATCCCCGCTTCCGTGTACCATTGGAAAATTCAGGGTATAACCCTCACCTTCACCTGTACCCCGTTCATTTTTTGATCCCGTTCCAGGGTAATGAGGATACTGATGAAGACTGATATAGTACACAGAATTATCGGACTCGAAAGAATGCTGTGTTCCGTTCCCGTGATGTACATCCCAGTCAACAATCGCTATTTTCTTCAGTCCGTGTTTATCCTGAAGATAACGTGCTGCTATTGCAATATTATTGAACAGGCAGAAACCTGCCGCATAGTCCCATTCTGCGTGATGTCCCGGAGGCCTTATCGCACAAAAACCGTTCACAGCCTTCCCTTTTACAATTGCGTCACACATATTAAGACACCCGCCTACCGCATAGAGTGCCACATCATATGACTTGTCCCCAACGGTTGTATCCGGATCAAGCGCGTGCATCCCCCGCTCAACATTTCTCTTTACTTCATCGATATAGTTCCTGCTGTGAATCATCTCGATATATTTCAGATCTGCTTTTACCGCTTTCACCCGCACAAGGTCTGAATAAAATGAACACTTTTTCAAACGGCTGTCAATTGCTACCAGACGCTCGGGACATTCAGGATGGCCCCATCCCGTGTCATGTTCCAGATAGATTTCATCATAGAGGTATGCGGTTTTACCCATGTGCCGGTCTCCATTAGTAAGATGATGCGAAAGGAAATCATTATATATTTATCAGATTATCATAGAAGACGAGTTTTATATTATTACAAAACTTCACGAAACATGCAAGAATATTTCATTAAAACATAAAATATATCAAAAAAATTTTGCAGTTATTTACATGTTGTTTTTCGTAGTATTATTGACACAAACGCTATACACCATTTTTGCTTACGCTCCACAACCCCCAATTAGTGATTCCATTAGAATATTGGACATCAAATAGTGCTTGACGTTGCAGGTTTTTGTTACTATTGTAGCGTATAAATGGTAAATTGCTGTACTATATCAGGAGGAAGTAATGAAACGCAATATATGTGCTGTAGTAATATTATTTTTTATTGCCGTTTCCTTTAACTGCAAAAAGGAGGACAGGACTGTTGCCCGGCAGGGTCTCATTAACTTCGTAACTGGAAACGTAAAAATTGTCAATGCCCAGGGTGCGAAAGCTGACGCGAAAATCGGCGATTCAATTACAGAGGGAATGTCGGTAATCACTTCAGGCGACAAATCAGTTGCAGATGTTTATTTTGGTGAGAACGCCATAAAGATTCTGGGGAATACCTCGGTTGAAGTGAAAACCCTGGTAATGAATATAACAAAAAATTCAGAACAGACAGTTCTTTTCGTTAACAACGGAGCCCTTTTTTCCAGTGTAAAAAAGCTGTCTAAAAATGATGATTACCGCATAAAATCTCCAACCGCCACTGCCGGTGTAAGGGGAACGGACTTTCTTGTTGAAGAAAAAGACGGAAAAGCAAATGTTGCCTGTCTTGAAGGAAAAGTCGAATGCCAGAACAATACAAATCCTGATGCCGATGCTGTTATCATTGCTGACAGAGAAGAAGTTGATGTTGTCAGAGGCGAGGATATGGTCAAAAAGCAGATAAGTCAGGACCGAATGAATATGCTGAATATTAAACTCCGGATAACTGAACTCCGTGAGGATATCCGCCGTAAATATCTGCAGCAGAAAGAAGAGATGCGAAAATATGTTGAAGACCAGCGCCAAAGGGACCGTACAATGGTTGAAAATCAGAGAGAAGGTGACCGGCAGCGGGTTGAAGACCAGAAGGCCCGGGACAGAGCCAATATTGACGCGGTCAAAGGAGACACAACGGCACGGCAAAAAGAATCGACCGAAGCAGCGCAGTCAATGATGAATCAGGCAAAAGACGCCGCCAGCAGTGATTCAGTCAAGCAGGGAGCGAAAAGCCAGATTGATGCGCTTCGGAAACGTCCCACAGTACAAAATCCTTTACAACAGAATCAGTAAAATCTGTAGTAAATCCTGACTCTGTATATAAAAACACATAACTTCCGTTATAATTAAACCCCGCGTTATGCGGGGTTTTTTCATCATAAATCTTGACAGAGTATCTGTAATCTGCTATAAAGATACTTCTATATACCACATTAACCGCGGGACATCTTCCGGATTATTATTTTAGATAAAAAAATAATTTACAGGATTTCAGCAATAAAAAGAATACCAGCAGTATGTATTATGATTCTTTATTTTGCTGATAAACAGTTACCATGAATATTGAACTTGCATTTTTAGGAACAGGAACCTGTAATTCATCAGGGAGAAACCCTGCTTCCTTCGCTCTTTCCAACGGAAGTGAGGTAGTGCTCCTTGACGCGGGGGGCGGAGCGTATCATCAGCTTTCGCGGCTTGAAAGTCCCGCGTTCAACTACAAGAATATCTCAACAATTTTTATCTCCCACTTTCATGTTGACCATATCTCCGGTCTGCCGGATTTACTGTGGGGCGAAATGTGGGACAGCACAGGGCGGAGGGAAAACCCCCTTATCATAGCGGGACCCCACGGGCTCCGGAATTTCTACAACGAACGTCTCCTGCCATTTATGGGTGATTATCCGCTCCCCTTTGAAATACAGCTTATAGAACTTTCCCACGGTGAAACCTTCAGCGGTTCATTCTTTACCGCAACGTCTCATCATCTGGAACACGGGGAGTTTTCAACAGGATATCTTTTCGATTTTAGCGGCAAATGTCTGGCCTATACCGGTGATACGGGATACTGCGACAATCTTATTGAGCTTATTAAAAAAGCAGATTCTGCAATTATTGAGTGGAGTATATCTGATTACGCAAGCTATCCCGGTCATCTCTCCTCCAGTGATTTTGCAAAACTAATTAAATTAGGAATATTTCCCGGGACGGTATATATTAATCACATGTATATTCCCTCCGGGTCTACGTATGAATTTCAGGTTAAAAAAAACAGGGAGATCCTTGGCGATTTCTCTGAACGGGTGATTTTCCCCCAGGACCTGGATATTATCACAATAAAAGAAAAGGGTTAATTTCATGAATTATTTTAAGGGAACCGAGGACTATGTCCTCTCTCCTGAATTAAAGGACAGTGTCAATGTATCAATAGCTCTCGGTCGTCCGCTCCTCATTAAGGGTGAGCCTGGTACAGGAAAAACTCTTCTGGCGCATTCTATTGCAAAGAGCCTCGGGAAAGAACTGATTATCTGGAATATCAAATCAACAACAAAGGCCCGTGAAGGTCTCTATGTGTACGATACCGTTCAGCGCCTTAATGATTCCCGTTTCGGTGACAGGGACGTTTCCGACATTAAACAGTATATCAACCTCGGTAAACTCGGTGTTGCTTTCAGTGCACCGGAACAGGCTATTCTTCTTATTGACGAAATCGACAAGGCTGATATCGAATTCCCAAATGACCTCCTGAACGAGCTCGATGAAATGAGTTTCTACATTCCTGAAACCAGCGAGCTGATCAAGGCAATAAACAGGCCAATCGTGATTATTACATCAAACAGCGAAAAGGAACTTCCCGATCCGTTTCTCCGCCGGTGCGTATTTCACTATATTGATTTCCCCGCTGAGGCACTGATGGAAGATATTGTGAAGGTCCATTTCCCCGATATCGACAAAAAGCTTGTGAAGGAATGCATGAAAAAATTCTACTGGATACGTGAATTTGACATGCTCAGGAAAAAGCCCTCAACAAGTGAGCTTATTGACTGGATCCAGGCCCTCACCATAGGGGGAATACCTGCAAAAAATATCGAAAAAGAAATGCCGTTTCTCGGAACACTTCTTAAAAAACAGGAAGATGTCGAACTTGTTGCGAACGCCGGGAAAAATCACTATGCCTACAATTCCAGCATGAGGACAAGAAATGTTTATTAATTTCTTCTTCAATCTTAAAGCTGCAGGGGTTCCGGTTTCGCTTCATGAGTGGATTACCCTCCACCATGCTCTTGCGCAGAACCTCAACGACTGCAGCCTTACCCGGTTCTATCATATTGCCCGGTCGATTCTTGTGAAAAACGAAATTCACTACGACAGGTACGATATCGCCTTTCTCGATACCTTCAAGGATGTAGAAACCACAGATGAAATGCTGGATAAAATCCTTGAGGGCCTCAAGAAGGTAAAAGAACTGAAACTCACGGAAGAAGAGAAAAAACAGATTCAGCAGCTTGACCTCGATGAAGTGCTCAGGAACTTTGAACAACAGCTGCGGGAGGGTCATTACAAAGGCCATGTCGGCGGCAATAAAGCTATAGGTACCGGAGGGCGTTCTACTCAGGGCGCCTGGGGTTATAATCCGGCAGGGGTGCGGATAGGACAGGGTGTATCACGGCACAAGAGGGCCGTTCAGATCGCTGAAAAGCGCTCTTTCCGCAATTACTCAAGCGATATTACCCTGGACACCCGGCAGATGCGGGTAGCCCTTTCCCACCTTCGGTCACTGCTGCCTATATCCCCTGAAGAAAAATTGAACCTTGACCGAACCATCGATGCAACATGTAAGAATGCCGGTGAAATAGAATTTGTGTGGGAAACCAAAGAAAAGAAAGCGTCAAAGGTTATTCTCCTTATGGACAGCGGGGGATCTATGGACCCCTATTCCACCCTCGTGGAGCGCCTTTTTTCTGCGTCTTCCTCACAAATAAGCAGGTTCAAGCATTATCATTTCCACAACTGTATATATCAGGACCTCTGGACCGACATGGAAAGGAACTCATCAATTTCCACCGCAGAATTACTGAAAAATGAAGATGACGATTATAAAGTAATTATTGTGGGAGATGGAGAAATGGCTCCTTCGGAACTTACATGGGTCAACGGCGCCATTGATTACTGGTATTACAATGATATTCCTGGTCAGGTCTGGCTTCAGCGCATACGGGACAAGTTCAAAGACTCAATCTGGCTGAATCCGCTTCCCATGCGATCATGGAATTATGTTCATTCAATTCGGCTGATACGGAGTATTTTTCCCATGTTCGAGCTGACTCTTGAAGGCCTTGATGACGGCATCCGGTTTCTCATGCAGGGAAAAAGCAAGCTTTACGACATGCATTGATTTTCACTATATTCTATTGCATCACATTATAATGATGTTGACATGCCGGTAATTATCCCCCTCTGTAGTGTTTTCTATATTTCTAAGAGGTACATATGAACGCAATAAAGGATCTTTTTAAGGGTGCTGTTATCGGCATTGCAAACATTATTCCGGGAGTTTCCGGCGGTACCATGGCCCTGGTTCTTGGAATATATGAACGTCTCATTGACGCAATCCATAATATTTCTTCTGAAACAATTGTATCAACACTGAGACTGTTCCTTTTTAAAAAAGAAAGCTTCGAATCATTCAAGACTGAAATGAAACGGATTGATGCATTGTTTCTCCTGATTCTCGGAACCGGTGCGCTTTCAGCAATTATCGCCCTTGCAAAGCTTATGACATATCTTCTGAAACATCAGCATGACCCGACGTATGGATTTTTCTTCGGTCTTGTTCTCCTTTCAGTTATCGCGCCGTTTCAGCTCATTAAGAAAAAAACGGTTCCTGTATTTCTGGCTGTTATTATTGCCATTTCCTCAGTATTTGCAATATCATACGCAGTCTCCGGGGATACGATGCTTCACAAGGCTCAAAAGAAACACGAACTCACGTTGAAGACATCTCAAAGTTCCATCGCACAGCCAGCGGTCTCCAATCAAAGAGTAAAAGTTTTAAAGTATCTCTATCTTTTTTTCCTTGGAGCTGTCAGCATATCAGCAATGATCCTCCCCGGTGTGAGCGGTTCATTCCTGCTCCTCCTTTTAGGAGGATATTTTGAAATACTTGAAGCCATTACTACACGAAACATACCTGTTCTCGGAGCATTCGCCCTTGGATGTATTGTGGGTATTCTTCTTTTCACGAGGCTTCTCGATTTTCTTCTTAAAAAATGGTACGATCAGACAATGGGATTTCTTGTAGGTCTTGTAATTGGATCATTATGGATGATATGGCCCTTTAAAACAACTGCCCTCGTTGGAGATGAAACAGTATACCTTTCCAATATGATCCCCGCGCAATTTTCTGCGAATGAAATACTGACTGTTGCCGCCTTTGTTGCGGGATCATTGATCGTTGCAGTAATGCTTATTATCGAAGCCCGCAGGGAAAAATAAGGCTGATGTCTGCACTCCCGGTACGACACGCATACCGTTGTCCCGGATATAGTACAACAAACAGAATCTATTTGTAAAAAAAACCTGTTCAATCAAATATTTGATTTGACAAACAGGCAAATCGCCTTTATTAACTCCAATTTAAGATGAATGA
The DNA here is from genome assembly GCA_035380905.1 of Spirochaetota bacterium. Taxonomy (GTDB): domain Bacteria; phylum Spirochaetota; class UBA4802; order UBA4802; family JAGODF01; genus JAKQCH01. Next base: position 81,048 of record DAOSYC010000001.1, on the reverse strand, counting down.
ATTAAAGCGAAAAGACCTTCTGGATATTCAGTCCCTTGACGTTGAAGAAATAAAACTTATCTGTGAATCAGCGCAGTATTTCAAGGACCTGTTTACCAGAACAATCAAGACTGTCCCTATTCTCAGGGGCAAAACAGTTTTATCCCTTTTTTATGAACCTTCCACAAGGACCCGTGTAAGTTTTGAACTTGCCGCGAAACAGCTTTCAGCAAACCTTATCAATGTTTCTGTTGCGACATCAAGCGTTGTAAAGGGTGAGTCTCTTATCGATACGGTACACACATTCGAGGCAATGAAAGCAGATTACATTGTCATGCGTCACGGTGTTTCAATGTCGCCGCATTTCCTGTCAAAAAATATTGAAGCATCAGTAATAAACGCGGGAGACGGCTATCACGCCCATCCCACACAGGCACTTCTTGACGCCTATACACTCCTTGAAAAACGCGGCAGCCTTGAGGGTATGCATATAGGAATAGTTGGTGATATTAAGCATTCACGTGTGGCCCGCTCTGATATTGAAGTATTTAAAAAACTTGGTGCAAAAGTTTCACTGTGCGGTCCACCGACACTCATTCCAGATGACTTCAGTGTATATGATGTTGATATATATTATGATTTTGACGAACTGCTTCCCAGGCTGGACGCGGTACAGATGCTGCGCATACAGCGTGAACGGCAGAAAGGGTCACACTTTCCTTCAATCAGGGAATATCACCGGCTCTTCTCTCTGACACGTGAACGCATGAAAAAGCAGTGTAAAAGCGATATCATCATTATGCATCCCGGCCCTATAAACCGTGGGGTTGAAATTGACGATTACGTTGCAGACTGTGAAAACTCTGTAATTCTTGAGCAGGTTACAAACGGTGTCGCGGTACGAATGTCTATTTTTTATCTCCTCGCGGGGGGAGCATCTCTTGAAGGAATTGACGATTAGGTAACGCATATAATGAAAATTCTTATAAAAAACGGAAGAATGATTGATCCCGCATCCGGCACTGATGACAGGAAAGACATTCTTGTTGAGAATGGAATAATATCAACCATAGCTTCTGAGATACCGCCATCAGCAGATGTCGAGGTAATTGATGCAGCCGGTTCTCTGGTTCTACCGGGACTCATTGACATTCATGTTCATTTCCGCGAACCCGGCAGGGAGGACAAGGAAACAATTCTTGGGGGTTCAATCGTAGCGGCGAAAAGCGGTTTCACCTCTGTATGCACCATGCCCAACACGTCACCGGTAATTGACAATCAGGCCCTTGTGCGCTTTATAAAACTTGAAGCCGAAAGGGGCCCCATAAATGTTTTTCCAATCGCCACGATATCCAAAGGTGCAAAAGGTGAAGAAATTTCCGAAATGGGAGAGCTTGTTCAAGGCGGTGCTGTTGGTTTTTCCGACGACGGCCTGCCGGTAATGAGTTCTGTGCTTATGCGCAGGGCCCTTGAATACGGAAGGCTTTTTGATGTGCCGATGATATCCCACGCGGAGGATTCAGTTCTTTCTGATGACGGAATAATGAATGAAGGTAAAAAATCTATCCTTCTCGGTCTCAAGGGTATCCCCCGGGAAGCGGAAGAGATAATGATATACCGTGACATTGTTCTCGCCCGTCTCACAAAAGGAAAACTGCACATTGCACATGTATCATCAGGCGGTTCCGTCGATATAATTGCTCAGGCAAAAAACGCAGGCATACACGTAACCTGCGAAACAGCACCCCATTATTTTTCACTCACAGATGATGCTGTTGAAGAACATCTTTCAATGGCAAAAATGAATCCTCCCCTTCGCACGGAGGAGGACAGGCTGAAAATAATTGAAGGTCTTAAAAACGGCACAATTGACGTAATTGCTACAGACCACGCACCGCACCTTGAATATGATAAAATGCAGGAAATTGAATATGCTCCATTCGGAATAATCGGACTTGAAACAGCGGTTCCCCTTATTATTACCGAACTGGTGAGAAACAATGGTTTTTCCTATATTGAAGCATTTGCAAAAGTAACTTCTAATCCATCAAGAATAATGAAACTGGACAGAGGGGAAATAAAAGAAGGAAAACCTGCAGATATAACCATTATCAATCCTGATGAAAAAATCCTCATTGATAACAGCTTTCTTATTTCAAAATGTAAGAATACACCCTTCATCGGGAAAGAACTCTACGGAAAGGTCCTCTGCACTATCTGTAAGGGAAAAATTGTCTATACCGCGTAACACGTTTCAGACCATATTCTTTTTCCGCTCTTACAATATGACCCTTCTATTTCCCGATATAATTATTATTTCTGAATGTTCCCTGAAGTACTTTCCCGTCAGGATATTTTAATTGTCCCGAACCTTCCATGAGGCCGTTTTTCCACTGCCCCGTATACTCTCTACCATCAGCCCAGACATAAACCCCTGAACCGTTCCGTTTATCGTCCACGAATACGCCTTCATATCTATCACCTTTTTTCCAGGTATATACACCTTTTCCTTCCCGATGGTTATTCTTCCACTGGCCTGCATACCTGTTGCCGTTTTTCCATGTAATAACACCTGTTCCATGCATCATATCGTTATGCCAGGAACCGTTGTAGCGTATACCACGACTCCATATATAGGTTCCCGTTCCCTCTCTCCGGTCATTGCTCCATCCACCTGAATACCTGTCACCATTTTTCCACGCAATTGACCCTTGTCCGTGTGCCTTATTATTTCGCCACTGTCCGCGGTATTCCGTTCCGTGACTATAGTGATACACGCCATATCCATGACGCTGTGCATTAGAAAATGAACCCCGGTAATAATCGTTGTTGCTCCAGCGGAATGCCCCCTTTCTGAAAGGCTTATCATCTTTCCAGGTTCCGGAATATGCGACAACGGCAGATGCCGCATCTCCCCGGCGGTCATAACCCCACAGACTCATCAAAGGCATTGTGCCGCCATCACCCGTTACCCGTTGACTGCTGATACCTGACCATTTCATTGTTCCGGTACCATTTCTTTTTCCATTTTTCCACTCACCTGAATATGTACTGCCGTCAGGCCATTTCATCACACCGGAACCTTCCGGTGCACTTCGAAATGTAGTTCCGGAATACCGGCTGCCGTTCGGCAACTCTCTGGTTTCTTTTTTCAGATCTGTTCTTACGGAACCCGCGTTAGTCCTTTGTTGTGCGGAAACTGCATATTCCCGTCCGGAAGCTTGTTTCATATCATGTGCTGCTGTTCCTTTATTCAATGCCGTACCTGTTGACCCGGCTCCAGTCCCGGCGACTTCTTTTGTTATATTGGATGATATATTTCTTCCTCCAACAGTCCGTGCGGCATCCCCATTATATGCAATCCTTTCCAATACTGAAGACCCTGAGGATGTCCTCTCCATGGTACGTCCTGATACTGGTTCACTGCTTCGACCTGTTCCTTCTTCTGCAGCTGTTCTTTCGGATGACACTTCATCATCTCTCACCGTTTCAATCTGTGATGATTCAACTCCCGTACTTTCGCCTGCTTCATTGTCCTCCTCAATAACTCCCGCACGGTCTTCAATTCCTGCATTATTACCATATCCTCCGGAACCGCCCTGTTCATAGTAGGAAATTCTTGCATTTTCCTGTATTAATGGAATATGTATTCCTCTGCAGTGGGGATAGGTTATAAATAACGCAAGTATGAAGGAAAGAACTCCCGCTGTTATCTGAAGAGTCACACCAGTTGAACTTCTTTTAATTCCAGGAATATAGCTGTTTAATATTGGTGAAAACAGAAGCGCTGAAGCAGCAAAAATAATAAATACACCAATTGACCCTGATGCACATGGTGAATGAAAGGTAATAGTATATCCGGTAAGGAATGTTCCAAAGGAAAGTATCCACTGTAACAGATCACTTTTTTTCACTGCGATACTCCTGTACGTTGTTTTTGAATCAAGTAATTTCTAATGCCGTATACTCCGTCGTTCTTATAGAGAACAAATCCCCCCTTTTATACCACAGACCGGGAAAGAATTTCACAAGACTCCATGTATTACTATTAGTAATGCATCATGATAAATAATTCAAGGAAAATATACTGAATAAAAAAAGCCCCCGCTTTATTCAAACGGGGGCTTTTACCGGTTACTTGTATTTTCTGTTAATTTCCGCCTGATACAATACTCAGGAGATATTCACCGGTGCTGTTGCCGTAACTTCTAACAACAACCCGGTAGCTTCCCGGGTTTAACTGCTGAATAAGAAGCGCATTTCTGTTTCCACCGCTGTCATCATCACTCGCCACCATCACCCCGTTTGCATTATACAGCTCAACTAATGTATCAACATTGGACCCTGATGTTTTTTTTGCGCGTATAATTACTGTTCCCGCAGCGGATACAGTTAAAGAATAAGAAATACGCTGACCTCCCGACTGCAGTGTTCCTGTCCTGGTCTCACCAACGGAAATTGATGCCTGGACATCAGGTGCGGCCCTGAAACGGTTGACTGCAAGTTTATATCCACCGCTTGTTGAACCAAGTCCCTTTGCTACAATAATATAATCACCTGCAGTAAGTTCCCTGTTTATCCTTGCATTCCTGTTCTCACCGCTATCATCATCTGTAATTTTACCGCCGTTTTTATCAAACATAACCAGATAGGGATCCAGATTCCCCTGTCCCGTTTGTTCATTATCAATAGTTACATTCGCCTTTTTTTTCAGTACAAACCTGTAGGCGTGAATTTCACCTTCTCCCAATGTGCTGGTTACGCTCTTCCCAAGAGCAATAGTTCTAAGTCCAATTACTTTTGCAGAGAGTCTGTATTTTCCTGACGATGTTCCAACACTTGTGACATTTAGAGTATATTTCCCGGGGGTCATCATACGCATTATTCGTGCGTCACGTCCTCCGCCGCTGTCATCATCACTGTCAATCTGTATATGATTTTCGTTTTCAAGATTGATCATCGGGTCAAGATTTCCGGAATCAGCCTTCACGCAGTCAAACGAATATAATCCCTCCCGCTGAAGTGATATGGTATAGGAATGCCGTGTATTTTGGAATATCCATCCCTCTGCCGCAGTATTAACGCCAAGTGTTGTCTGCTGCTGCGGAGTAACATTTTTTCTCGATGCCTGAATTGTGAACGCACCGCTTCCAACATCACTTCCATACCCAAAAAGGAGATACGTACCCGGAGAAAGAAATGTTTCAATTTTTGCATTTAACCCTTCACCGCTGTCATCATCCTGTGAAAGATTCTGTCCCTGTTCATTCTGGAGCAACAATGCCGGGTCCAGTGCGGAATTCCCCGTTCTGTTAAGGGAAACAGTATACAGCCCTTCCCGTACTACTGTGAGTAAATATACCTTTCGCTCACCGGAATTTATAACTCCGCTCATACCCTGTCCGAGAGGAAGTTCTCTTCCCTCTGATCCGGCAACTCTTAACTGATACTGCCCTGATGAATTACGGTATCCTGTAGCCTTAAGAGCATACGTTCCCGGATCCAGAAACTTTGTTATCCTCGCATTCCTTCCTCCGCCCCCGTCATCATCTTTCGCAATAACGGCACCGGTACTGTTCTGAAGTTCAAGGATCGGATCAAGTGCTGAATTGCCGGCCTTTTCAAGGTCAATCGTTATCATCAGCTTGGATGGTACATTCATAGTATAGGTATGTGTGTCACCCTGGTTCAGGACACCTGTTTTGGACTCACCGGGACTAATTTCACCACTCTGAGTCATCTGAGGTGAAACAGAAGTCCCCTGTTGTCCCGGCACAGCCTGAGCTGCACCTCCATCTGTGACTGCAATACTGTATTCGCCGGAAGTATTGCCATAGCCGCTCACAACCGCGGTATATTCTCCTGTATTTACGCTTACGGCAAGTCGTGCATTTTTACCGCCGCCGCTGTCATCATCCATTCCTACTTTCTGCCCTTCGCTGTTCAACAATACAACAATCGGATCAACGGTGGAACCCTGTGAAGCCCTCACATCAAACACAAGGTTTCGTGACGACTCTACAACTACGAAATATATATGTGCTCCATTCGCGGGTACTGTGGCGGTTCTTGTTTCCCCAATTTTAAGATACCGGTTTTTCTGTCCGGAATCTCCCTGCCGAATGTTCAATAACTGGCATGAACTGACAGCAATCGAAATAAAAAGAACTGCGGCAAGACTGATACAACGGACACCAACGGAATATTTCCGCATCATAAAAATCCTCCATCAATTTAACAGAGAGTAAAATTTAACATTCTCCTGCACATACACAAGATGCGCAGTATAGTAGTAACATCACGCTGAAAAAGCAAGATAAAAAAGGGTTACCCTTCATTATTACTGATCTTTCCATATTGTTCAATAATATGGTACACTGCTATTCCATACGCCACAGAAACATTAAGGGACTGCTTTATACCATGCATAGGTATATCAACGGCCAAATCACACTGTGAAACTGTTTCTTCTGTAATCCCCTCAACTTCATTACCCAGCACAAGACACACCGGATATGAAAAGGAGGCTTCCAGGTATGAAACACTTCTGTCTGTATGCTCAAGGGCAACAAGCTGATACCCGTCATCTTTTATCGACTTCAGCGCTTTCATGGTATCAGGTTCATGGACCCAGGGAACACTTTCCGTGCTGCCCAGGGCGGTTTTATCGATTTCCTTTCTGGGAGGATATCCTGTATAGCCGCACAAAAACACACGTTCAACAAAGGCCCCGTCCGATGTACGGAATATTGAACCTACATTATAAAGGCTCCGGACGTTTTCGAGAAGCACCGTAACGGGAAAGCGTTTTCTGGTTTGAAGTTCTTCCAGAGAGGGCCGTGATGATTTCAGTTCATCAAAGGATAGTTTGTGAAGTGTACTGCTCATAGCATTATATCATCATTCTTTTGTATGGCGAGAAAATCAGAAGAGTTCCATGACAGCCTCAGCCATCAGACGATACCCTTCAACACGGGGGTGGACAAGATCCCACTGAACCAGGGAACGGAATTCGGTCCCTCCCTGTACTTTTTTCTCCCAGTAGGAGTGTACCTTTGCCACGGGGATACTGTTTTTTTCTGCAAGGAATTCAAGGGCGGAATAAAATTTCATTGCCTGTTCATATTCCCTTTCATTATCAAGAAACACAGAGGTAATAAGTACAATATCCGCCTCTGTATCGTTACGGATAGCATCAATCATTCCCTGTACATAATTCTGATAAACTTGTACGGGAACACCCATAAACGCGTCATTCAGCGCAAACTGGATAAAGACACAATCAGGATCAAGATCGGTAACATCGTGACGCAGGCGGAGAAGACCTCCTTCCGCTGTATCCCCCGGAATGCCCCTGTTTATAATAGAAATCCCGGGGTTTGCATATTTATCCCTGAGCATTTCCTCTACAAAATCAACATACCCCTTCGGTACAAGCCACCCCTGGGTCAGGGAATCACCAATCGCAACAATGCGTACCGGTGAACCGTTCTTCATAGCTTCGACAGTTTTTGCCGGAGCAGTGATCATCCTACTTTTCCTCGGTTATAGCTGCGACATCAGAAACCATATCATCATCACCGATATTCAGGAGCCGAACTCCGCTTGCAGTACGTCCCTGCACAGATACATCCTTTGCGAGTAGCCTGATGGTCATACCGCTTTTCGACGCAATTATTATTTCATCATCGGGAAAAACCGAGCGTATTTCAATTGCATGGCCGACTTTTTCAGTGACCTTGAGATATGTCATCCCTTTTCCGCCACGGCCCTTGTTGGTAAAATTCTTAAAGTGAATATTTTTCCCGAAACCCTTTGAAGTAATAACAAAAAGGCTGGAATTATCTTTTACCACATCAAGCCCGATGACTTCATCACTGCTACCGATTCTCATTCCAATAATACCGCCGGCATTTCTTCCCATGGCCCGCATTTTACCAAGATTTGTCCTGAGAATCAGCCCTTCTTTTGACGCGATCACCACATCATCATTTTTTCCCACCAGTTTTACATCTACCAGTTCGTCGTCTTTTTTAAGATTTATTGCAATGATTCCACCTTTTTTGGCATTGGTAAAATCATTCACATCAATTTTTTTCAGTATTCCCCCTTTTGTAGCCATGCAGAGGTACTTTTCTTCTTCGAAATCAGGGACAGAGCATATCGCGGTAATATCCTCCCCCTTCGCGAGATTAATAATCCCCTTCACGGATTTCCCCCGTCCCGCTTTTGTGGCAAGGGGAATTTCGTGGGTTTTCAGCCCGAATACCTTTCCCTTATTTGAAAAAAGAAAGATATTATCGTGAGTAGATGATATACTCATCATCTTTATAAAATCTTCTTTTTTAATTGTGATGCCGCTAACTCCCTTGCCGCCCCTACGCTGCTTTTTAAACGTATCAATGGACAGGCGCCGGAGAAAACCGTCATTGGTTATCGTGATAACCATGTCCTCTTCAGCGATAAGGTCTTCCACATCAAAACTTGTGGAGGTCTCGCCGCCAATCTGGATCTCAGTTCTCCGCTTGTCGGAATACTTTTCCTTTATTTCAACCATCTCATCCCTGACAATTCCAAGGATTTTTTTATCGCTTTTTAAAATTGCCTGGAGTTCCTTGATAAGCTTTAAAAGCTCATTCAGTTCATCAACAATCTTCTTCACTTCCAGGCTGGTAAGCTTCTGCAGCCGCATGTCCAGAATTGCTTTTGCCTGAATCTCGGACAGTTTAAATGTCTTCATGAGCCGGTTCTGGGCGTCATCAACGGTCTTCGAAGCACGGATTATACGGATTACTTCATCAATATTATCAAGGGCAATTTTCAGGCCCTGCAGGATATGGGCCCGCTCTTCAGCTTTCTTAAGCTGGTATTGTGTCCTTCGTGTTATTACATTTTTTCTGTGAAGGATATAATTTGAAAGAACCCCTTTTATATCAAGGGTCTTCGGTTCATTATTAACCAGAGCAAGCATATTAATCCCGAATGAACTCTGGAGTGGTGTGTTCTTATAAAGCTGGTTTATAATAATGGCGCTGTTGGCAGTTTTTTTCAGTCCGATAACGACCCTCATCCCCGACCTGTCCGATTCGTCTCTCAGTTCAGTAATACCTTCAATTACTTTATTATTCACCAGCTCAGCTATTCGTGTAACAAGTGACGCCTTATTCACCTGATATGGAATTTCAGAAATAATGATATACTCCTTACCCTTCTTGTCCTCTTCGATATCCACTCTGCCGCGCACAACAACACTGCCGCGGCCCGTAGTATATGCCTTATAAATACCGTCAGCCCCCATTATAATGGCACCTGTGGGAAAATCGGGGCCCTTGATATATTTCATCATCTGTTTAACGGTAAGATCAGGGTTTTCGATAAGCGCGATTGTGCCGTCAATTACTTCAGCTAGGTTGTGCGGAGGGATATTGGTCGCCATACCCACAGCTATACCGGAGGAACCGTTTACCAGGAGATTAGGATACGCTGCGGGAAGAACTGTCGGCTCTTTCCTGGTATCATCAAAGTTGGATATAAAATCAACCGTTTCCTTGTCGATATCACGGAGCATCTCATCGGAAATCTTTGTCAGTCGTGCTTCGGTATACCGGTATGCAGCTGCGGGGTCACCGTCAACAGAGCCGTAATTACCCTGACCGTCAATAAGCGGAAACCGCATGGAAAAATTCTGCACCAGACGAACAATGGTATCGTACACCGCGGCATCGCCATGGGGGTGATAATTACCTATTACCTCCCCGACAATTTTCGCTGATTTCACGTATGGCCTGTCATTCCTCCACGCCCGTACATTCATTGCGTGGAGAATCCTGCGGTGTACAGGCTTCAGCCCGTCCCGGACATCAGGAAGAGCCCTCCCTACAATTACGCTCATCGCGTAATCGAGATAGGAGGTCCGCATCTGATCTTCAATCTCTATATTTACAATTCTTTCGTTTGGTTCGTTATCGTTTACATTCTTCTTTGACACTATTTTGCTCCTTTTTACAATTACAGGTCAAGGTTGCTTACGTTTCGGGCATTATCTTCAATGAATTTTCTTCTGGGCTCAACAGCATCACCCATAAGGACTGAAAACACTTCCTCTGCTTCTATTTCATCTTCCATGGAAACCTTTAACAATGTACGGTTATCCGGATTCATCGTGGTTTCCCAGAGCTGATCAGGATTCATTTCGCCAAGTCCTTTATATCTCTGAAGCGTGTAATTCTGATTTTCTATTGGTTTAATTATTTTTTCACGTTCATCTTCGCTGTATGCATAGTGAAGTTCCTTCCCTGTGCGTATACTGTACAGAGGAGGCTGGGCGATATAAAGAAATCCATTCCGTATTATTTCCGGCATATACCTGAAAAAGAACGTAAGAAGCAGCGTCCTGATATGGGCACCATCAACATCCGCGTCAGTCATTATTATTATTTTATGATACCGTGCTTTTGAAACATCAAACTCTTCATCACCAATGCCGGTACCAATTGCCGTAATTATTGTTTTAATTTCCTCGTTTGAGAGGATTTTATGGAGACGGGCTTTTTCAACATTGAGAATTTTTCCTTTAATCGGCAAAATGGCCTGGAACTTTCTATCCCGTCCCTGTTTTGCAGAACCGCCTGCGGAATCCCCCTCTACTATATACACTTCACAGAGGGAAGGGTCCCTTTCAGAACAGTCTGAAAGCTTCCCGGGAAGGGTATCATTTTCAAGAGCGCTTTTCCTTCTCGTAAGATCGCGCGCTTTTTTTGCAGCAAGACGTGACTGCGCGCTTTGGATACATTTTTCAAGAATCTTACGCACAATTTGCGGATTTTCATAAAAGAACTGGCTCAGGTTTTCATTTGTAGCGGATTCAACAATACCCTTGGTATCGTTATTGCCAAGCTTCATTTTCGTCTGCCCTTCAAACTGTGGATTGGGAAGCTTGACACTTACAATAGCCACAAGACCTTCACGGACATCATCTCCTGTGAGCTGTGACATTTTTTTATCATACCCTTCTTTTTTCAGAAAATCATTCAATACCCTCGTCAGTGCAGATTTAAATCCGATGAGGTGTGTTCCGCCTTCCTTTGTGTTAATATTGTTGGCATAGGTATACACTGTTTCATTGTATGTATCGATATATTCCAGAGCAATTTCTATATCAACTTTGTTCCGCTCAGTATGAAAATATATAACCTTTTTGCTGACAGAAGTTTTATTTTCATTGATATACTGAACAAAGGACACTATTCCGCCTTTGAACTGAAATACATGTTCCTTACCCTTTCCCCTGTCATCACGGAGTATTATTTTAACTCCGGCATTAAGAAAGGCAAGCTCTCTCAGGCGCTTGGAAAGGGTCTCAAAATTAAAATCCAATGTTTCAAAAATTTCACTGTCGGGTCTGAATACTGTGCGGGTACCTCTTTTTTTTGTTTCACCAGTTGTTTTTACTTTACCCGTAGGAATACCTTTCTTATAGCTCTGGGTATAAATTTTTTCATTTCTATACACTTCAACTTTCATTTCGCTTGAAAGGGCATTTACAACAGAAACACCGACACCATGAAGTCCACCTGATACTTTATAACTTTCATTATCGAATTTACCCCCTGCATGAAGTTTCGTCAGTACAATCTCCAGTGCAGATTCCTTATATACCGGGTGTTTTTCAACTGGAATACCCCTTCCGTTATCAACCACCTCAATGGTATTATCACTGTGGATGGTAACAATAATTGTATCGCAATATCCCCCGAGTGCTTCATCTATAGAGTTATCAACAATCTCATACACACAATGGTGCAGTCCGTTTACATCCGTCGACCCTATATACATTGCGGGTCTTTTGCGTACAGCTTCAAGGCCCTCAAGCACCTGAATATTATCAGCACTATATTCTTTCGCCATGGTTCCTACTCCAGATAATTCCTTCTTTTAAAATATTTCTCTTAATAAGCGTAAAGGAGCTCACACCGCTCGTATATACATTATTATCAATATCAATAACAACTGTCTTGTCATCATTTCCGGACTTTGAATAATAGAAAATATTATCCTCTGAAAATTTGAGGGTTTCAACATTAAATATCCCTACAAGACGCGTATCAGAAATTGTTATTCTATTTCCTATATGAATAAACATGTTCAATAATCCGGTATTCTTTAAAATGTGGGTACAAACCTACCGTCGCTTTTTATCATTATTTTTTTTTACTTCAACTCTTATCTCTCTGATGAATCCCATCCCTGTCTTTTCAGAGATACTGTTGATAATCATGGTTTTCATGAGCAGGATCTCATTGGAATAGACCGGGTGATCAGCAATAATATACAGAGTGTCCTTAAATATTCTATCAGGCTCACTATGTGAAGCAATAAGGGTATCAACAATACTGCTCCACTCTTTTTTAAGGATATCAATAACAAAGGTTTCCGTTAAATTAAACTCAGAAAGAATTGACGGGAACAGATTATTTAATGTTACTACTTTATTTTGACGCAGTTCTTTAAACTTGAACTTCACAGTTTTTCTACTACTCCTGCCTCTTTAATACGGTACACCACACAATCCCTACCAACATTACATCCCTGAAGTGTGTCGTCAATCATGGTGAATATCACCTGGTTGCCCCGTTGTAAAATATTAAGCAGACTTTTCCTTCTGGATGAATCCAGCTCCGAAAAAATATCATCCACTAAAATTATAGTTTTTTTTTTCTTTTTTTTTCAATATACAGTATTTCAGAAAACTTTAACGATACCGCCGCGGTCCTCTTTTGACCCTGAGAAGAATAATTTTGAAATAAATGACCTTCTCTGTTTTTCAGTATATAATCATCACGCTGAGGCCCAATTGACGTTGAACCAAGCAGTATATCTCTTTCTTTTCTTTTTTGAAGTTCCCGAAATATATCATCTTTACCGGATGATGCGGGGAAGTACGCATATGTAAAAAGTGGAGAGTGCCCCTCTCCTGAAATATCCATATATATATTTGAAAACCAGGATGCAAATTCAGCAATAAACTCCTCCCTTTTTTTCACAAGAAAAGAAGCAGTTTCAGAAAACATTTCATCCCAGACGTCTAATTGCCTGTCCCGTCTGCCTGCTCCGTCACGCAGACCTTTCAACACAGTATTTCGTGAAGATAGAATTTTTCTAAACTCAAGTAATGTTTGAAAATACCCACTGTCAGCCTTTGAAATAACTGAATCAAAATATCTTCTGCGGATATCAGGACTGCCGGTTATAATACTCAGGTCATCTGGAGAAATTACTACTGTAAGAAGCCTTCCAAAATAGTCAAGAGCCTTATGAAGCTCTACATTATCAATTTTAACGCGTTTTTTTGATTTTTCATTATTTAAAGAATAACCAACTTCAAATAACGCATCTTCATTATCAAGAACAGAAGCAGAACAGAAATATGCCGTATTTCCCCATTGTATGAGTTCTCTGTCAACAGTATTCCTGAAAGAGCGTAAATTTGAAATAACAGAAATTGCCTCAAGAATATTAGTCTTGCCTACACCGTTTTTGCCCTCAATAAAATTCATTCCACTGGAAAAACTAAAATGCTGTGATTCATAATTCCGGAAATTTTTTAATACAAGCTTTTCAACATACATTTCAGTTTAGCCAATGCACACACAATTACTCAGAGGAATCAGAACGGATCTGAATAGGCATAATTACTGATATATGCTTCTCCTCTCCTTCAGGCCGGACAACAACAGGACTTATTTGAGAAGTAATACCGAGAACAACCTGATCTGAATCAATTTCCTTTACCGCGTCAAAAAGGTACTGGCCGCTTATACCTATAGTTATTTCTTCTTCACAGTTCAGTGCAATTGATAATTCCTCTTCAGCTTCCCCGATATCCTGTGTCCGTGCTTCAATTTTCAGATTATCTGATGAAAACTTTAAAATTACCTTGTACGAAGGCTCACGAGTGAAAATCATTACCCTGCGCAGAGATTCAATAAGCTTCCCGGTATCAACCAGTGCATTCATTTTTTGTTCTTTGGGTATAACCTGTTTATAATTCGGAAACTGGCCGTCAACAACACGGGACACCACCATAGTATCTCCAATTCTGAAAAAACATTGTGTCTGTCCCAGGTAAAATCTGCAATTGCCCGTTGACGTCAAAAGACGTGAAATTTCATGTATTGTTTTAAGCGGAATAATGATGCCCTCTTCAATTTTTACTTCCGGATTAATCGGCAATGTGTACAATGCAAGACGCTTTGAATCTGTCGCAACAGCTGAGAGCGTACCATGTTCCTCTGAAACGAAATACACGCCGTTAAACGCTGGTTTTATAAGATCCGTTGCCGCGGCGTAAATAACCTTTCGTATCACATCCTTAAACATCTGCTGATCTACTTCAATGGACTTGTCATCATCAAATCCGGGAACATCAGGAAAATCACCACGTGAAGTTCCGAACAATTTATAATTTCCTTTTACTCCTTTACTTCTGACATGAACGAGAAAGGAATCATCAATATCAAGAATAACATCACCCTTAGGCATCTCTTTCAGAATACTGGCGAATTTTTTTCCGTTTACCGTAAAAGATCCGGATTTATCGGATTTAGCAGGGACCTGAGTTTTTATACCGATTTCATTATCAGTGGAAATTATTTCTATACCATACTCTGAAATATTTAAAAGACAGTTGGATAAAATAGTACTAATGGTCCTTGATGAAATAATGGAATCTGCAATAGTAATTCCACGGAGGAGCATTTCCCTATCAACTTCTATTTTCATATTTGATCCCTTACTATAATTAATATTAACATATAGATTTAGTTTTTATAATAGCAATAGTAGGGTTAAAAAATATGTGGATAACACGAAAACCACTGAACCCTTCAGGACTTATAAAAAATGCAACATGTTGATAAATATTTTAAATAATGTTATTTATTAGAAAAAGTCTTTATAGTATTATATACGATGAAAAAACAAAAAGAACAAGAATTTTATTCACAACACTTCAACAGTAATACACAGTGCATTAACAGTATATTAACTGCGGATTTCAGATATAAGATCCTCTACAGTTTCCTGAAAATCTTCATCGTCAGCCATCATTTTTTCAACATTGTTCATTGCATTGAGGACCGTGGAATGATCCCTGTCACCAAATTCTCTCCCTATATCAACCGTTGTCATATCAGTGAGTTTACGTGATATATACATCGCAATAAACCGTGGATGTACCACTCTGCTGTGTCTGCTCTTGGATTTAAGATCTTCAACGGAAATATTATATTTTTCTGACACGCGCTGTATTATATCAGTAATGGTTATTTTCTTACTGGTATCTTCATCAAAAAGATCCTTTAGATGGTTTTTTGCATGATAAATTGATATTGGTTCACTCGATAAAGATGAAACAGCATTCAGACGGATCAGCGCTGCTTCAAGAGCACGAATACTTGATTTTATTCTCCTGGCGATGAAGTTGAGAATTTCATCAGGAATATCAATATTAAGGCGCTCCGCCTTGTTACGGAGAATTGCTTCACGTGTTTCAACATTTGGAGGCTGAATATCAGTAATAAGTCCCCATTCAAAACGTGTCCTGAGACGAACCTCAAGGGTTGAAAGATCTTTTGGAGGCCTGTCACTTGAAATAATAATCTGTTTTTTATTGTTATGGAGGGTATTAAAAGTGTGAAAAAATTCCTCCTGCGTCTGCTCCTTCTTCTCAATGAACTGAATGTCATCTATCAACAGGATATCCACATCCCGGTATTTCATTTTAAAACTTGGAAGAGTATTTGTACTGATAGCGTGAATAAATTCATTTAGGAATTGTTCCGTTGTTATATACAGAACTTTCATATACGGCTTTTCTTTCATTATGCTGTGGCCGATTGCCTGCATCAGATGGGTTTTCCCAAGACCGGTACCACCGTAAATAAAAAGCGGATTATATTGTGTTGCAGGAGCTTTGGAAACTGAAACCGCTGCAGCATGGGGAAGCTGATTGTTTGGACCGACAACAAAATTCTCAAAGGTATATTCAGGTTTCAGCATAGGATTACCTGATTCAGGCTCCTTACTGAACATCATTATATTCTTCTCCGGCTGAGAATCAGAAGTAGTACTATCGTTATCAGGATCAGATTTCGTTTCATCTGTAGTAAACTCGCACATGATAGTCGCATGTGCGATATCACTCACAATTGACGAAATAGTGCTGGAGTAGTTATCAGAAATATGACGCTGTGCAACCTCATCAGCAACACGAATAGTCATTTTATTTTCATTATAGGAAATTGGCTCAGTATCTTTGAGCCACATATCAAAGGACTGCTTATTTATAATAGACTGAATATTATATAATGCCTTGTCCCATATTTCATGTTTAGAAAGAATCATAGGTATATCCCGAAAGTTATTAACAAATGTTGATATCTTTGTTTATAAATCTACATATAAACACACTTTTTGTTCATCCATGTTTATATATTATTTCAGGATGTGGAGAAAAAGTGAGTAAATGCAATGCTGAAAATGTAATATTGTGCTTAATTTTTTTAATAAAGTTTGTGATAACGAAAAGTAGACCTGTTACACGACATAAAAAGTGATAATATTCACAAGAAGTGGCCCTGAAGGAGTCAGGCCTTTCCCCGATTCCCCTATAGCATAGATTAAATCATGGAATTTTTGCAAGAAATTAATTGAACCGCAAAATGAAATAAAAAAAATTTTTAAATTTGTTAGCAGGCTGGGGATTACCTGTTAGCAGGGGTGGTTTGCCTGTTGATAATTGTTGTAAATTTGTGTATAGTCTGGGAGTATGATGTTGCTAAATATTTTTTAAATAAAATAATTAAATATTCAGGAATTCAATAGGTCATAATTCGGAAATATTGAATATTTTTTTGCATTCAGGTATAGATTGTAAAAAAAGTGATCCATAATTTTTATTAATTATCCGGGGATCAAGAACAGCCACAATTCCATAGTCGGTTCTGCTGCGTATTAGTCTTCCGAAGCCCTGCTTAAAACGTATGATCGCTTCAGGAACCTGGAGGGTGTAAAAAGGATTTTTACCAAGGGATACCTCCCGGTCAACTTTTGCCTGATAATGTGGATGGTCCGGAACACTAAAGGGAAGCCTCGTAATAATAACCCCCCTCAGTAGATCTCCGGGAAGATCAATGCCCTGCCAGAAAGAATGGGTTCCAAGGAGTACTGAACCATCAGTCTCGCAATAGTTATCAATGACATCCGCGGCATTGTAGTCACCCTGGGCGAAAATAGGATATTCAATGAGATTAGAAAGTTCTTCTTTTACGCGCTGAAGCATTGCATATGATGTAAAAAGAATGAGGCAGTTTCCGGACATACGTATAATTATTTCCGATGATGTCCGGGCGATTCTTGATATATATTCGCTGCTGTCAGGAAGAATGTTTTCTTTTTCAAGCAGAAGTGTTACCTGGTTACGGTAATCAAAAGGTGATTTAAGGAGCTGTGTCGAAAAGTTCTGTATCCCCAGCTGCTTAATAATATAATCAAAGCTGCCTTTAATCGAAAGTGTAGCTGAAATATACAGAACAGTATCGTAAAAAGAATTAACCTCGGCTTCCATGGTTTCAGAAATATCAACCGGTTTTCCGTATAGGCCGATATCACCAAACATATCTTTCCCGCTTCCTTCAATCCAGTACACAAATTCCTCCCGGTGAAGGTACACTCCGCTTTCAATATTTTTGTATGCGGTGAAAAGCTTCCCGAGGGCAATTTCAAATTCAATTCTGTCGGATTCGTGTTCAATGTCGTCAATTACAGCGTTCAGGGGGGTGATAAAATCACGTAAAAGAAGCACAAGGCGCTCACCAATACCAAGAGTTTCACCATACCTGTAATGCTGTTTCCCTGCACAAAGCGAACGAAGGGATTCAAAAAATCTGCTGCATTCACTTTCAATGTCACGGAGCAGAGATACTGCACGGTTCATAACAGTATTATCTTTTATGGCAGATAAAAGGTGTTTCTTTCTTGATCGTCTTCCAAAACGCGAAATGGTGTCAATGAGCGTGTTGTACGTTTCACGAAAGCCGAGCTGTGCACATCCGATAGATTCCAGGGAGTGGGCTTCGTCAAATATTACAATATCGCACTGGGGAAGATATGTTTTCGAAGAGGCAATATTGGTAAAAAAAAGATAATGATTCATTACCAGTACCTGTGACTGGGACCATTCCCGTTTTGCTTTCTGGAAAAGGCAGGTGTTAAAGTAGGGGCAGTTGAACGACCCGCAGGAATCAGGTTCACGGGAAATTGAGTTCCAGAAGGTATTATCAACCCGAACGTCAAATCTTGAAAAAGGTACTCCCTTCCTGAATCGTTCCTGGAAATTTTCTACTGCAGGAATATCCTTCTTTTTAAATGAACCAAGGCTCTTGGCGATTTCAAACCTTCTGCGGCATGGATAGTTTGCGCTGCCGAGACAGATTGAGAAGGAAAAATCTATACCGCAGTCATTAAGGACCTTTTTTGCAATCGGTATATCCTTGTCAATGAGCTGTTTCTGAAGCGCTTTGGTTTCTGTACTTATGGCAATTCGTTTATTATGTTCAACAGCGTGAAGTATGACAGGAATAAGGTATGCCATTGTTTTACCGATTCCTGTACCGGCCTCAATAATAGCGTTTCCTGTTTCAATAAGACGGCTGGCAATGAATTCAGCCATAATTAACTGCTCCTCCCTGAATTCATAGGAGGAAATAGCGTCTTTCAGGAGCCCCTCTGTGTCAAATATTTTTTTCATTATATAGCTGTTCCTGCAATACAGGTTTCAATCCATACCACTTGTGCAGTTACCTGTTTTAAGCAACTCATTTTTATGTTTGAATGATTGTATTAAGAATGTCATGTACGGCTGTTCTGATACTGCTTTCTGTATACTGTGTAAAACCTTGTGACATATACGTAAAATTTTATTACTTTAAAATCCAATGATATATGACGATACTGTTAGAGCAGGGATATTATGCCCGTGAGGATGTCATGAAAAAATTGGCAGTAATACTATGTGCCGTTATCAGCAGTTTTGCCGCAGTTACGACATTATATGCAGTAACAATGAAATGGGACATACCGAAAGATGAACGGCTGGAAATAATGAGAAATGCCAGGATTGAATATCTTATTAACAGCACGACAATGAAAGTGTATGATGAACGGAATATTATAAATCTTTCATGCTTCCAAAAAAAAGTCAATACCAGTATGGTTAAGGGACTTTTTTCTGTCTACCAGAAGGAACGCGAAAAAGATGTATATGCGCTTCGGGAACAGTACACATCAGAATTTGCTATCAAAGAAAACGGACAATATATTGTTCCCGATACAATGTACATGCCTAATTTCAGGCATGTTCCCACATTTCCGGTAAAGGAGGTCGCTGTTGATGAAACATGGGAATCTCCTGCTGAAATGATACTTAACACATTTTCCAGACCGCTGAAACTATCATTTGTTGCAAAATACACGTTGCGTAAAATGGAGAAAAAGGAGGGTAAGGATATTGCAACTATCAATTATTCATATGTCATAGATAAAAAACTAATAGAAAGGCCATATCCTGAGGATTTTCCTTTAAGAATTGTTGGACAGAATATTGGTGAAATTACATGGAATGTTACCGACAGGAAACCCCTGGACAGTGTTGACCGGTATAGAATAATATTCCTCTTTAACAATAGTACTTCCGGGGTTATGACACATGAATTCCGCATGCGTATTACGACAAAAAATAAAATGTTTCTAAAAATTTCAAAAAAGGAAAGGGATAAGCATAGGGATGAGCTGAGAAAAGAATTGCCCGGTGACGTTACTGTTGAAACAGATAAAAGGGGGATTGTGCTGAGGCTGGGTGAAGTATTTTTTGATTTTGATTCTTTCAGGCTAAAAGATACCACAATTGATACACTGAATAAAGTGTCTTCAATACTGAAGAAAAAATATCCGGACAGGGAACTTATAATAGAAGGTCATACAGACACTATCGGAGACAGGATATACAACAAAAAGCTTTCAGAAAACAGGGCACATTCTGTGGCGCAGTATCTTAAATCAAAAGCAGATCATGATAAAATATCATACCGGGGCCTGGGAGAGGAAAGGCCCATTGATAATAACAGTACACCTGAGGGGAGACAGAAAAACAGACGTGTTGAAATTATAATAAAAATGAATTAGAAGAGAAAAAAACTGCAATAAAAAAAACGGCTGTCTTTAAAGGCAGCCGTTTTTTTATATGGGGGATAATGATTTATTCAAATCTGAAAGACGGATACTTTTCCACAAGACCAATCATAAAGGCCAGAACATTTGCTGCATACCGGTAGTACCGTACCATAAAATCAAAGAGAATATTCGGCCAGCTCCCTGTGGCGAGAACGGATATGATACCGCCGAGGGTGATGATTGTACTCCCCAGTGTCAGGAGCATGAACAATACAAGGTGGGGCAGGGCGACGATAATAATTCCTATACCCGTAAGCCTGAGAAAAGACATTGTTTTCGACGGTTTTGCCGGATAAATGACATTCAGCTGAAGTGAGTGGTCAATATCTTTTTGGCCTGTAAATTGCGGTGGTTCTTCTACGGTATTTGTCATGCATGCGTGAGTGGCTAGCATATACCGCAGTGTTTTTTCCTGGATGCCTGAAAAGTCTTCAACCTGCTGACCGGTGAACAATACAATAAGCCAGTTAAAAACACCGACAATATTTGAAAGAACAGAATAAATTAGCAGAATTAGAAAATGCGGAATAAGTGCAATCTGGTATATACCAAGAAGCCTCAATAACGCACCAATTCTTGAATATCTCAGAGAATAATCTATTGAAAAATTCACCGTACCCTTGGGAACTGTATCACCCTGGATTTCATCCGATCCAGAAAAAGAGCCGTATTGTTCCCTTGTCTCAATATCAAGATAGTCTTCTTCAGCAGATATTTCTGCAGAGGGTAATGCCCTTCCGGTGGTCGCAGAACCGGAATAAGCAGGTATAATGTCATCATGTTCTGATATAGAATCTTCATCATGCAGCTTATCAAAGTCTATTTCAGGCAGCTGGTCTTCTGTAATATTTTCAATAATAGGCTGCTGATCCTCTTCACTCATTTCCGGTGCAAGATCTTCTACACGCAGGTCCGGATCAATTTCATCAATGCTGAGTTTAAGGTCCTCTTCCTCTTCAAACGCATGTGAGGAATCTATAATCTCATCCGGCATTTCGTTTTTTACTGATTCAAGTTCATCAATGGTGAGCCCGGCATCTTCTATCGTGAGCCGTTCATCTTCATCAACCTGAACACCCTCTTTGAATTCTTCTATTTCATCGAGAGTGATATCCAGTGAATCCAGGTCGAGGGTAAGGTCATCATCAGCTTCCGCTGCAAGGTCTTCAGAGGGTTCAGCGCCTGTTTCAAAATCGATGTCACTGAATTCTGTTTCCGCAGGTAATTCATTCTCAACTTCGACCGGTGGCATTTCTGCGTCAAAATCGAAATCTCTGCCAATGGAAGCATCAGCTTCCTCTGCGGGAGGCGCTTCCTCGAGTTGAATATCAAGGGTATCGAGATCAATTGTAATACTTTCGTCAACGTCAATTTCCGCGTCCCCGTCAGCTGATGCGCTTTCAGAGGGTGTGGCGCCTGCATCAAGATCAAGATCAAGTTCAGTTATGTCGGCGTCACCGGTTTCGAGTAAGGCGTCATCAAAGGAAGGTTCATCGGAAATTGAACTCCCGGCGCGAGACTTCTGTGTTATATCTTCTTCCAGGGGCTTGAAATCATCATCGGTTATATCGAGGTTATTAAGGTCATCAATTTCCTTGTCGTCAAGGAGATCCTCATCAGAAAAATCAATACGGACCCCCTCTTCTTTCGGAGGCAATTCATCATCGGCAAAATCATATTCAGACCCCGCTGCTTCTTCGGGGACCTCTATACTGAGGTCTTCGGCTGAATCAAAATCATCAATTGTAATGGATTCATCATCTCCTGAAACATCAAGTGGGGCCCCATCAGATGTTGCAGGCTGGACGGGTTCTTCAATACCGGTGTTGCTGATATCTTCAATTCCATCTAAATCAAAATCATCAAGATCTGAAGCAGTATCCGGGACAGATACGTCTTCTGCAGGTTGTTCTGCTGCAGAATCCATATCGAATTCAGTGCCGTCAACGATGAGGTCTCCCATATCATCAGATACAGTTGGTTCTGATTCTGAAGTAATCGGGGTATCACTGAAATCATCATGCGGTAACTGTTCTTCGGGGGATTCGAAAGACGGCTCGGCAATTTCATGATCTGAGAAATCTACGGACTCCTTGATTCTGTTATCAATAATAACATTTGTGCCGCATTTCGGGCAGGAAAAACCGAACTTTTTATTCTCGACCTTTTCGTCATCAACCGAATATGATGCGTTACATTCAGTACATTTTACAATCATTTTGCTCTCCTGATCGCCTACCTGCCCGGATAATACTTTTCATTAACATTGTGCTGAATAATTAAAGGCGCAATAACGAGGAAAAAAACAAGATACCATTTCATTTCCCTCCCGTTTATTTCCTCGGACTTCTGAATGTATTTGACATTTATATATAGTCCCCAGAAACCGAGAGTAAGAACTACGAGCAAAATGTTTGATACTGGATTATCATTGAAAATCTCACTCGTACGGGCCAGCCACCAGAAGTAATACACTCCTCCGGTCAGCAGAAAAAGGAGAAAAAGAACCACAAGATTGTTTTCCGGTATGTATTCAGCCTTCATATGCCTACCAATAATATATACATTTTATAAACAATTATCAAAAAATCATTGCCTGTGAAAAGGATCTTATTCAATGAATTATCTGAAACATCCCACATGCTTTATAACGCATGCGTTAGGTTTTCAGAACTTCATCTCTCTTTTTAATTTACGGATTTTTTACTCGTTTTGCTTACTATTTTTTCAGTAAAACAGCAATAATATTTATGACCTGTACCACAAAAAAAAGATTTCAGAACACTGTTTATTTTATTGAAACAGATATTAATTTATAATGGTTCCTGATCATGTGAATATTACAAATATTAAAAATTTGTTGTAATTTAGTTTATTACCTGTTATTACGTGCAATGTAAAAAAGAATAAGATACATAGTGTGTACTGTAATTTAGTAAATAAATGTTATACGTGAAACTGCATAATGAAACTACTAAAAGAATTCAGCTATACTGATATTTTTCAACGGCGGATAATATTTTTTAATACATTCCTGACTTTTTCCGTGCTCTGCATAATTTATACTGATATTGCTGTATCATACAATTTTTATTTTCTCTACCGTCATGTTTTCAGGGAGCTGATTCTGTCTGTTGCGATCGGTATCTTCTTAGGAAACCTGACTGGAAAATTATTATTCCGCATGACACAATTCAGAATTATCTATATAATTTCTGAACTCTTCTTCTTTCTGATTGCCCTTGGATATTTTTTACAGCAGTATTTTTATTTTATACAGGAACAGGCGCTGCGGGAATTTATTTTCAATAATCTGCATTGGCTGCCATTGTTCCTGGGTATCCTTCCATTTTTTGCAGGTATTAAATTAAACTATTTTCTCAAAATAACCTGCGGCAACTTTATTGATGATAAAAAGGGGACACTGGCTTTTTTGTCATCTGTTCTTACAGGATTTCTCACAGGTATCGCATTATACTATATACTGCATTTTTTCATTGATGGCATCTCTTATGCCGCTGTTCTGCTGCTTCCTGTTTTTTCCACAATTTTTGTTATCCGCCTCATGTACAATTCTTCAACGCAATATGCTCAGGATACAGAGGATTCAGACGATGTGAAAGAAACACAGACGGGGGTTCGGGATGATATATATTTTACATTCCTGAACTTTACGTATGTTCTAATTTATGTCTTTCTTGGATATGAAATTATAATAAAGAATTTGGGAAATTTTCTTCACGTTCAGATGATGTTTCTTGTATCTCTGGTGGTATCGGTGCTTATAGGATTCGGTATTGCCCGTTTTTTGCGCAGTGCTTTCTGGTATATTTACAGCGAAATGATTTTTCCGGTTTTATTTTTATCTTTTATGGTCCTCGTTACGTTGTATGGAGAGACACTTCAGTATTACAGTATCCTCTTTTTTATGGTTCCTTCAGTTATGTTTGGTTTTTCGGCGTATAAGACAATCAATAACATATTGCTGCAATACGACCATAATAAACGGTTCAACATAATAGACTTGTCCCTATTTATTCTTCCTGTGCCAATCTTTGTGTCGTTGCTGTATCTGCGTTTCACGAACCTTTGGTTTTACGTTTTCCTGTATATTGTAATGGTACTGAATGTTGTGTTGCCGGGAATTCATTTACTGCAGAGGGATATTCAGCCGTTTAAAAAAATATTGTATTTTGTTTTTTCAATGTTTTTTATTCCGGCAATTGTGTTTGTTCATGCATATTATAAAATACCCATAGATGATAATGTTTTTATACGGCACATTGAGGGGTTTAACCAGATATATAATAAAAATTACAACTCAATGTACATACAGAATCCCGTTGACGTGTCACTGCATAATTATTTGATTTTTGACAATACCGACAGTACTCTTCGGAATCTGAAAAGGGCCCTTGTGCCTGTGTATATGTATGCATCGAATGAAGATGATAAAAAAAATGTGCTCTTTATTGACGGGTATCAGAAATTTTTTCAGAACCCGGTAATTGGATATTTTAAAAAGTATAAAGTAATTGATTATGTTCCTGAAGAAACAGTAGACTACAACACTCTTCCTTTATCAGGAAGAAAATCATATCTTGTCGATTCACGTGATGCGGTAAAATTTCTTACTAAAAACAGTGATTCTTATTCTATCATTGTTGATATACCGAATCTTTATGATCAGAATATGAACACCATGAAATATTCTGAAAAATACTATACTATCGCAAAAAATCGGCTTCTGGGGAGAGGAATTTTTGCACAGATTTTTGATTTAAATTATTTTTCAAGACATACAATTGCTGTATCACGACAGAATTTGAAGAAAGTGTTTCCTTCCACTGTGGGGTATCTGTTCTCAAATATACTTCTTGTCATGGCATCGGAAAGTCCTGAGGCTTTCAGTATTACTCCCGCCCATGTTAAAACAGTCAGTGATTTGTTCCTCGATATGCCTGAATCAGTATATCTTTTTTTCAATGAAGAGCATATGGTTTCCCATCTGTTTTTTACCGGATATGAAGGGTTTTTCCCTGATATAAAAGTAACATCACCTGATTTCTTTTATTTTATGAAAAGAGGGGCAAATATTATTCTGCCGGCTTCAATTGAAGAATCATATTTTCAGCATAATGACAGAATTATAGAGCTTATACCTGATATCCGGGAAAATGTGTACTTTAAACGAAACATGAAGAATTCCCTCCAGAGAAATAGTGCAATTTTCTCAATGCTGAAAGAGGCAGAGTTATATGTAATACAAAAGGAGTTTAAAAAAGAATCAGAAATATTGATGAAGCTGTATGTCTACAGTGCATACAGGCCTGATCTACGGAAGTATCTGGGTAAAATCCTGGAATTTAAGGAACGATTTTATTATGATACCGCGGTGCAGCTTGAAAAAGATAAAAACTGGGAACAGGCAAAGAATCTATATCAGGCTATCCTGACAATAAACAAAAATAATTTTGATGCAAATTACCGTGTGGGACTTCTGTGTCTTACGCTTCAACAGGTCAATGAATCATTTGAATATATGCAGCAGGCGATGAGGCTGAAAAAAGATGATCCACGGGTACAATATCAGATGGGTGTACTCCTTTTTTCAAGCGGTAAGGCTAAAGAAGCCATGCCGTATTTTCAGCATTCAATAGATTTAAATAATGATTCAGCCCAGGTTTATTTTTATCTGGGATTAACATATGAAGAAACCGGGAGAATTCTTGAGGCAAAAAGCAGCTACGAGAAAGCAATTCTGAAAGATCCAAATGACAGCGATATTCAATTGAGTCTTGAGAGGATAAACAAAAAAATCGAAGATGAAAGAAACCGATGGCGTCAGAAAGACCCTGAAAATCAAAATGAAGAGGAATCCGGGGAAAGAATTCCGCTTCCTGTTAATAAATCAGCATACGAATGGAGAATTACCGACGAAGAAGCTAAGAAAATGAAAGACTAATCCTGGCAAAATTAAATACCCATGATCGAACAAGGGTTTCTTCTAATAAAATATCCAGTAATTACTTTATTTGCTGTTCTGAATAAACCACATTCATACATCCCTTCCTCAAAATGACATTTACCCATGATACATTGTGAATATAATCATATCTACGATTGCCAGTGTATTACAAGATAGGTTAAACTGTGTAAATTATTAATTGACAGCAAATTCTGTCATGAAAAAACTGTGACTGGTATTCATGCAATGTAATATTTATAAGACAGTGACTATTAAAGATACTGACAATACGATGGTTGGATAACAATGAAAATTATACCTGTAATTCTTGCCGGCGGAGCCGGTACCCGATTATGGCCGCTCAGCAGAGAGGACAAGCCCAAGCAGTTTCATAACCTTTCAGGAGATGGTACTCTATTAGAAGAAACAATTAAACGGCTGTTTCCCCTGAATCCGGAAAATTACGTAATAGTAACTTCATTACAATACGAGTCTGCTTCACTGCAGGAGCTTGATAAATGCGGTGTCGAAGGCGTTATACTTGCAGAACCGTATCCAAGAAATACAGCTGCTGCTGTGTTATACGCAGCAACCTATCTTGAAAAAACAGGCGATGATTCGATAATGATAATGCTTCCTGCAGATCATTACATTGGTGATCCAGAGGGTTTTCTTGATATTCTTCGAACTGCTGTTGATCATGCACAATCTGATAAGCTGGTATCAATTGGTATTACTCCGACATATCCGGAAACAGGGTATGGATACATACAATCTGTTGAATCTGATGGAAAAGTACGGAATGTTGAACAATTTGTGGAAAAACCTGATCTTGCCAGGGCGCAGCAGTATCTTGATGAAGGGAATTTTTTCTGGAACAGCGGCATCTTTGTGTGGAAGACTTCACAGATTTTGAAAAATTTTAAAAAACTGATGCCGGATTTATATATGGCTTTTGAACCCATGCGGTCGATGGAACATGATGTAATACGTTCCAACGATGACACTACATGGAACATTAAGAAAACCATATTTGAAGAATTGAAAAAAGAATCAATTGATTTCGGTATAATGGAAAAAGCAGAAAACAGGCTTGTTATTCCCGGTGACTTCGGGTGGGCTGATCTTGGAAGCTGGTATTCAATTGATGGTATACTGCCGGCAAACGGCAACAACAACAGAACCCCCGAAAAGGACAAAGTAATATTTCTTGATTCAAGTGACTGTTCAGCGTTTCCAGAAGGGAAGCGCATAACACTGATCGGATTGTCAAATATTGTTGTAATCGAATCAGGAAATGATATTCTGGTAATGGATAAGAATTCCTCTCAGAAGGTACGACGCGTGGTTGAAATTGTGAAAGAAAGGGATTCACTCAAATAAAATACTCACAATACGGCGTATTTCTTTTTGTTCATTCTCTGCGGAGGTTGTTTCTGCACCTGCCCAGAATAACTCTCTATGAGATATGTATTCAGGTACAGAATAATAAAAGAGGGCCTGTTCCGTAGAATTCATATATTTCGCATGCAGTGACAGGGCATTTTCAAGAACATCTGTAATCAAATAATCATCACAGTCTTTTATAGAATACTTCCGTGTAATTTCCTGTATAATCCATGAAAACGTTCCGGGATCAATAATGGCAATCGAATAGCAATACCAGTCACGAACATATTTTGTCAGATATATTTTTTCCCTGTTATCAAGTATTCTGTGTGCCGGACACAAAAACCGGTCGCAGATTGTTTTTCCGAAAAGAGAGTGGTCCCTGTTGTCCTTTCCGCATACCGCGGGATGAATTCTGCAGCCCGGTTTGCCTTCCGATAAAAAACCCTGATAAGGGCAAATATGCGATGTCACATCCCGGATGTCATTACGGTACAGATACGAAGTTCCATACTGGTCATCTTCCGTCTCTGCCGGTGAAGGGATGGGTTTCTGTAAAAATGAAGTGAGTGACTCACGGGAAATATCCTTAAAATTAAAAAGTCCGCAGCACACAGAGCACCCTTTTCCTGAATCGGGCTGGCATAACAATATTTCACTGGTACAATCCATAGGCAACATGTGGCATCAATATTAAACAGTGCAAGATATTTTTTTACGGATACATATCTGCAGAAGTATTGTTGAACCGCAAATCTTGTTGAATAAAAAAATCGCGGTACAATTGTATATTATCTGCTGATTAATCTGGAGTGGTAAATGAAGTGATGACTTCAATATATGTTTCCGATACTTATCACGTGCTGCGTCAATTAATTACCGGTCAATATACGTGAATGGATTTTGATGAAAAATATATTGACAAAAGTGTCTGATGGTTGTGTCTCTTGAATGAAATATGAAGAACGTGAGCACGGCGCAGTCTTTCTTTCAGGAAGGATGGCGGCCGTTAGTACATAGTACCGGCAATGATAATCCCCCCACATCCGCAGGTGTATTACAAGAGAGACGTTACTATCGATAATATATTACTCCAAAGATTGGGAATTATACCTGTAAGGCATTGCCGATATAGTAAGAAATAAAATGTGATAATGAGAGGACCACATGGATTACTCCAAAACTGTAAATCTTCCGGAAACTGATTTTCCCATGCGGGCAAATCTTCCGCAGAGGGAGCCGGAGACACTGAAAAAATGGGATGAGCAGAACCTGTATAAAACAATTCTTGAGTCCAGAAAAGATGATGAACTGTATATTCTCCACGACGGACCTCCCTACGCGAACGGGAATATCCATCTTGGTCACGCCCTGAATAAAATCCTTAAAGACATTATTGTAAAACATAAAACAATGATAGGATACCGGGCTCCGTATGTACCAGGATGGGACTGTCACGGACTGCCGATAGAACTGCAGGTTACACGGCAGCTTGGTGAGAAGGCACGGGAAATGCCGAAGAGCCAGATTCGCAGTAAATGCAGGGAATACGCGGGAAAGTTTGTATCGGTCCAGATGGAGGAATTTAAGCGTCTTGGCATACTTGGAGACTATGAAGACCCGTATCTCACCATGTCATCAGACTACGAAGCAAAGATTGTTGAGGTGTTCGGAAAGATTTATGAAGAGGGTTATATCACCCGCAATAAAAAACCTATTTACTGGTGCCCGACCTGTGTAACCGCTCTCGCGGAAGCGGAAGTTGAATATGGAGATCACAAATCACCTTCAATTTTTGTAAAATTTAAAATTGATCCTTCTTCTCTAAATATTCAGGGAATTGATAAGGATAATACCTATGTAATTATCTGGACAACAACACCATGGACTCTGCCGGCAAACCTCGCGGTGTGTTTTCATCCACAGTTTAAATATTCCCTGTGTAAATTCGGTAATGAATTCTATATCCTTGCGGATGATCTCGTTGAAGGTTTTGAATCAATTACAGAATTGAAAAATGAAGGTATGACTGCAATTTCCAAAGAAGATATTGAATCGTTAAAAGTTACTCACCCATTTATTGAACGGGAATCGAAGGTGGTGTTCGGAAATTTTGTCACACTGGAGCAGGGGTCCGGAATTGTTCATATAGCACCCGGACACGGCCAGGAGGACTATATGGTGGGTCTTGAGTACGGGATTGACACACTTTCTCCCGTCGATGATGAAGGCCGTTTTACCGATGAATTTGCACCCATGAAAGGGACCTTTGTGTTTGATGCCAACCAGAAGATTATCGACCTTATGAAGCAGAATAACACACTGATTCACTCCTTTGAAATTGAACACTCATATCCTCACTGCTGGCGCTGTAAAAAGCCCCTTATTTTCAGGGCAACTGAGCAGTGGTTTTTTGTGATGGATCATAAGAATATTCGTGAACATGCGTTGAAAGCGGTAGACAGTACCCGATGGATCCCGAAATGGGGTGAAATGAGGTTCAGGGGAATGGTTGAAACAAGACCGGACTGGTGCCTTTCCCGTCAGAGGTCATGGGGTGTGCCGATTCCATCATTCAGATGTAAATCGTGTGATAAGAATATGATGTCTGCGGAATCAATTCTTCATTTCGCACAGATATCCCGGGAAAAGGGCCTGGATTCATGGTACACGGAGGATATCAACAACCTGATACCGGAAGGGACTGTCTGCACATGCGGCAGCACTGAGTTTGTTCAGGAGTATGATATTCTTGATGTATGGTTTGACTCCGGCGTATCGCATTTCGCGGTATTGGAGAAATGGCAGGACCACCGGTGGCCGGCAGACCTGTATCTTGAAGGCAGCGACCAGCACCGTGGATGGTTCCAGTCGTCTCTCTGGCCTGCACTCGCGTTGCGTCAGCGTGCTCCGTACAATACGGTGCTGACACACGGTTTTGTGCTGGATGACCAGGGAAAGGCCATGAGTAAATCTGAAGGAAATGTGATCCACCCGAATGAACTCATAAAGAAGTTCGGGAGCGATATCATCCGGCTATGGGTTTCTTCAGAGGATTACAGAAACGATGTGCGGATAGGTTTTGACATGATGAAGCAGAATGCCGATTCATACAGAAAGATCCGGAACACCATGAAGTTTATCATCGGTAATATTTCAGACTTCACTGATGACCAGAAAATACCATATAATGAACTTCCTGACATTGACAAGTGGATCCTTCATAAACTTTCAGTACTGTCACAGCAGGTGATTGAGTCATATGAAAAGTTCGAATTCCATCTGGTATACAGGAGAATTGTGAACTTCTGCGCTGTTGAACTGTCTTCAATTTATTTTGATGTATCGAAAGATATTCTGTATATCGAAATGAAAGACAGTAAAAGAAGGAAAGCTGCACAGACTGTATTGAAAGAATTGTATGAAACCCTGGTGCGGCTCATAGCGCCGGTACTCGCGTTTACTGCGGAGGAAATCTGGTGGTTTATGGGTAACACTGATTCAATTCACATGCAGCGGTATTACCAGCTTGACGAAGCGTATATGAATACTGATATTGAAAAGAAAATGGAACACCTGGTTGATCTGAAAAAAGATGTCCTGAAAGCACTTGAAAATGAAAGGAAAAACAAGGTGATCGGAACGTCAGTTGAGGCTGATATCGCTCTATATATGAAGAGTGCAGGTGTAAAATCCCTGGTTTCGGAAATGGGTGATGAGGCTGCACGGTTTTTTCAGGTATCGAAGGTTACGCTCCTTGATGCTATGACCGGGGAGTGCACCGAGTATGATAATTCGGCAATAGCTGTAGCAAAATCATCAGGTGTAAAATGTGTCCGATGCTGGAACTATACTGATGCTATTGGAACCGATTCTCAGCACCCTGAACTATGTCCGCGCTGTACAGGGATAATACAGAAAATACAGAAGAAACAGTAACGAAAAATACAGGAGAACCTATGAGAAAACACATTATTGCGGGAATACTGCTTGTCGCCACCCTTGCGCTGGATCTTTTTACCAAGTACCTTGTTGTTTCAAATGTAGCACTTCATGAGAGGATAAATCTCTTTGGAAGTTTTGTTCAAATTACACTGATTTATAACAGGGGCGGGCTCTTCGGTATTCTTCAGGGATACCAGACATATTTTCTTATTATATCAATTGTGGTACTGGCTCTGTTAGTGCTCTTCTATGTACTGGAAAAAGAGAAGCAGCCGCTTTTCTGTTACTCAATGGCGCTTATTGTGTCAGGAGCACTGGGAAATATTTTTGACAGAATTTCCGGGCGTCCCGGTGTCGTTGATTTTGTGTATATCGGTAACGATAACGTGTTCCGATGGCCGGCGTTTAATGTTGCGGATTCGGTCATTGTCATTGGAGCGGTAATTCTTTTAATAGAATTTATACGACAGGAAAAAA
Source organism: Spirochaetota bacterium (assembly GCA_035380905.1). Lineage (GTDB taxonomy): Bacteria > Spirochaetota > UBA4802 > UBA4802 > JAGODF01 > JAKQCH01. Next base: position 49,001 of record DAOSYC010000001.1, on the reverse strand, counting down.
AGAGACGTGTCACGGAAAATGAAAATCAGTAAGTGTCGATGATCGTAAGGGACTTTTCCGCGATGACGGAATTGTTTTTCCCTATAACACGGACCGTATAGGTCCCTTCATTGTAAAGAGAAAGGGTGGCTGTGGCCGCCTTTTTTTCTGCTCCGGTCTGAAGCTTCAAGGTTGAAATTGCTTCACTTTTAAACTGTGTCTTTTTAAGGACCACAAGTTTCAATCCATCTATGTCGGCAGTTTCTTGTAACGCAACAACTGCAGTGAGATCGCCGGTTGTAAACTTTGTACCGCACCGGACACCTTCCCCCTTAGGATTTACACCTTCACAGAAGGAAAGCGCTTCATGTTTGGTACAGCCGGAAATATTAATACAACAGCAGAAAAGTATTGGAATAAATAAACAGCGGATTCCATTCATTGTGTGTCGCTCCCGGAGAATATATTTTCGGTTCCAAGCAAATCAGTAATTCTTACAAAAGGGTTCCCTGAAGGTCAACGTCGTCATCATCTATTTCGCCACTTTCATTTTTTACCTTCACTTCCTTTGCAGCAATCTTCCCGTCATCACCCTTTTGGAGAATTTCAATTTTCTTTTCAGCTTCTTCAAGTTTGCCATGACAGAACCTGGCAAGCTTAATACCCTTCTCGAACTCCGCAATTGACTCATCAAGACCAAGAGCGCCGCGCTCAAGATTATCTGTTATTTCTTCAAGCTGTTTCAGGGCATGTTCAAATGTTAATGTAGGTTTAGTTTTTTTCTTTTCCATGAAACTGTTCACCTGTCTTTGAATTCACAGTGCATTCCAGGGACCCGTCAGAGAGAAAGACATTTATATCTTCACCACGCTCTATGTCCCGGATGCTTCTGACAATATTCCTTCCACTGTCTGCCGCAATCGCAAAACCCCGTTTCATTACGGAAAGAGGAGATAGTTTTTCCAGGCTGTTGACTGCGACAAGGTATCCATGCGTTTTGTCTTTTATTACATTGTGCATCATCCTTACGAGATCCGGAAGCACAAGGACATTGTTTCTTCCTGTGTTGATAATATCCCGCATCGCGAAGATCAATCTTTTTTCAGTGTCATCCAGTAATAAATTTCTGTTACTGACTATTTCAAGGGGATTTCTAAACACCCTCTGACGGGTAAACCCGTCGACATGAAAATTAAGTTCACGTATTCGTGAAAGAAGGGCTGTGTATGAACGTCCCCTTAAGTTAAAAAGATAATCGATAAGTTCATCCTTCACAGGGATTGCTATTTCAGCTGCGGCAGAGGGTGTTGGTGCACAGACATCAGCTGAATCGTCTGAAAGGGGATGGTCCACCTGGTGTCCCACGGCTGAAATAATTGGTACACGGGAATTGAAAAAAGCACGCACAACGGCCTCTTCATTGAACGCCATGAGGTCTTCAAAGGAACCGCCCCCCCTCCCTGCAATTATTATGTCAATGTTCCATTCCGGACGGTTCAGCTCCTCGATGGCATTTACAATAGATATACCGGCATCCGCCCCCTGAACCTTTGCCGGAGCTATGAGTATTTCAATGTCGGGATACCGGCGTTTTGCGACTTTTATGATATCACGCACCGCAGCGCCGGTGGGGGATGTAACGATACCTATCCGTTTCGGAAGAAAGGGAAGGGGCCGTTTCCGGGCAGGATCAAAAATACCTTCTTCAAGGAGTTTTTTCTTCAGCTGTTCAATCTGTTTCTGCAGTTCACCAATCCCTTCAAGTTTGAGCTGCGATATAATGAACTGATAACTTCCCCGTTTCTCAAAAACTGTGAGATTACCCTGTGCAAACACACTCATACCTTCTTCCAGCCTGAAGGTAAGGTTTCTGTTCGCATACTTGAAAAAAACAGAAGAGAGAACAGCATTTTCATCTTTCAGGGTAAGATATATATGACCGGAAGAGTGATAGGTCACATTTGAAATTTCTCCTGAAACCCATACACCGTTAAACGCAGGAGCCTTTTCGATATATGCCTTTAGCAGGCGTGTTAGTTCGGTTATTGTATATATATTTTCGTTCATAGATACTACTGTAATTGAGGTATGCATGTACAATAGGGGTGATGCGGAATGCGGTAAACAATATTTTCAGTGAAAAAAATAAAAAAATGATATGGTTCCGGAGCTGTCAGTATCGTCTGAATATTGAAAACAGTTTTCCAAGTATCTCGACGCCGTCAGTGATGATTGGCGTGTATGAGGGATTTGCGGGAATGAGCTGTATTTTATTTCCGGATTTTTTGAACACCTTCAATGTTGCTTCATCATCAAGAAGTGCGGCGACGATCTCTCCGTTATTGGCGGTATTCTGTTTTCTAATAACCGCGATATCACCATCATTGATTCCCTTTTCAATCATCGAGTCGCCTTTCACTGTAAGGGCAAAAAACTCTCCTCCCTTGAACATTGCTTTCGGGAAGCTGAGGTATTCATCAATACATTCCTCAGCGAGGAGGGGGGCGCCGGCTGCAATTCTTCCCACGAGAGGAATCAATACTGTATCAGAGGGTATCTGTACTTCACGGTCAACAAGAAGTTCAATGGCTCGGGACTTGTTTTGCGTGCATTTAATGAAGCCTTTTTTTTCTATCGCCTTGAGGTGATCGTATGCGCCTTTCACCGTTATTTGAAAGTTCTCACCGATTTCCCTCACTGTCGGAGGATATCCGGACTCACTGATTGTGTCCTTGATAAAATTAAATATTGCTTCCTGCTTCAGTGTAAGTTCCTTTGCCATTGCCGATTCCCCCGGATTGAAATATATACATATGATTAGCAATAATGCGTATGGTGTCAAGCATTTTTTTTTACATCGACGGTCTTCTGTCTGTGAGAATGTCACGCATTACCCTGTCAAGATTGATGATTCTGTTTTCGTATTCCTCAAGCTTCCAGGCGATCAAGTCAAGAAGTTGAAGGATCTCCGGGTCATGGTGCTCCCTGTTGATGGTCATAAGTTTTGCGCGGATTTCTCTCATGGTGCCTCCTGAAAAATATAATAATTCGTATACTATAATGACCGGGATACTGTAATAATATTCGTTGAGAAAGAGAATCATTTTTTCAAGATATATTGTAAATTTTACCGGGATGATATTGATTCGCCTGCTGTATCGTATGATAATGGAAAAAGAAAAGCGCACCACGTGGTGCGCTTTTCATGAGATACAAGGACGATAAAAATGTCATTACGATATTTATTCTTCCGGTGTTTCTCCGGAGTCTTCTGATACTACAAGCCCGGCTTCCTTGTCCTTCAGGTAGTTGCCTATTTTTTCAACAGCGTCCTTCAGCTCCTCGAATTGGGACACGTTGAGCGTCACTCCTTTTTGTGAGGGTTTGTACACATAGTCACCGCCCGGATCGATTGCCTGAAACCATATGCGGAGATTGATCAGCTCCCTTCCCTTGAATTCAGAAACTTCGACACGTATTATCTCTTTTGAATTTTTCTGGATGTCTTTGATTATTACGCTCATATTCCTTCCCTTTAATTTTACATGCCCTGTTTCCACAGGGCGCTGGATTTATTATGCTGTTGTTTCCAATACTTAATTAAATCAACAATGATGATGCAAACAAAAAAAAATCACTGCAGAAAAATTATTCTTCCCGTTGGGCTCCCTGTATCTTTGATACTATTCTTTCGTAAAGGATATCGAAAAAGAGCCGGTGCCCTGCATCATTGGGATAGCGATAATCGGTATTGACCAGGTCCCGGTGGCGTTGTCCGGTTTCTGAAAGATAGCCCGCCCAGAGAAGATGTACTGGAACATATGTGCATTGCAGATCAAGAGCCACTTCACGGATGGTGCGGTAATATATCTGTGCGGTGTCCATTTCTCCGTTGTCCTCGAAAGGCTGAGAGGTGAGGAGGGCAATCTCCGGATTACACCGCTGCCGCGCAAGGCGTACAATCTGAACGAGGTTTTCCTTGAACTCGGACCGGTACACCGGTCTGTACATGTCATCAAGGCCGAAGTGGAGTATCAGGATATCCGGCTTTACGGGATCAATGTCATCGTAAAAGCTCCATACTCCCTCGAAGGAGGAGTCTTTCTCACGGGAGTGGTTTATTATCTCAATCCCGGACTCAGAAAAAGCTTCTTTCAGTAAATGCGAATAACACACACCGGCCAGGACCCCTGCGGCAATGCTGCCCCCGCGTATAAGGACTTTCATACTATGACTCCATTACAGGGAAAGTGACAATCAATATAATAATCGATACTATGGATGCAGGAGGATGTCAAGTGTATACAGGGAGCGGAAGAGCAGGGGCGGGGCAATTGGCTTATAATGCCGGACATCCCTTCATGCAATACCTGTGATGCAACTGTATTTATGTATTATTTGAGACGCATCTATACAGTGAACCGGGAAGCCAGGATGGGGTGAAGGTCGATGATGATATGCTGATGAAGATGCATGTCATGGTGGGGTCAGTCGTGATGATGTATCGCTCATGTATTCTATATAATGAACTGCAACGGGAAGGGTTGGCGCGATGCCGGGGTGAATCGTTTTATATTTTGGAAAGAGCTTTAAGTAAACAAGAGATATGCTGGAAATATTGAAACGTATAATGGCGCATTCCCTTCTTCCGTAAGATACATGTAATAAAAAAATCTCTACAGAGGGAAGCCGGAGACACAGGGATACTCTGAATACAGGATTCATGAGATTGCTGTTTGGGTAATCATGCCAATCATGTGTAACTGTTGTTTCAGGTAAATTCGTTATAGCAGTGTGCAGAGTATTGAAAATAGAAAGAAGCAACTTCCTTTTCTATGGTATCATTTCACGGGATAATCGAAGGGAAACATAAATACAACCTGTAATCATTATGATTGCAGATGTACCAGAAGCGATGGTGCCCGTGTACGGGAGGCGGGTGATTATCGGAGATGCAATAATGATGTGAACAGAGAAAAGGATTTTCAAAACGAAAGTATTGCGGGGGCACCATAAACATAGCGGATGTTATGGAATGCGCGTGTTTCGGGTTGTCTCCTTGGGGGAAATATCTTTTAAAGTTCGGGTCAACATAGTAGCGGGCGGCAGGACACGCATCTGGTATTTCCGGATGATGTAGAGGTGATGGAGGATGCTGTATCAATGTGCTGTGCACCGTTATCGTGTACTACCTGCTGTTGCAACACATCGACCGGGCTGAGGGGAAATACAGAATGTGGTGTAATTTTAGTGCGGTGGTTAGGGCATGGGCCCGCCGGGATTTGGTAAATCCCGGCGGGCCGGCAAAGGTACTTTGTGTAATACGCTTTATACTTCAGCCGGAGACGCCTCCACTATTATCTTCCCGGCGTCTCTTTTGATTGCCGCAAAGCGCCGCGGAAAGCGGGAAGGGGTTGCCGTCGTCTTTTTCATGAGAATACCGCCGGGGTTGATTCCATAACTGAAATATGAATCAAAAGGTACCGGAGATGCGCCGAGCTCCTGTATGTGGCCCGTTATTTCCACCGGAAGGTCCAGGGTTGTAAGATGAGAGTAGATATATATCAACCCCCCGGGCCGTACTGCGGGAATACAAAGTTCGGCAGCGGCGTATGGGTGGGCAAGGGCCCGGGAAACAGACAGCCCGAAACGCTCCCGGTATTCCGGTTTCTGCAGCAGCTCTTCCGCGCGGCCCTCAACGACAGTAACGTTACCGAGGCCGAGAGACTGTGCTGCTTCGTTAATAAATCTGCACTTCTTTCCGTTTGAGTCAAATAAAGTAAAATAGAGCCCGCTGAACATGATCGCAAGGGGAATGCCGGGGATCCCCGAGCCGGTCCCGATGTCGGCAACAGATGTTCCACGTGGAACATTTATGTCGCATAGGGGGGTTATGCTTTCCAGGAGCAGTGTCGTGATGATGTCCTCGGGGGATTTCATTCCCGTGAGGTTAAACAGGGAGTTTGATGCATGGATCATTGTTCCGTACCGGATAAGTTTATCCGCATTTCCAATATCCAGAGACAGTCCTCTGTCTCCGGCAAGTGCTGTTAGTGTTGTGTGTTCCACGTGGAAACTACCTCTTCTTCCTTAGGATTGATTCGAGATGGACGATCAGTATTGAGATATCGGAAGGGTCGACCCCGGATATTCTCATGGCCTGACCTGCGGTCTGGGGCCTGATGCGTGCCAGTTTCTCGCGGGCTTCATTCTTGAGCCCTTTTATTTCGCTATAGTTAAGGTCATCCGGGATTTTCATGGTTTCGATCTTTTCAAACTTTTTGATCCGGTCCATGTCCTTTTTGATGTATCCTTCATATTTGATTACCATTTCAACGACCGGGGCAATGTCCCCGGCAATTTCACCGCTGAAGTAGGGGGTCAGGTCGGCAATTTTAATTTCCGGCCGTTTCAGGAGCTTGCTCGCGGGGAGCTTCTCGCCGGGACGTGCCGTGGAACCGCGTTGTTCAATGATAGAGGCGAGGGCTTCGTCCACGGTGATCATTGTCTTTGAAAATGAATCAATGAGCGCATCCGCACGGCTGTATTTCTCCTTCATTGCTTCCATGCGGTCATCGGGAATAAGTCCAAGTTCGTGCCCGTATTTCATAAGGCGCTGGTCCGCGTTGTCCTGGCGGAGGAGGAGGCGGTGTTCCGCCCGGGACGTAAACAGGCGGTAGGGTTCCTCTGCGCCTTTTGTTATAAGGTCGTCAATGAGGACCCCCGTGTATGCCTCGGAGCGGGTTATTATCAGCGGTTCGTCGCCCCTGATTTTCCGTACCGCGTTCACCGCCGCAATAAATCCCTGGGCAGCGGCCTCCTCGTATCCCGAGGTGCCGTTTATCTGGCCGGCATGGTAAAGGCCTTCAATGCGTTTGGTTTCAAGTGTTGCTTTCAGTTCCGTGGGGGGCACAAAGTCGTATTCTACGGCATAGGCTGGCCGCATTACCTCCACGTTCTCAAGGCCGCGTATGGTCCGTACCATCTCAAGCTGCACGTCCTCCGGGAGGGAGCTCGAAAACCCGTTGATATAGTATTCGTTGGTTTCAAGGCCCTCCGGTTCCAGAAAAAGCTGGTGGCGGGGCTTGTCCGAGAAACGCACCACCTTGTCCTCTATTGACGGACAGTATCGCGGGCCGGTCCCTTTTATCTTCCCCCCGTACAGCGGAGAGCGGTGGATGTTCCTGTTGATAATTTCATGTGTCTCCGCGGAGGTGTAAGTTATCCAGCAGGGTATCTGGGGGCGGTCGATGCGTTCCGTGGTATAGGAAAAAGGATGCGGGGTCTCGTCGGGATGCTGAATCTCGCACCGGGAAAAGTCAATCGTGTCGCCGTTGACCCGCTGGGGTGTGCCGGTCTTGAGACGGAGTACCGGGAAACCCAGGGTGCGGAGTGAATCTGAGAGATGTTCCGCGGAAAAGTCGCCGAGCCTTCCGCAGCGTTCGTTGTATTCCCCGATGTGAATAAGTCCCTTGAGGAAGGTCCCGGTGCAGAGGATAACAGCCTTTGCCCGATGCTCCTGCTGACGTACCGTAATAACACCCTGCATTGTATTGTGTTCCGAAATGAGGGATGCCGCAATGTCCTGAATGATAGTGAGGTTTTTCTGTTTCTCCATGACCTCCTTCATCCGGAACTGGTATGCCTTCTTGTCCGCCTGCGCCCTGGGGGCCCAGACCGCGGGTCCCTTGCTCATGTTAAGCATCTTGAAATGGATGCCAGTGGCGTCGATGGTTTTTCCCATCTCGCCTCCCATGGCGTCAATCTCCCTTACGAGATGTCCCTTGGCAAGGCCGCCAATTGCGGGGTTGCAGCTCATCTGGCATATTGTATCAAGGTTGCCGGTAAGCATCAGTGTGGGGTGTCCCATCCTCGCGGCGGCAAGTGCTGCTTCAGCGCCGGCATGTCCTGCGCCGATTACTATTACGTCATATTCCCGTCTCATGTCGTGTCCGTGTTCCTGAATAAAATACGCTGCGGTATGATGTCGCCGGAGCGGTGCATGATCTGTGTCATGCGGTATATGCAATAGCAGTACATGACCCGTAAGAATTCAAATAAAAAATGCGGGCAATCAATAGTGTACCATTTAATCAGCAACAATTCAATTATTCCTTACAGTGCTTCGTGATAACGCAGATAGCAATAAGCATATACAAATTTATATATATTGTAATCGTAATCCCCGGGGACGGAAACAGTATTGGAGCGTCCATTTGTACATGGAGAACCAGTGTATACGGGGCACTTAAAAAAACCGGATATTACCAACTCGGGATATTCGGCGAATTACTTGAGAACCATTCGTGATACGGCTCCGCCGGGAATGCACAGGGTAGTATGTAACTGAGGCCGCTTTGTTTCCCGCAATTCATCCTGGAAGTTAGAGAAGCCGCCAACAGGTATTGGCTTTTTTACCTTGACTTTTTCAAGTGACGGTACTGTATCGTTTCATGATTTATTCTACGGAGAACAGAAATGCTGATATCATCAATTCTTGAAAGCGTCGGGAACACCCCGATGATCAAACTTGGAAAACTGTCGTCCGGAAAGGTTTTTGCGAAAGCTGAATTCCTCAATCCCGGCGGGAGTGTGAAGGACCGGGTTGCTGTAAATATAATCGAGAAGGCGGAAGAAGAGGGTACCCTGAAGCCGGGGATGACAATTATCGAAGCCACTTCAGGAAACACCGGTATCGGCCTTACCCTTGTGGGCGTGCAGAAGGGGTACCGGGTCATCTGTATTATGCCGGAAAATATGAGTGAAGAGAGAAAAAAAATAATTCACGCATTCGGGGGTGATATTGAACTGACTCCCGCAGGGGAGAGCCTGAACGGGTGCCTTGACAGGCTGCGGTCCATTACATCCTCCGATCCTGAAAAATTTTTTATCGCGAACCAGTTTGTGAATCCCCACAACCCCCATATCCATTACTCACAGACAGCGCCGGAAATATGGAACGATATGAACGGAGATATCGATGTGTTCGTCGCCGGCGTGGGAAGCGGAGGGACCCTGCAGGGAATAGGAAAGTTCCTGAAAGAGAAAAATCCTTCAGTAAAAGTATATGCTGTTGAGCCGAAAAACAGCGCTGCGCTTTTGGGCGGAGAGCCGGGACTGCATCAGATCCAGGGAATAGGAGACGGGTTTATACCTGATGTCCTTGACGTGAGCATGGTTGACGGCGTCCTGACTGTTTCCGACGATGAGGCAATTGAGGTGACACGCAGGCTTTCAAGAGAGGAAGGGCTTCTTGTGGGGACATCCTCAGGAGCGAATGTGTTTGCGGCGCTCCATCTGGATAACGGCAGGAACCGTGTGGTGACAATACTGCCTGACCGCGCTGAACGGTATTTCAGTACAGCACTTCTTTAATTCTGTGATAATGTTTTTCCGGCAGGTATAATTTTTCTACATCCTTCGATTAAGGGGATACCTGATTTTGTCGATAGAGATGATATACCTGCCATGGAGGAACTGCAATGAAACTGGATCAGTGCAAACGCTGCTATCATTTTAAAGGATTTGCCGGTGATACGGTGGTGTGCCGGTACTGGGGAGAAAAGTCGAGAAGAGGAGTCGGCTTCAGCCATCATGACGGTGATATATATATTCTCAGCTGCCCGAGAAAACACTTCTAAATAAATCTTTCATTTTAACCGCACAGGAGGATACGCAGCTGCCCTCCTGAAACATGTCTAAAATATTCAAAACCCTGCCGGTTGTTTTAAAAGCCAATTTTGATTTGACGAATATCCGACGGTATTGTTGTATAGTACAGCCTGATACAAGTCAGGGATTTCCCGGCTTTTTCCGCTCACGTCTTAAATCAGATTGCCATAGTTCTTAAAATTAAATTATTGATGAAACATATTGAAATGAAGGGAGGACCACTGTGAACATTGATCGAAATGTACTGGATGAAGCGAACCTTAAAAAACTTGAGGCTCTCAATAATGCCCATGTTATGAAAATAGTTGAAGAGTATGTTACGCTCTGCAAACCGTCAAAGGTGACGGTCATTACCGACAGCAAAGATGATATTAATTATGTCCGTCAGCTGGCTCTTGAGACCGGAGAGGAGCGTGCATTGTCAATGAAGGGGCATACTGTCCATTATGACGGATATTCTGACCAGGCCAGGGACAAGGCAAACACAAGTGTCCTGGTAACCCCTGATATGAAAATGAGCAAGGTTATTAATACCAAACCGAGGGAAGAGGCTCTGGAAGAAGTGTACGGTATCATGGATGGTGTAATGAAAGGGAAGGAGGCCCTGGTACGGTTTTTCTGCCTGGGCCCGTTACATTCGAAATTCTCAATTGCCGCGCTGCAGATAACGGACTCCTCCTATGTTGCGCACAGTGAAGACCTTCTCTATCGTACGGGATATGAGTTTTTCAAGACCCTTAAAGGGTCAGAGGATTTCTTTTATTTCATCCATTCAGCTGGTGAGCTTGACGAACGGGGCAACAGCAAAAATGTTGATAAGAGAAGGGTGTATATCGACCTGAAAGAAAACCGTGTATTCACAATGAACAATCAGTACGCAGGGAACAGCCTTGGATTAAAGAAGCTTGCGTTGCGTCTCGCTATCAGCAAGGCGAACAAAGAGGACTGGCTTACTGAACATATGTTTATCATGGGGGCCAAACCGAAGGGCAAGAACAGGATCACGTATTTTACCGGCGCCTTCCCCAGCGCATGCGGCAAGACCTCCACGGCAATGATTCCCGGACAGACAATTGTGGGGGACGATATTGCCTACCTGCGTATGGGAGATGACGGGATGGCCTATGCGGTCAATATTGAACAGGGCATTTTCGGCATCATTGAAGATGTAAACCCTGTGGACGATCCCCTTATCTTTGATGTCCTCGCGTCACCGCGGGAGCTGATTTTTTCCAATATCCTTATTAATGACGGTAAACCCTACTGGCTCGGAATGGGGAGTGATATTCCCGATGAGGGGTATAACTTTTCCGGTGAATGGAAAAAAGGAAATACTGACAAGGACGGCAAGGAGATACTGCCTGCACATAAAAACGCACGGTATACCATCCGCCTCAGTGAGCTTGAAAATGTTGATCCGAAACTGGACGACCCCGACGGCGTGCAGTTCAGCGGCGTCATTTACGGCGGCCGTGATTCCGATACCTCCGTACCGGTGTTCCAGAGTCTGGACTGGGGGCATGGGGTGTTTATCGGCGCAAGTCTGGAGTCTGAAACAACTGCCGCGACCATCGGGAAAAGCGGCGTGAGGAATTTCAGCCCCATGGCGAATCTTGACTTTCTTGTGGTGCCCCTGGGACGATATATTAAGAACCACCTTGAGTTTGGAAGGAAGCTGAAAAAGACTCCCCTTGTGTTTTCAACGAATTACTTTCTCAAAGAAAACGGAAAGTTTCTGAACGAAAAAGTGGACAAGAAAGTATGGGTCATGTGGATGGAAGGGCGTATCCACAACGAGTATGATGCTATTGAGACGCCAATCGGGTTAATCCCGAAATACAGTGACATTAAAGATCTTTTTAAGGATATATTTGACCGCGAGTATACCATGGCGGAGTATACCACTCAGTTCTCTATCCGCGTGAAGAGTTTCCTTGAAAAGCTTGAAAGGATAGAAAAAATATACAAGGAGGAGGATGAGGTTCCGCAGGAGTTTTTTGACAACCTGAACCGCCTCCGTCAGCGGCTTCTTGATGCGCAGAAAAAAACAGGGAAGGATGTTATTCCTCCGGCGGATTTCGAATAATCAGGATTGCTGTACGATATAGAAATATTTTTTAATGCTGCACCGTATTGATTGTTATATACTAAAGTACACACACAAGGCCCGGAATAATAAAATTGTTCCGGGCCTTGTGCTGTAATACTATGATGCAGCATTTTCGTATATATAAAAATAAGTTGCTTTTATCATCTTTCTGTATCATGTTATCATCATCCGGTTCAGTGGATAATTATTGAGTATGATAAATACGGCAGCTGTAACCGGACGCAAAGTAGTTACAATGTGGTGTGAATATTTTCTGGAGAAATACCAATGAAATATCCAGCAGCGTTGATTGACCGGATAGTAATAAAGCAGGGAGACATCACCAGTGAGGATGTTGATGCTATTGTCAATGCCGCAAATCCGAGTCTTCTCGGGGGCGGCGGTGTTGACGGCGCTATTCACCGCGCTGCAGGCCCGGGACTGCTGCAGGAGTGCCGGACGCTGGGAGGATGTTTACATGGCGAGGCCAGAATAACCGCAGGTCACAATCTAAAAGCGCGGCATGTCATCCACACACCGGGACCTGTATATAAAGGGGGTCATAAAGGGGAACGGGAGATTCTCCGGAATTCCTATTATAACTCGATGTCCCTTGCAAAGGATAACTCACTTACATCAATTTCATTCCCCGCAATTTCAACCGGAATATACGGATACCCGAAAGGGGAGGCCTGTGAAGTTGCGGTCACCACAGTGCTGGATTATATGAAGAATGAAAATTTTACTATTGATGTGTATTTTGTTCTTTTCGACAAAGAGAGTGTTGAACTATATACTTCATTTCTTTCATCTTTAAAACAATAATAAAAGGATTATGGCAATACAAATGGACTATCTCGAATTTTTAAAATCATCATCAGAAAAATTTAACAGCATCGTATGTCTCGGTCTTGATCCGGTTCTGGAGGACATCCCCCTTGATCTTGGGACTCCGGGTAAAATCATTGAAGCATTTTATGAAGCGATTCTCGACAAAATACTGCAGAAAAAGATATATCCATCCGCAGTGAAACCAAATTACGCATTTTACGCGCAGTATGGTCTCGAGGGTATCGAAGCCCTCTGCAATGTAATATCCCTCTATAAAAAAGAAGGGTTCCCGGTTATTCTTGATGTGAAGCGGGGCGATATCGGAAAGACTGCGGAGGCCTATGCACGGGAGGCATTTGATTTTTTTGACGCAGATGCCGTTACCCTGTCTCCGTATCTTGGATATGATTCCATTGCCCCCTACACGGAAGGATATCCCGATAAAGGATATTATATCCTCAATAAAACATCCAATAAAAGTTCAGGGGAAATACAGGATGTTACCTGCGGTGAAATGCCCCTGTTTCTACATGTTTCAAAGAAAATTATTGAATGGTACCGTGGAGGTATGGGTGCTGTGGTTGGTGCAACGTACCCCGAAGAACTTGAAAAAATCTCCGGGATTTTCAGTGAATCCGGCAAAGAGGTGCCGCTGCTGATCCCCGGAGTGGGGAAACAGGGGGGCAGTGTCGAAGATGTGGTGACAATTCTGAAACGATTCGGGGACCCGGGGATTCACAGAATCAATTCCTCCAGCGCCATTAATTTTGCTTATAAAAAATATACTGACATGCGTTTTGATGACGCAGCTGTCCGTGCCCTCGATGAATTGAATAATGAAATCAATGTCATTTGGAAATGATGAAAGATTCCTTCTCAAATACAGTTCTTATCGTTACGCCGGATGAACAGGATATTAATCATATTATTAATGTCCTGTCAGGGAGTGAATATAATTATATAACAGCAAAAAGTGTGGTTGAGGCCCTCAGTAATATTACCTACAAGCTGCCGAATTTAATTATTTCCGACCTTGAGCTGCCTGAGATTGACGGTCTGGACCTGTTGAGAAAAATAAGGACCGGGATAAAAACCAGGCTTATCCCGTTCATCTTTCTTTCTGAATCACATGATACCTTTGACAGGATTGAAGCGTATCAGGGCGGTGCGGATGCGTACCTGGTGAAACCGGTGGTTCCCGAGGAACTGAAAGCCCTTACGCAATCAAAGCTGAAACAACTCAATGAATTTTATCACCTTTCAGTGACAGACGAGCTCACCCGTCTGTATAACAGGCGGGAATTCCTGAAACGGTTTAATAATGAAATTTATGAATCAGAAAAAGGTATTATCTCACTGGCTCTAATAGACATTGATCATTTCAAACGGGTGAATGATCAGTATGGCCACCAGATGGGTGATAATGTTCTCATGACTCTCGGGGATGTTTTAAAACGGCACAGCACGGAACGTTTTTTCCCGGCACGTTTCGGGGGTGAAGAATTTGTAATGCTTTTCCCCGGGCTTTCTGCTGCGGAGGCAAGAATAAAAATTGATACAATACGTGATGAACTGAAGGGGATTGATTTTAAAACAGGGAACAGGGAACTTTTCCGGGTTTCCTTCAGCGCCGGAATCGCGGAATACCCGGTAATGGGTAATAATTTATCGCACCTTCTTTCAAGGGCGGATCATGCACTCTATGCTGCAAAGGAGGAGGGAAGGGACCGGACACTGGTGTACAGTTCCGTCATGGCGAGGAATGACAGGTTCTGGGAATACCTGAAGACACGAAAAGAAGTGTATATTGATGCGAACGGCCATGACCTGGTAACAGGGGCCGGCTATCTTCCTGCTGTTCTTGAAGAAATCACAAACCTTGATTTTGAAATAAAAAGTATAGGGACAATGAGCATTTCATTGTCATCGAAAAAAAATATCAGCACTGTGCGGGGAATAAAGAATTACCATTATGATATGGAAAATATTTCAAGAATCATTATGGCATCCTGTGAGAACCACTTCCCTTCAGATACGTATTTATGCCTCGCAGATCTCTATGAATATGACTTTTTTATACTATTCCCGAGTTTCGTTGATTTTTCATTTAATGTGGATAAGTTTCATGAACTTTGTAAAGAAATTGCCGGGGAAATTGAAATTTCAATGTCAGGTAATTATTACAATATTCGCTTTTCCAGTGATGTAGTATACTATGAAAAAGAATCACCCAGGGACCTTATCTCTGAATTAAAAAGAATAAGAGAGGAATCTCTGCAGTGCAGATCTATGATATCTGATGCAGTTGATGCGTTGGATATATGCCGTTCTGTCCTGACAGGAAACAACAGTGATATCAAAAAAGTGTTTTCACGGCATTTCTGCTATGATCTAAAAACACTGGAAAAGGCCTTTCAGTTTGTCAGCATACAGGATGGAACATATGAGTCTTCCATTCTTGATATAGCTGTCCATGAGACGGTGAAGGATGAAAAGTCCCTGCAGCGGTTTCTCGAATGCATGGCAGAAATATGCAGCGGAAACAGTGATATTCCCGTATTGCTGCCGATGATCCGGAATGTTCCGTTTGAAGTATGTATTGATCATGGGGCAAGGTTTTTCCCCGACAGGGAACTTGTTATCATGATAAATGAAAAATGGTGCGACCACGCAGTTCATGCTGTATGCGGTCAAAGCGGCACGTTGCCGGGGAACATTTCACTTGGTTTAAGCAACTGTTTTATCGGGAATGATATCCTGAATATTATCTCAATGGCTGATCTTCGGCTGCTGAGTTTTTCAGAACACTGCATGCGGAATATTCATCTGTTCAGGGAAAGAATTAAGATTGTGAACGGAGTGAAAATATTTGCGGATCAACTCGGAACATCTGTTATGGCTGATAATATTTTATCCGAGGAAGAGTTTCACGTTGTTAAAGATCTCGGAATTTCCTTCGCATCCGGCCGGTTTCTTGAAAATATGGCGAACCGTGATGGTTCTACGTAAAAGAAGTTTCCTGATTCATGCCTGTATTACACGGAATTCTGCAGGTTCAATATAATCATTTCCGGTCTCAGTAAAAAAAGCCCTCTGTTCCTCTTGTAACTCGAATGCGATATCTTCAAGCGCATCACCATATTCTTCAATTAGAAAATTTGCGGCTGAACTGAACATTTCTTTTCCCACAAGTATTTTTTCCGGAACAGAATGTCCCTGTTCTATCCTGCTGCGGTTTTCTTCGTTGATACGGAGAACAGGTGTTATCAGTGTATATGTATCAAGCGCTTTCCAGTATAGTTCAACAGTATCGAATACCTGAAACCATCGATGATGAAGGCTGGAGTTCCAGTCCTCGAAGATATGTATTCTGCTGTGAAGAGAGTCTTTCTGGTACAATCCAGTAAATGTATGCAGGGGATTTTCAGACAATAATTGATTAGAGTAAAAAACAATGTTGTAGAGCTGATCAGTTTCAGGGAGTTTTTCAAAGAGTAATGGAAGACCTGCGTTCATGGCAGCGGGGTTTCTGAGAGAAATAAAAAAAGTAAATACATTTGTATCAACCGAGTCAGCATATCGCGTGCCGTTCCAGTTTTCATACACATCGCCATCAAACATAATGCTCCCTGTAAACACTCCGGAAGAGATACATGTAAAATCCGGAAGTGAATTGAAAGATGATGCTGCTCCAGAACGGTCATCAACATAGGCGGATATGCCGCAGAGGGTGTCGTAGTCAAAACCCCACCCGTCAATGAGATAGTAGGGGGGGAGTCCCTGAAACACGGCACCTTCTTTCTCGGCCTGTTCCCGTATCCTGGTACCCGGAAGCACCATCAGTGGATAAAATTCAATGCACTCCCCGAGGCCTTCCGCCACAAGACGGTCAACTGTTTGAATGAATTGTTCCGGTGAGTCACCGGGAAGTCCCGGTATTATGCCGATTTTCAAATCAATGCCGGCATTCTGCAATGCCTTAATTCCCGCAAGTTCTTTCTCTGGATTAGAGTTTCGCCTCACTGCGGTGAGGGCCCCCGGCGTAAGTGTCTGAAGTCCTATTTCAAGGCTGGTGAATCCGGCTTGTTTCATAAGTGATGCAGTCGTGGCATCAATATGTTCCGCACGGACTTCGGTGTGGAGACGAATTCCATGGTTCAGGTCAGCGAGCTTTTTGAGGTTATCAATAAAGTCAGGGGACCTGTCGAAGGTTGGTGAGAGAATGTATATTTCAGAAATAGTACGCCGGTCACTCATGGAAATTGCTTGAAGGAGAATGTCAAAAGGCATTTCCCGTACTCTGGAGGCATTTTTTGAATAGAAGCAGTAACTGCACCGGTAGGGGCATCCCCGGGTGAGTTCGACAAATATACTGCCGTCAGCCATCGTATTGAGCATATTCATTGTAAAGGGTTCTGCGATACAGCTGGGAGACACCAGTTCGGTTTCAGGCTGCTGTATGTAGCTGTTGCCGTTTAGAAGTATTTGTGCTTCATCAAAGCCTGAACCACGAAGGTACGCAGGGAAAAACCATTCTCCTTCACCCATGACAAAGTGATCAACATATTCATGAGGAGAGGAAAGGGCCCATGATGTTCGGTGAATTTCCGGCCCTCCGATGATTATTTGTGTTTCAGGGTGTATTTCCTTTATCCTTTTGGCAATGATGAGATTGCGTTCTATATTCCAGAGATATGATGTAAATGCAATAATATCAGGCTTTATATTTTTTATATATGAAATGATCGTATTATTTGAACCAAAGTTCGATATCACTGAGGGGAGATATTCAGTTTCTGCAGCACTGCCGGTCATGTTACCCGAACGCAGAAATGATGCAATTGCACCGGGGGCATATTCAACATTTCCATGTATATATGAAAAGCTGTGGTCAGGGAGTGGGAGTTGAATAAAAAGTATTTTTTTCATATAAAGCCTTATGGTGGTATTCCTTGTATGTTCGTAAATGAAATACAGTACTCACATTGACATAAATGACAAAAAGAAAAGTCAATGTAATTTTATTGTAATCATGATGCAAAGCCCGGCAAATCTGTTCATTAATACATTGATGTACAGGGTTGACTTTCTGTAACGGCACATATATATTGTTGTTAGATTAAAATAATACACAATGCTCTTCCAATAATATTTTCAGGAGATGCGAAAGGCTATGAGTGCCACAACGGTGATGTCACTTTATGCTGGGAATGAGGACGTTGAGGCCCTTGAAAAAGTCTTCAACAAATATCCTGAAAAAAAATACTCACTTACTCACTTCAATAATCTTCCTGATGCCCTTGATCAGTTGTCCGAAAATCATTATGACACAGTAATTATAACACAGAGCGATCACTCGGCATCTCTCGTTGATGTATATCGTATTCTTCACCATTCAATGCCGGAAATACCAATTGTGATACTTGCCGAAAGTCGAAATGATTCCGCTGTGAAACAGGTAATTGATGAAGGTGCCGATGATATTATCACCCGGATGGAACTTGAATTCCGCATTGTTGACAGGGTAGTGCAGTATGCAATAAAAACAAAAAAGCAGAAGGAGCAGATACGGAGACTTCTTTTTACAATAGAACAGATTCCCGCTTCGATTGTAATTATTGACGTGTCAGGTGTAATCGATTATGTTAACTCGCAATTCACGAAAACAACCGGATACAGGAAGAATGATATTATAGCGGAAAGCCTTTATGAATACTGCAGTAATGGCTTTGAAAATGAATTGTTCAAAAAAATGACTGAATGTATTGCGATGAAAAAAGAGTGGAGCGGAGAATTCCAAAACAGAAAGCAGAACGGTGACCTGTACTGGGAAAGTACTTCAATATCGCCCATAAAAAACACTGAAGGTATTATATCGCATTACGTTGCAATCAGCCGTGATATAACCCAAAAAAAGCAGGAGGAGGAAGCATTACGTCAGAGTGAAGAGCGGTTCAGAACAGTAGTCCAGAATATCAATGAATATATTTACAGCGCAACCTATGAGAATGGCATTGCGGTATCGACATATCACAGTCCGAAATGTCTGGAAGTAACAGGCTATACAGAGGAGGAACTGGGAACTGACCGTGAGCTGTGGTTTTCAATGATTCATGACAAAGATAAAGACCATGTGACCAGTTTTATCAACCATATTTTCAAAAATAAAACAACGGTCTCAATAGAACATCGCATTTTCCGTAAGGACGGCACAATGCGGTGGGTGTCCAATACCTGCGCGGTACAGCTTGATGAGCATGGTGAAATCCGCCGTCTCCATGGATTTCTGCAGGACATTACTGAAAGGAAGGAATATGAAGAATCACTGGTAAGAAATGAAAAAATGCTCCGTATAAGAAACGAAAAAGTGGAAAAGGACCTTAAGCTGGCACAGCTTATTCAGCGGTCATTCCTTCCAAAGAAAAAACCGAAAATCAGCAACCTTATATATGATTACAGATATTACCCGCTGGACAGTGTGGGGGGGGATTTTTTTTCAATGGATTCCCTGAATAAAAATACGCTCTCAGTGTTTATCGGTGATGTTGCCGGCCATGGAGTCAGTGCCGCGTTGTTCCTGTCCCTTATCAAGTCTGCAACTGACAGGATTTCAAAAAAATATTCCCAGCAGCCTGCACAATATATTACAGAATTGAATAAAATATTAATTGATGAAATGCCGTCTTTTTTTATTACGGCAATATACAGCCTGTTTCAGTATGATCCGGATAAAGAGCTCATGACCTTTACCTTTTCTAACGG
>DAOSYC010000001.1:6565-29568 GCA_035380905.1 Spirochaetota bacterium | reverse complement strand
ACGGTAATTAAGGAGCTGGATACATTCAGAGGATCAATACCTCCTGACGATGATATTATTCTCATGGGGTTTGAGGTTACCGGTACATGACACTACTCACAGGGTCCGTTGCCCGCACAGGCAGGACAGGGGACGCCAAAATTTTCCGGATATGCCTCACCGCATGAAGGGCACAGTATTATAGCCGGTGTTTCTTTTACGATTTTTGTTATAAAGCGTTCTTTCACCGTTACCTGTTCAATGCTGTAAATAGAATTCCCGGCTTCCTGCAGTTGGGATACAAGGAGTGCGGAATCCTGCTGGTGTTTCGGGATGATCCGGAAAAACCACGATTTAATTTCACTCCATTTTTCAAGCTTCTCCGGGTCCATAAAAACCCTGGTCCCGGCCCCGGTATGTTTTTCAAAAAAGATGACAGCAAACCTCCCCGTGGGAACAATCTTCAGCCATCCGTTCCCGATAGTGCAAGGAGTAAGGATCTGGACAGCGTCCGGAAGGCAGTGAGATGCTTCGCAAATGACATCAAAGAACTCCCCGGGAGGGAGGTTGGTTCGGGCGAGATCAACCATAAAGCCCCCGGCAATCATTCCCGGCGCCACTGATCCGTGAAAAGAGATAACCTTTTCAATGTATTCTTCGAAACTGAATGTTCCTATCTTCATGTTTTGTACTCCTTAAATGGTTGTGCCGGAGACATCCGTAGTAATCTACAGAATTCATTATATCAGTGTAGTACGGGTCGATATTATGACCCGGAAACCGCAATGAACACCAGAGCAACCCAGCACAGAAAAACTGCCGCAAGGGAACCTGAAACACACAGTGCCGGTTTCTTCTGACGGAACGATACAAAGGTGCTCCGGCAGACATTACCCGCAGCAAACCCTGCCGGAAGCAGCAGCATTGAGAAAAGTGACCACAGAAGTATTTCATGCATAAAAAACGACGATAACCCGCTCCCATGGTTGTAGGAAAGCAGATACGCGCATGGCGCAAGACGCATTCCCGAATAAAAAAACAGGGTCCCCGAAAGTAATGGCGCCCCGAAGCCGGCAAGTGCCTGCAATGCAGTTCTATTCCAGAATTGTGTGCCGGTAATTGTTATCACAGTAAAAAGGGCGCTGCCATGAAGCATCACCGCAAGGGACGAATTTGCTTTGCATAAGAAGGAGCACTGTAGCACAGGAACCGATATATGCATTGCTGCCATGGTAATCAATGCGGTAATAAACAGGAAACCTGGACGTCTGGAAAGCGCGAGAAATATTCCAAGCCAGGCCATACCAGTGCCGGTGAGAAGCGCTGCCCTGAGCGGCGCTGCGTAGTGGCGAATAACCGGACCCAAAACCGCTTCCGATAGCCCCCATAGTGAGCCGATAAGCACCGCAAGAATCAATGAATCTTTCCTGGATGATGGATGACCTGAAACATGTATATTATTATTCATTATAAATATTCTCCTGTATCATTCGCTAAAGTGCTTCCACACGGCATGGGACGTAACGGTGATACGGCGTTGCCGCAAGACGGTCCCGATGGGTATTTTTTGTGAGCCTGTTCGCGTTCACGCCGTAGACGGAATCGTTATAGTCGAGGCCGAAACCATGAGGTATCATCACATAACCCTCCCGTGTTTCTCCGGTCACTTCAAGCTCCACTTCCACAGAACCGGCTTCAGTGACAACACGCACCATCTCTCCGTCGCGAAAACCATATGTTCCGGCATCAGCCGGATTCATTATACAGGTACAGGCGCGCTTTCCCTTGTTCCAGTCGGGATTCCGCATAAGGGTATTAGCAACCATCGGTGTGTGCCTGCCGGAGGATAAAATAAAAGGATACTCACGGGCAGCTTCTTCGAGGTTTGCCTGTTCTATTTCGGGGTCAAGCTCCTGTATCCAGGATTCCATTTCCGGAATATAGAGATTAACTTTTTTGTCTTCCGTGCTGAGGGCGGAAAAATTATCATCAGGATCCATTTTTCCGATCCATAAACCCCCGGGATTATTTATTATTGCCTGAAAGATCTCTTCACCCATAAGGGGACCCTTCGTGAAACCGGCACGTTCCGCGTTCTTCCTGAACTCCTTCGGGGCGGTCATGAGCATTCCCCAGAGCCATGCCTTGTTTACTGAACCAAATTCCTTTCCAAGAGTTTGGGCAATTATGAAAGGAACAAGGGGCATGGTCTTAGGATTTTCTTTCATGAAATTCATAAGCTCCATCCCGAATGAAAGGGTGTCCTTTTTTGCAGCGGTGAACAGGGAATCGGGTATGTCCGGAATGATGCCGGCTTTATCGGCAATACGGGTGAAGATTTCACTGATTTCAAGCTGCTGGCCTTCTGGTTCAACAACAGGGTGGCGGAACTGAAAATATACTTCGGGGAACGTCCACCCGAAGAATGTTGCATCGTATGACTCATACCCGGATCGTGAAGGAAGCACATAATGGGCTAACCGGGCGGTTTCTGTCATCGCCAGTTCGTTTACCACAAGAAGGTCAAGTCTGCTGAATGCTTCTTCGTATGCCGTGGTGTCAGCGAAAGAACGCAGCGGGTTTGACTGGCTGCACAGTACCGCGCGGATCCGGTCATCTTTCATGGAGAGAATCTCTTCCGGCAGCACGTTGGGAGGGAAGAGCCCGCAGAGGGCGGGAAAATCCGTTTCAACGGTGCGCCATGTCTTTTCACTGCGCTCATCAGAATGGCCGCAGATCGGCATCAGGTATCCCGGAATCACATTTCCCCCGGAAACGCAGAAATTTCCAGTGATAGTGAAAAGGATAATTTCCAGGTATGATGTGAGGGTGCTGTGGCGGTTCATATATACGCCAAGGTCGGGGTGATAACAGGCCTTTCTGATACGAAGCTGCCGGCATACCTCCCGGACTGTTTCATATTCAAGGCCGCATAATGCAACGGCTTTCTCAGGATCAAAATCCGTAAACCAGTTTTTAATTTCATTAAAACCGGAGACATGCTGCTGCAGGTATTCATCATCAGTCCACCCTTCGCGGAGAACAATCGCGATCATGGCGCGTGTCAGGAGGGCGTCAGTGCCCGGCCTGATTGCAAGATGGATATCGGCAACCTGCGCCGTTTCAGATTTTCTCGGGTCTATAATAACAAGGAGTTTGTCAGGATTTTTAGAAAACTCTTTCAGCACAAGGGGGGCCCTGGGCATTTGATGGCTTACCATTCCGTTCCAGCCGATTCCCACAAGCATGTCGGCATGTTCCTCGTCCGGAATCGTGAATTTATACTGTTTCCCGGTTGCCCTTCCATGGGCCCAGAACTGGCCGGTCAACTCCTGGGCGATTGCATTATAATGATACCGTGATCCAAGGGAACGCAGCAGCGTGAGACCGAAGGCCGCCTCGAAATGGCACCCCTGGCCGCCGCCTCCCATATATGCAAGGGAACGGGGACCGTATTGCTTTACAATTGCATTGAGCTTCTCAGCAATTTCATTGGCAGCCTGGTCCCATGATATTTCTTCAAAATCATTTCCCTTCCTTTTGAGAGGGACCTGGAGGCGCTGGTCATGGTGCTGATGAAATGCGATATTAAGCCCTTTCCGGCATACATAGCCTTTACTGCGGGGATTATCGCGGTCTCCCCGTACTTTGGTGATAGTATTGTTTTCTATCTGAACTTCAAGGCCGCAGTTCTGTGCGCAAAGAACACATCCTGTTTTTTTCCATTCGTTCATAGGGTCTCCGTAAAAAAAGTGAAAATGGAACTGTTTTTTTGTTGCAATTTTGATAACAATACAGACATGTCTGTCTATGTCAATGTTTTTTTACATTTTTTAAAATATCAGGGAAAAAAATGAGAGATGAAGCAGGGCCGAAAGAGAGAATTGTCAAGACAGCAGTTTCTCTTTTTTACAGACAGGGCGTTAACGCCACAGGAATTAATCAGATAATTGATGAAGCCAGTGTGGCAAAGGCGAGTTTCTATTATCATTTTAAATCAAAAGATGATCTTGTGGCTGAAACGGTGTATTCATTCGGGAACATGGTAAAGGAACGGTTCAGAAGGGTTGTACACAACAGCACTACTCCCATGGAGTTCATTACTGCGTTTGTGAAAATTTTGAAACGGGACATTCAGTCTGATGAGTATTTCGGTTGTCCTATTGCGAATATAGCCTTCGATACTGATGCCGGATCGGTGAAAATCCATACCATACTGTCGGGTGTGATGGATGAAATCCTTGTACTTTTGACGGATTTCATCCATGAGATGAGAGTGAAAGGGCATCTGACATCTCAGGCTGATGAGGCAATAATCGCGAAAAGGATGCTCCAGGTATATGAAGGGGCGCTGACAATGTGGAAAATGACAGGAGATGCCGCGTATGCTGATGATCTGGAATATATGATGAAAAGGATAATTTTTGTATAACAGGTACCTTCCATGAAAATGAAAAATCTTTTATTTAAAATGTTCAGCCTTTATCCGCCTTTTCTCGGAGCAGGGATCAGGGTGAAGATATCAAAAGATGTGAAGACTGTTGATATTCGAATGAAACTTCGGTTCTGGAACAGAAATTATGTGAGGACCCATTACGGCGGGTCCCTGTATTCGATGTGTGACCCGTTCTATTTCTTTTTATTAATGGAAAATCTCGGGCCAGGGTATATTGTCTGGGACAAAAGTGCTTCAATTGTATTCAAAAAGCCGGGCCGGGGAACGGTCCATGCGCACTTTTTTATCCCGGATGAACGTTATGCCGAAATACGGAATGACGCTGACAGGGAGGGGACAGTGTTTCCAGAATTTTCAGTGGATGTGGTTGATGAGAACAATGAGATTGTCGCAGTGGTTACAAAGCAGCTGTATATAAAGAAGAAGCAAAAAAATCAGGGCTGAAGCGGAAATATTTCAATACCGTGAGCCAGAAGAAAGTGTTTCGTTTTACTGCACACGGGGGCATCCGTTTCAATGCGGACTGTTGCTCCCGGAGCATGATGCATTATCCGTCGTACTTCCTCGAGAATCTTCTCGCCGTCCTTCATAATAATTCTTGATGTGCGTTTTTTTATAATGGCATACATGCCGCTTCCGCTTTGTTTTAAAACAGTTCGTGGATGAAGACCAAACGGTTTGGGATCAATGAACGCTTCTTCCATTATAATAACTGAACCCTGATTAAGATTACGGCGTAAAACGGTTTGCGATTGGAATTCTGCGACCTATACCGAAGGCCTTCGAGGTGACTTTCAGGCCCGTTGCCGCCTGTATCCGTTTATATTCATTCCTGTTAACCAGGCGCAGCACAAACAGTACTGTTTCTGGATCATATCCCTGGGCGATTATTTCGTCAGAAGACATTTTCGCTTCAATATAAAGTTCCAGAATACCGTCAAGTATATCATATGGAGGAAGGCTGTCTTCATCTTTCTGGTTTTCACGGAGTTCCGCTGAAGGTGGTTTTTCAATCGTCGAAACAGGTATTATCTCACGGTCTCTGTTTATGTGGCGCGACAGTTCATACACAAGGGTTTTAGGGCAGTCGGATATAACAGCCAGGCCGCCGGACATATCCCCGTAGAGCGTACAGTATCCGGTTGCAAGTTCCGATTTGTTGCCGGTGGTAAGCAGGAGACTCCCGAATTTATTGCTTACCGACATCAGAAGATTACCGCGAATACGGGCCTGAATGTTCTCCTCCGTGACGTCTTCGGGGCGATCTGAAAACACGGGACCAAGGGAATTTTTATACTGATTAAAAAGATCAATGATGGGAATGGTGTGAATCGTTATGCCGAGATTTTCAGCCAGCGCGACAGAGTCATCGACACTTCCACGTGAGGAATATACAGAAGGCATTGTAATGCCGGTGACATGTTCGGGGCCGAGTGCCTCTACCGCAAGAGCTGCAGTAAGGGCGGAGTCGATACCGCCGCTCAGGCCGACAAGCACACTGTTGAACCCGCACTTCCCCACATAGTCCCGTATTCCGAGAACAAGGGCTTTCCGCACATCATCAATAATGTTTTCCACCGGAAAGGGAAGGGGGTTGATATCCTCTTCGTCAATAATAATGAGGTCCTCTTCAAAACCCCGGGATATTGCGCAGAAATCCCCATGTTTGTTAATATAGAAGCTGTTGCCGTCGAAAATGAGGCTGTCATTGCCGCCGGCCTGGTTGACGTAAATAATTGGTATTGAATACCTCCGTGCAATCCCGGATATCATGTCCCACTTCGTTGAATTTTTTCCTTTTGTGTAGGGGGACGCGGAAATATTGATGAGGAGGTCAACTCCCAGGGATGTATACCTGCTGACGGGGTCGATTATATATCTTCTGCGGTCAAGGGAAAGGTAATTTTCGCAATCGAGGTCATTCCAGATGTCCTCACATATGGTGATGCCAATTCGGCGGCCATTATGTATGACCGGATTGTGTGTCTTGGCCGGGGAAAAATACCGTAATTCATCAAACACATCATACGTGGGGAGAAGTGTTTTGTGATGACGGGATATTATTGTACCGTTTGCCATAAAGGCAGCGGAATTATGAAGGAGAGGAGGGTTCTCGTTGTCAAAGTCAACATGCCCTACTATTGCCGCAATTCCTTTGCAGTGGCGCGCAATTAATTCAAGTGACTCGAGGTTGTCCTTGATGAGTTTCCTGTTCTCAAGGATGTCCATGGGAGGATATCCGATTGTAGACATTTCAGGAAACACAACAATGTCAGCAGCATTTTTTTTTGCTCTGTCTATAGAGAAAATTATTTTTTCACGGTTACCGTGAATGTCGGCGATTATCGGATTTATCTGTGCAAGTGCAATTCTCATAAACGGGTGTCTGTTCTTGTCATGAAATGTGTTGAAATACTATGAAGATTATTGAAGTAAATAAATCAAATAAAATTTTGACGATAAAAACGGGTATGTCCGGCAATTATCGTGTAGTTGTAAACAATTAATGCCATTAAAAATTATGAGAACTCCCGAATGAGATACCTGATGGTTTCCTTGAGTTTAAATTTCATGACGGGGTCTTTTTCGCGTGAATATCTGTCAAATAGCGGGAGAAGAGAACTTTTTGATTTAATGCGTTTCAGCGAATACAGGGCTGATGTCCTGGTATAATGTGAACGGTTGCTGTTTATTATAGATACCAGTTTTTCAATAACATCGCTTCGGTCATAATTCCCAAGGGCATTACATACTTCTGCAACAACCCGTGTATCATTGTCCTGCAGTCCCTGGAAAAGATACGGTATTGCTCTCCGGTCTTCAATGGCTCCCATGGCATAGGCGGAACGGACTTTCAGCATTACATCACTGTCCTGAAGAAGAACTTTTGAAAGCCCCCTGAAGCCGGCACCTGTATCAAACCGGATAAGGGTGTCGATTATCAATTCCTTTACACCTTTGTCTGTTTCAGAATAGAGCTGGGAGGACATACGCCCTGCGGTACTGTCATAATTAAGATTTCCAAGTGCTTCAATCGCGGCAAATCGGACTTCGCGGTTGGAATCGGCGATGCATTGAACGAGTACGTTATATGGAGAATACGACCGGGATTTAGAAATAATATGAATAGCTTTTACGCGCACTTCCGGATTGCTGTCTTGAATTGCCGTTCGTTTTATGGTGTTCAGGGATTTTGATAAATCATTTTTCTCAAGGCAGTGAAGTGTATAATACCGCACAGAATGATTTTTGTCCTTTAACATTTCCATTAGCAGATCATATAGCCGCTGATCATACAGATGATACATTGCTTCCAGGGAATAGATCCTGAAAAGGGGATTACGGCTGTTTGCCATATTAAGGATGTGAGGATAAATACGGTCATCATTGTAGTTCTTTAATACCTGAATGGATGTTTTCCTCACAGTGTAAAACGGGCTGCTCAGCTGTTGTACTATTGGGAGCACTATTCTCTTGTCTCGTGTAAGTGAAAGATGCTTAATGATTTTTGTTTGTATAAGAAAAGAAGGTGAATCGTTCAGGACATCGATCCATGTAGAAAAACTGGCGGTTATAGGATATTGCAGCAGCGCACGGTATGCAACTGCGTACTTACCCTGGTTATCCCTGGAAGTAAGTATTGATTTCAAAATGGGGATGGCTTCAGCAGGTTTTTTTTGACTGATGTAGGTGAAAGCTTTTTTTGCTTCCGCGTTTTCAGTGCTGAACAGGTTTTCTACGATTTCCGTAACGGAAAGTTCCTCAGTATGACCCCTGAGTGGAAAAGCTGATATTGAAAAAAAAATGAGAATAACAATTAGTCTTGTAAACAATGATGCTTTCATAATACCTGTATATAAAAACAGAACCCGGAATAATGATGCCGGGTTCATGATATTTTCAACAACTATAATAAAGAGGGTTGTTTATTTCATTACCCCGGAGAGGTAGTTTGTTACAATTGGATCAATTACTTCTTTATTGAGAACTTCCTTGTCTTTCTTCATAAACTCGTATACAACAAAAAGAAGCGCGCCGATAAGCATGTGGGCCGTGACTTCGGAATTAACAGTTTTCTTATAGACTCCTTTTTTCTTAACTTCTTCAACGTCACGTGTCAGTATTTTGCATATATATTCCAGAAATTTATCTACTCTGGATATGACTTCTTCATCAATACCGATGATATCTTTAAATATAAGTTTTATTACAATCGGTTCGCCCATTATAACATTTATAGTCCCTTCGATCCTTTCAGTAACATACTTTACTACAGCTTTCTGAGTGGGGTTGTTCTTGTAGAAATCCCGAAGATCGTCAGGGTCAAGGATATCGTCAATCTTTTCCTCAACCTGCTCAAGTACGGCATAGAGGATTTCACGTTTATTGCCAAAGTACTGATATACCGTACCCCGGGCAATATTAAGCTTTTCACATACCTGACCGATATGAGTGCTTTGAAATCCGTTTTCTATAAACATGTCCTTTGCTGTTTCAATTATTTGCTGCTTCCTTTTTTGTCCTTTTGCTGGCATCGTATTACCTCATAAATCTGTGCATTATGTATTGTTCGAGTTGATGGATCTCAGTTTCCCTGATTGTCATTACACTTGAGCTTCTTTATTTCCACTGTAAGGGGAATAAGGGAGTCCTTCAATTCTTTGATTATTTTATCTGACTTTTCCTGAAGATCTTTACTCATAGCGTTTAATAACTCTTTTCTAATATAAAATCTAATATGAATTATGAAAATATCTATATATTTTACTAAAGAATGTAATAAAATATACAGGGCGATACATTGGCATTTTCTGATTCAAAAACATTAATAAACATATAAACTTTTTCAGTCAATACTTTTTTATATATTTTGATTTTTGATAAAACAAAAAAAAGATCATATATTTATTTTTTGAAGTGTATTATTTAGTAACATTAAATAAATATTGTTAAAATTTGTCAATATTATTCCGGATGTACAAAAATATTCAGGCCATTTTATTCAGAATCAGGCCTATTTTATTTGTGTATCCGGCAATCTGTACACTTTTTCCGCGCAGCATCATATACAGAATGCTTTTCATATCATCAATATTCATTGTAGCATTTTCAAAATTGTACTCATTTTTCCGTAACCCCGGAACAGGATTACCGGAAGATATTCCGTTATTGCCACGGTTCTGAATATTCATGTCTGCGCTAAAATTGTTAATCATTGATATTGCATTGACATCCATTTCAAATACCTCCTTCCCTGGAAGATATCTGATTATATTTTCGACATTTTTGAAAAAAAAATAATACAAAAAATGATAATTTATCACTGTGTGTAATGTGCTATATTGTATGAAGGGCTGTATGGTGGAACAATTTTTATTGTAGAAATAAATATTGTTTCAGAAAAAATCCCTTGCATCTGAGTTTATATTGTAAATGATAACGGTGCTGTGCTGCAATGAACAGGAACGTATTCTCAATTGTATTTGTTCAGAACCTGAAATTGCAGCCGGAAGCATTATGAAAAAAAAATCACAGGGAAATGAAGTTCTTGAAGTGTGGGATTGGACCGGTGCTGTTCCGACGGGACAATCTGTGCTGCGCGGTGATGCGCACAGAGACGGTATTCCCCATGAAGGGGTACACCTCTGGGTTGTCCGGAATACGGATAAAGGGTGGGATGTCCTGTTTCAGGAGCGGGCATCTCATAAGGAGCAGTATCCCGATTGCCTTGACATTACCGTGGGAGGCCATGTACCTTTCGGTACTGCAGATAATAAAATCCAGAAAGAATCAATGGAAGAGATCGGTATATCGCCGGGGGGCGATGAGATGTTTGACCTCGGGTATTTCAGGTATGAAGAAAAAACAGAAACGTTGTTTCACCGGGAGTTCCAGAGGGTATATCTTTATGCTTCCGGGAGGGATCTTTCCGGCTATAGTTTTATGGACGGGGAGGTGTCAGGGATTTTCGCTGCTCCCCTTGAGAAGCTTGAAACAATGCTGCAGCGGGATATTACTTTTCGGGTTGAAGGATTTAACGGCGTTGAAATGATAACACGATTTGTTTCAAGAAAAGATTTCCATCCGCTCCTTTTTTCACAGTCAATGGACATATATATGAAGGTACTCCTGAAAGCAATACATGAATTAATTGAAACCGGCTCTGTTACTGTTACAATGCCGTCCCCGGTGTAAAAACTTTCTTAAAAAATGGAAATGTGAGAGATGAGAATATTCATTCGATTGGCGCAGTCCCTGTGGGGAACAATGAAGAAATTCCTTGCGGAACAAAAGGTATATTATCTTCCGGGTATGCTTACATTTCTTGTTTTTTTTGTTATTAGCAATGCCCTGAATTTTTCAATATCGTATATGGGGAACACAAATCCGGAAGTGGCAAAAGCAATTATTGCAAACTTCTGGGGGACAATTCTTCTGCAGGTAGTAAAGGTAATTATTGTATATTGCTGTATCGGGGCTGTCCTGGGGGCAGTTGTGTATCGTGCTCTTCTTGAAGCGGGCCGTACGTTTCATGTGCGTATCAGCCGCCGGGGGGCAGCGGGAGCAACTGTGGGAATTCTGGTGTTTTCTGCCATGGTGCTGTTTTTTGAAAAGATAATTATCAACCCCCAGCTGTATGTTGAGAATTTCGCGTCACACAGTTCACTGTTTTCTTCGTTTCAGATGTTTCTTACCGATACAGTCCATCCGCTGTTTTTTTCTGTTCCCCTGTATATCCTTGCGCTGTCAGTGATCGGGTTCGCGGTAAAGTCTGTTATAACGATCGATGCCTTGAAGCGCCTCCCGAAGCGCATGCTTTCATTCCGTTATGCGTGGATTGGGGCGGGAGTTCTTGTGGTGATTGTTATTATTTCGGTGCTGTATCAGCAGCGGGTGATTTTCTATGAAAGCGGCAGGGGCCCTAATATACTTATTCTTTCCTCTGATGCGTTACGGCCGGACCACTTCAGCGCCAACGGGTATTCCCGCGGCACCACGCCGAATATCGACCGTATTTTGAAGCGTTCCCTTCAATACAGGGGGGTGATGACCGCGGTGCCGAGGACGTTCCCCTCGTGGGTGAGTATTCTTACATCGCAGTACCCGCTGTCCCATAACATTAAGCATATGTTTCCCCGGAGCAGGGACAGGAACATTACCTTTGATACCGCATGTACGGTGCTGAATTCCAGAGGGTACCGCACCGGGGTAATTTCTGATTTTGCGGGTGATATTTTCCCCCGCATTGATCTCGGGTTTCAGGACATCCGGGCGCCGCGTTTTAATTTTACCGTCCTTGTGAAGCAGATAATAATTGAAAAGCAGACACTGCTGCTGCCCTTTATTTCCAATGGCGCGGGGATGATTCTGTTTCCTGAGATGCGAGGCATTGCGAAATATTCCCATCACTGCATGGTGTCTGATGAAACGATAGACTACATTGATTCCAGCAGGGGCCGTCCCTTTTTTCTCACGGTGTTTTATTCAATTACCCACTTCCCCTTTTCCGCGCCGTATCCCTATTATCAGAAATATGCGCGGGAGGGATACAGGGGTCCCTACAAATATTATAAGCAGGTCGTGATACAGATGGACAACGGCAGCGGCAGGACGGGTGAAGATACTGAGGAAGACAGGGCACAGGTGGTGGCGCTCTATGACGGATGCCTCAGTATCTTTGACCGGGAAGTGGGGCGGGTCATGGCGCACCTGCGGGAACGGGGACTCCTTGATAATACCATTGTGGTGATTACATCGGACCACGGGGAAAACCTGTATGACCGCGACCTGGGGATGGGGCACGGGGAGCACCTGAAAGGATATCCGGCGCTGGAAATCCCCTTTATCATTCATTATCCGGGAAAACAGGACTTGCGTAGTGGTACGAAAAAAGGTTTTTTCAGCAGCATTGATATTATGCCCACAGTATTTGAGTGCGCGGGAATCCCGAAACCCGAGTTCTTCCGGGGGCGGTCACTTGTTTCAGGAGCGCAGAACAGCAGCAGCGGGATTGATTCCTACAGTGAGACGGGGCTGTGGTTTGACAACAACAAACGCTCGCCGCTTTTCTTCCATCATCTGAGAATAGATTATCCTGATATCACGGGGATTTCAGATATGGATATGGATTATCACCGGGAAATTGTTATACAGCAGCGGTATCAGAATATTACGAATGCAGCGAAATACCGGGCAATTATATCCGGGAAATATAAACTTGTCTATATTCCTCTTCCCGGAGGGGCCAGATTCGAGCTGTATAACCAGGAAACAGACCCCCTCAATCAGCATGATATTTCTGGAGTGCACACGGGAGTATTGCAGAGAATGAAACAACAGTTTTTTGATTTTATTAAAAAAGAAAGTAATAATAATTTCATTGTACACAGGGATTTTCTGTTCCCGATGTTTTCTGATCCGGCATTTTAGGGCGGGTGGTATTTATTTCAAAAGGCAGAGATAATTCATGAAGTATGTAAAAAAAATACTGGTGGTACTGTTACTTGTGTTCGGTGTTGCGTTCGCGGGAGTATATGCGTTCTGGGCCCTGATCTTTTTCCCGGACGATTATGAAACGACAAGAGAAGAGGCACTGCTGCGGTCAGAGACACGCGGTTCACAGGTGATGACGCATAGTCTGGCGACTATGATTGACCGTGCTGTTCCGGAAGGGGATTTTTCGCACAAACATGTGAACGGAATTGTCCGGCAAATGAAAAAGAAATCCTTCCTGATCAAAGAGGACGCCTATATCCGGTCGGGAAAGCGGTATCTTGTGTACCGGTTCGGGACGGGGACACCCGGTATATGGGTGGATGAAAGGTCATCAATACTGCTCCCTGCAAAAAATACTCTGACCTATTCGATAGCCCTGAAGAAGAAATCTGTCCTGGAATTTTCAGCGATATCTCCAGGTGGAAAGGGTACACTTTCGGTGGAGGTATTACTGAAGGGGAGGGCTGTTCTGAAAAAAACATTTTCGCTCCCTGCATACACTGAAACGCTGGGCGAGAATGATGTAGCGATGCGTCTGAATAACAGGGGCTACGAACGTGCGCGGGATGATCTGCGTTGGAAGGATTTTTCCGCAGACCTTACACCATGGAGCGGACATGATGTAAGTATACGCTTCTCCTATGACAGTGACACGGGAACAGCCTTCATCGGAAATCCGCAGATTTTTGCGCAGGCTGAAGTAAGGCGTCCCAATGTTATCTACATAGTATTTGACGGTGTTGCCACACGTCACTGGAGCATGTATAATGAAGATTCCAGTCTGACACCATATATGGCACAAACCGCAGAACAGGAATTTTTTGTATTTAACAACATGTTCACTCTCGGGGACAAAACAAGGATTTCGACGGTAGGTCTTTTCTGTTCCGTACTTCCCTTTGTGACGCACCATGGAATCAACAGAAATTTTATTCCGGAAAGTGATATTGAGCTTTTTTATGATGGAGTAAGAAACGGGCGCTTCGCAGCGCTTCCCGA
Source organism: Spirochaetota bacterium (assembly GCA_035380905.1). Classification (GTDB taxonomy): domain Bacteria; phylum Spirochaetota; class UBA4802; order UBA4802; family JAGODF01; genus JAKQCH01. Next base: position 15,638 of record DAOSYC010000001.1, on the reverse strand, counting down.
TGTATTCCGCAGGGCGGGGTATGTCACTGAGCAGTTCGGGAACAGCGGTTTTACTGTACAGCTTATTTCAACGGGAGTTGATTACGGGTTTGAGCGGTCTTTTGAGTTTTCATACAACCCTTATGATTCCTACGGTATTTCGCACAGGTTTTTCAAATTCCTGCGTGACAACAGGGAGAGGGAGTTTTTTGCCTATTGCCATTATAATACGCCCCATAAGCCTTTTTTCGCACCGGCGCAGCATTATCTCAAAGGAATTGTCAATTCACCGCTGGGAAGTCTCTGGCGGCCGGATTTTATGGGATGCATAAGCTATAATGACGATGTCTTTAAAAATATTCATACAGCGTTGAAGACAAACGGGCTCCTTGAAAATACTGTAATTGTATATGCCACAGATCACGGTGCCGGGTTTGACCTGTCGCATTTTGACGCCGGGTTCCAATATGCTGATTATACCCGGATGACATTCATGATGCGTGTCCCCCGGAATCTGGCTGAACGCCGGGGCATAGGGACACGGGGCAGGGTGAATACATTTCTTTCTTCTATAAATACAGCGCCAACCCTTGCGGCACTTACGGGAATTGGCCCCGTTCCGCAGTTCACGGGAAAAAGTTTTATCCCGATCCTTAAAGAGAACAGCAGTGAATCATTTTTCGGAAAGGAGATATGGACATTCGGGCGTAAACAGCTTTCCCTGATAACGAAAGACCTGAAAAAATATATTTTAACAAACGCTGACGCGAAACGGTATGTGAACCGGGAACATGTGGTATGGGGTGTTGAGCGGGAAGTCCCTTTTGAAATGATTTTTGATCTGAAAAAAGATCCCTGGGAAACACGGAATATTCTGAATCAGCACCATGATCTGCTCACAAAATTCAGGAAACGGATTCTTGATGCCGATATACACCATCCTGAGAGGACAGTCCTTGCCATTGTCCCGGATGATACGGATATCCACGGCATTGAAATATCCGTAAAGGGGCCCGCGAAAATTGTCCGCGCTGAGCTGTATACTGCTGATATGAAAGAGGCACCAGGGCTTTCAGCGAAGGGCCCCGGAGTGTTTTCATTCCCCGTGAAAGGTACTCCCCGGTATTTTGTTCTGGAAAACAGTGATGACAGGGCAGCACTGGAGATACTGATAAAGGATAACGGGAAGGCTGTTCCCGGAAACAGAATGTTCGGTACCTATTTATATCTTAACAATTTTACCAATCCCCTGACACTGCGGAAAACGGAAGATTTTCTTGTTCTTAACCAGACGGAACTTCCTGATGTGAAGGTGTTGAAAGAAAAGAAAACCAACGGCCTTCGTGTGGGTATATCCCGCATTGACCTGCACCGGTGGATCGATATCGGGGGCCTGGAACAGAAGAATATTACCGCCGGAATGAAACAGACACTGAAATCGTGGGGTTATATCCAGTAAAACGATGCAGACAATTTCATATGCTGATACACTGTCGTTACAGGACCCCGTATATATTGATGTGCGTTCACCCCGTGAATTCAGGGAGGACCATATACCGGGGGCCGTGAATATTCCGGTATTCGATGATGCGGAGCATGCTGACGTGGGTACGCTGTACAGGATGTCGGGACAGGATGCGGCAATTACCCTGGGAACCGGTATTGTAGGAAGGAAGCTGGGTGATATAATCAGCAAAATGCGGGAAATATCCAGGAGAGGTACCCCGGTGATATACTGTTTCCGGGGAGGGATGCGTTCATCATCGATTGTGGCACTCCTCGGGTCCCTTGAGTTTTCCCCGGTGTATCAGCTGCAGAAAGGATATAAGGGATATCGGAGGCATGTTGTTCAGGGCCTTGAAAGCATTGGGCCCTTACCGCCGATATTTGTGCTGCAGGGACTTACAGGAACAGGGAAAACAGAAATACTTCACTTTATGAATAATGCTGTCGATCTGGAGGGAATGGCGGGACACCGGAGTTCTGTGTTCGGCGCTATGGGAATGAACCAGAACACGCAGAAGTATTTTGACAGTCTGCTTTTTGAACGGCTTAATGAGCTTCGGGGCGCGCAGTATATTGTTATTGAAGGAGAGGCAAAGAAAATCGGGAACAGTCATATCCCCCCGGAACTGTTTGCCCTGATGCAGCGCTCTCCCACAATATATATTACAGCAACAATGAAGAGAAGGATCGGGATTATACAAAATGATTATGCATGCAATCTGGATGTTGATGAAATAAAAGGAATTGTAGGATCCCTTGAATCCCGTATCGGACGGAAAAATACGCTTCTTTTACATGAATATATCGACAATAAGAATCTTCATGATTTTATTGAACTGCTTTTAACCAAATATTATGATCCCCTTTACCACCATGCGCTGCGGAAAAGGGAATTCATTGCGGAAGTTGAAAACAGAGACAGCAGAGATGCCGCGGTGAAGATAACAGATATAATTGCATCGACTCTTTCCTGATGTACTGTGCCGGTTTTTTTTATAGTTACAAAGCATATACGAACCGCTAAGAAGGTATGTCCATTATTTTCAGGGGAGTATTGCATGTACGTTGTGTTATACAGCTTTGCGATAAAAGACACCGTGTCTGCAATTTTATATTGCAAAAATCAATACCGGTTGATACAATGCGCCCATGTTCCGCAGGAAGGTTAAAAGAATTTTGGGAAAAATAAATAAGATGGTGCAGTAGTGTACTACCTGGATCTTTTCTTTACATCCCTTGTTATACTTCTATATGTGTACTATTTCGGGTATAACATTATTAAGAGGTTCAGTTATACAATTAATAAACTGCTGACCCTCACAACGTTCCTTTCGCTGGTAATGTTTTCTTCACTCATGTTTCAGCTTGTTGCCGGTGAAGGTGTGATGACTGATTATGCGGGGCGGATTTATTTCGGCGCTTTTCTTTTTGTCCTTCAGACCATTTTTCACTTTTCCCAGATGTTTCCCCAATTCGAAAAACAGTCTCCTCCCTGGCTTGTCCTGGTTACTGCAATACCGGGTATTGCAGTAATTGTGTTTACAGTTGCTGCTGATTTCGTCATAGCCCGCACAATGTTTAATAATAATGTAATTTCTTATACCTTCGGAGAGTACTCCTACGTATACTTCATATGTGTTGCACTGTATCTTCTGGGGATCATTGCAGTTTTTATTTATAAATATAATTCGATTGAAAATGATGCCTTCAAAAATCAGTTGTTCATGATGTTCAGCGGGGTTTTTGTCGGAACAGTTTTAATATTTTTGTTCACTCTTTATCTTCCCTTCAGACAAAATGAACATACCTTTAAACATTTGGCACTTATCTTTTCCAGTATACTGATTGGGGGTATTTTTAATTATGCTCTTTCAGATGTCAGGATTCTTGACTTTAAACGGTTTTATTTAAAAACAGGATATTCTGTCACAATATTTCTTCTGCTCTTTTTCCCTGCATATTTTATTCTGGATTTCAGCATGACCCTGGCAATCAGCGGATATGTGATGCCTCCCGTAGGTATTTCTTTGCTGTTGTTCCTGTACCTTTTTCTGTTTTACCGATTTGCCCGGCCGCCGATTCAGCGACTCTTTAAAAGGACATATCTGCAGTTTGAGAGCAAAGTAAATGAGTTTTTTCAGGATGTACTAACTCTTTCAGAAGAACAGGAGCAAAGCCGCTTCTGGGATTATTTTTTCAAGAATATTATTATTACACTTGAAGAGAGGTTTGATATCCGACGCGCAGCGTTTTATATATTAAACAGTAAAGAGCGTGAATTTAATTTCAGTTTCGGTTTTGGGGAAAAAACAGATATCCAGGTTATACGGGAGGACAATCCCATTGTAAAGTGTCTCAATGACTACAGAAAATTAATCGAGATATCACTGTTTATTACTGACCATGATTTGCAGAAATACAGGCGCATACTATACACGATTTTCAAGAATAATGATATCAGGGTAATTGTTCCATTTATTAACAAGGAAGGGGCCTTGATTGGAATACTGTTTCTTGGGGCTCTTAAAAGTGAAAAACCGTATTCTGTTGATCTTCTTTCTGTACTGGATATTTACAGGATTCAGCTGGAAAATATTCTATCAAATGCGATAATGATTGAAAATGTAAAATCAAAGCAGGTCATTGAACATGACAGGCTTGTGGTGAGTTCAGTAAAGAAAAAGCTTATTCCAAGGGAGCTAAAAAGTATAGAAGGGTTGCGAATCAGTTCATTTTACATGAATAATTCGCATTTAGGGGGGGATTATTTTGAGTCACTTGTTCTCCCGGATAATAAATTGGGTTTTTTTATTACGGACACGTCGGATCTTGGCATCGATTCAGCAGTAATCGCCCTTGAGCTGTACACGGTTCTTCATAATCAGCCGGAAAAATATGAAACTCCTGATAAAATGCTGAACGGGATGAACTGGGTCGTGTCTACATCAAGGTTTTCTGAAAAATATGCACGTTCAATGTATTGTGTATATGACGCAGTTACGTCATCATTAACGATATCAAATGCTGCATACAATTCTGTAGTCCTCTTTAACCCTGCAAACAGCAGTTTTATGGAGTTTGATACAAAGGGAATTCCAATAGGTATTGACCGGAATTTTAATTATGAAACCAAGACAATTGAACTGCCTTCAGGAAGCATAGGGTTCGTGTATTCTGACGGCCTGACTTCAGCGATGAACAGTGAAGGTAACGCGTATCAGCTGGGACGTATTAAAGACATCCTGCGGGGGGCGTCTGATGATACTGCCGCGGTTTTAACAAGAAAAATCTTTGATGATTTCAAAAATTTTTCTGAAGGTGTCCGTCATACAAGCGATGTAAGCGGTATTGTTTTTAAAGTAGTGTGACGGGCGGGATCGTTTCAAATCCTGCAGGGTTTTTCTGTATCTCTCCGTATTAAGGGCACATAACCGGTAAAAAGGCACTACGATAATGGAAAAGAATGAAAAACGTATAATCATCCGTCAGGCACTGAATATTATTGTATGTGCTGCGGTTCTTGGGTTTGCAGTAAATATTGTACATCCCGGGGGGTATGAGTTTATCCCCAGAAAAAAATTACAGCAGGGAAAGACTGTGAGCATATCTGTTGCTGAGGCATATATAAAATATTCTCATGGAGCTGCGATATTTGTTGATACAAGGGATGAAGATATTTACACGGAACGTCATATACAGGGGGCGGTTCATGTGCCATCATTTCCGGAACCGCTGAGTATAGCGAAAATTGCACAGATGAAAGAGATGTTGTTTTCTGAGAAGGAACTAATTTTATATTGCGATACAGGGTGTGATTCATCAAAAGAAATTGCCGAAAGGCTCTATGAGCGCGGGTATACACGCCATATTTATATTTTGAAAGATGGGATGGGGAGCTGGTCTGACAAAGGGTATCCTGTAGAGTAATGATATTCAATACTTCTGATTTAAGAATAGGAATAATAGTATGCAATCAGTTAAAAATATCTGGGCCGGAATTATATACGGCAGCAGAATTGTCTCTGTAATACGTATTGTGCTGGGTATGCTGTTCCTGTATTCAGGGATTGTGAAAACGTTTGATCCCGCGGCATTCGGTAATATTATTGATTTGTACGGTATTGTTCCCGCCGTTGTGGTTCCGTATATTGCTATTGTGCTTCCGTATGTTGAGTTGCTGACGGGATTATTTCTTATTACAGGATTCAGGATTAAAGCAGTTTCGTGTATTGCAATGATAATGATGGCTATATTCACGGCTGCAATTGCTGTGAATGTTGTACGTGGAAGAAGTTTTGACTGCGGGTGTTTTGAGTTGGGACGGTTTGGTATTTCTGAAGATATAAGTATATTTCTTGTAGTTCGGGATTGTGTACTGTTTCTTGTATTTCTCCTACTGTTTAATGTAAAGCGGAATTATTATTCTCTCGATAATGTACTTGAAAAGGACGGGCTCTATAATTTATCCTGAAGGTACAGGTATACATGTATTCCTGCCGCAGTGAAAGCTCAGTTTGTAACAATCCGGAGACATCCAATGGAAATTCCATTTCACCGACCCAGTATTACTGAAGATGAGATTGAAGCAGTAGCAGGCATACTGCGGAGCGGATGGCTCACCATGGGGAAGGAGACGATCCGCTTTGAAGAGGCATTCAGAAAATTTACCGGAGCACAGCATGCCCTGGCGGTAAACTCATGTACCGCGGCGCTGCATTTGTCCCTTGTGGCGGCGGGAATTGAAAAGGGCGATGAAGTAATTCTCCCGGTATTAAATTTTATATCTTCCGCCGAGGTCATTGCGTATTGCGGCGGGGTTCCGGTATTCGTTGATGTGAACAGGGATGATCACAATATTGATACACATTTGATTGAGGAAAAAATAACTGAAAACACAAGGGCAATCATGCCCATGCATTTCGGGGGACAGCCCGCTGATATGGACAGTATACTATGTATTGCAGAAAAGCATGCACTCCATGTTATCGAAGATGCAGCTCATGCGCTTCCGTCAATATATGGGAATACAATAGTTGGAAGTATTGGCGACGCAACCTGTTTCAGCTTCTATGCCACGAAGACCCTCACAACCGGTGAAGGGGGTATGATCACAACGGATAATGATGAATGGGCGGACAGAATAAAATCCCTCCGACTTCACGGGATTACCCACGATGCGTGGAAACGGTATTCCCGGGAGGGGAGCTGGATATATGATGTACGCTTTTTGGGATATAAATACAACACCACTGATTTTAATGCCGCCCTGGGCCTGGTGCAGCTTGCCAGACAGCCTCAGCTGCAGAAAAAACGGGAAGACGTTGCCGCAATGTATACGGAAGCATTTTCAGAGGTTGAAGAACTTATTCCATTTAAAATAAAAAAAGACCGAAGTTCATCCTGGCATCTGTATCCTTTGAAGCTCAGGACAGAGCTGCTCACAATAACGCGTGATGAATTTATTGATGAGATGAAATCAAGAGGGATATCGACAAGTGTCCATTTTATTCCAATTCATCATTTCAGTTTTTATAAAAATGCAGGATATGGTTCGGGAGATTTTCCGGAAACCGACTGGATTTTTGAGCGGACAGTGTCCCTGCCGATTTATCCTGATCTGGTAGAAGATGAAATTGCGTATATAATTGAAAACGTGATAGATATAATTACACAGAAACGAAAAAAAACGCCGCATCGTAATGATTGAATGAATAATAATGGAGAGACAATATGAATCTTGACTGGAAAAGGACTGAAGGAGGGCTTACTGGTCTTGCAAAGGGACTTCTTCTCGCCGGCGGCATACTGCTGGGGATTGTGGCAGCCAGAATTTGGATACAGCCATATACCGTAAGTGATAATTCCATGCTGCCCAACCTTCGGGAGGGGGACAGTGTGTATTGTATTAAGCATACAACACCGAAAGTCGGCGATATTGTTCTTTTTGAAAGTCCGGTCGAGCCGGACAAGGTTCTGCTGAAAAGGGTTATTGCCGGTGAAGGGGACACTGTTGAAATAAAAGACAGTGTTGTACTCATAAACGGACGGAACGCGGCGTTTTCATGGAAAATTATCGACAGGGACTCAAGAATATTCCCAATGAGCTTTTCCTACAGGGACAATTATCCGATAATAAAATTGAAGAGACGACAGTTGTTTTTACTGGGTGATAATATTGATCATAGTATGGACAGCAGGTTTTTCGGTCCCATTAATATTGAATCGGTTATAGGGCGCCTTTTATATAAAATGTAATACCAGACAGGAAATGCCGGCAATATAGGGAAAATCGATTGAAACCGATACATTCATTAAAAGAAAAAATCAGGAATATAATAGAGATACTGGATACTCTCCGAAAGGAAAAGGTCCATCGACTGGTTATTTCGTTTGTGTTTGTTGTGTCAGTGTTTGGTATCACTGTTTATTATATTGAAAGAAACAATCCGGATTCGTTAATTCGAAGTATGGCTGACGGAATCTGGTGGGGAATCGTTACCATAACGACAGTAGGGTATGGCGACAAATATCCGGTTACATGGGCTGGAAGGATTGTCGGTATTATTATCATGGGGAGCGGTGTTATCCTGACGGTAATAATATCAGGTACAATCGCATCGATTCTTGTTGAAAGAAAAATGAAGGAGGGGAAGGGGTTGAAAAAAATCGGACTTACAGACCACTTTATTATTTGCGGCTGGAATGATACCTCGGAAAGAATCCTTCGTGATTTTCTCGCGTTGAGTAATAAACTGAAGGAAAAGATTCAGATAGTACTGGTGAACGAACTGGATATTGACACATTAAATGAACTGCAGTTTACGTATTCAACGAAACTTCTTGAAATTGATTTTATCAGAGGGAATTTTACCCATGAGCAGGTTCTTGAAAAGGCAAATATAATAAAAGCGCGGTCTGTCACAATAATGGCGGATGAATCCGGAAACAACACGCGTCAGAATGCGGATGAGCGCACAATACTTGCTGCGTATTCAATATCCAATCTCAATGCCAATGTTCAGATAAGTGTGGAACTGATGAATCAGAACAATGAGCAGTATCTGAAACGGATAAACGTAAGCACTATCATTATTCACGGTCAGTTTAACAGTTTCCTGCTGGTAAATGCGGCATTGTTTCCAGGGGTTCCCCAGGCAGCACGGGAAATCATGAATTTTGATTTTATAAATGATATTACTACACGGATTATTCCGGCATCAATGATAGGAAAAACATTTTTTGATCTTATGAACATGTATCGAGAAAAGGATCAGTCAATTCTTATCGGTATTATATCAGAAGCAAAAAAACTGTCTATTAACGATTTCCTTTCCGATGATCCCTCTTCAATTGATGAATTCATAAAACGTAAATTTGAAGAATCTGAAAAGGATCTTTTTGAAGATACCGGGGGCAATCTTCATGTTGCTATAAATCCCGGATGGGATTATAGTATATGCGAAAATGACAAGGCAATAGTGATCGGAGAGGTGAAATCAAGAAAATGAATGAATTTGAAAAATTCAAAAATATTGCAATTCTTGAGGACTTAACCGAAGATCAGATTTCAGTCCTTTTCAAACGATGC
>DAOSYC010000001.1:0-6465 GCA_035380905.1 Spirochaetota bacterium | reverse complement strand
GGTACAAAGCTTCTGTTTAATATCGCGAAAATTCTATGCGTTCGCGTACGGCGCGGGAACAGCGATATTTTAAAACTTACAACGGCGCTCAGTATTGCACTTTCAAAATAACCGCACTCAACGGGAGCTGCAGACATAGTTACCTGTTTTATGCAGCAGCCTCATCATATTTAGTGTTGCCCATTTACTCTCATGTATTGTATCGTTCTTTTTTTCACGTCCGGAATATAACATGCCGTTCCCTCTATTGTGAAAATGCAGCAGACCGTTTTCATTCTGAAGAGAAATGAGACAGTTGAATGCGTCACCGGATCTTCTGTCAGTAAATGCGTCATTGTCAGCAAGAAAAAGAAGACCACGCAGGGTGTCATACTGACAGATAAGCGGGTATCCGGGAATGCTGAAATTCCTGTTCCTGCCGCTTCGAAGGCGTGAGGATATACCGGTGTCAGACATATCGACAAAAAGACGGTTCGCAAGAAAGTATTCCACAGCTTTATGTATTGCCCTGTGTACAGTGATGTCAATGTGCTTGTAAAGCGAAAGCGCATCAGCACATGCTATCGTTGCATAGATACAGCTGGGCTTGTTGACATCAGAATCATATTTTTCAGGATTGCCGGGCCGTCTGTATAAGAGTAACGAGATAATATCAAAAAGTGAATTTCCGGCGGAATAAGCCCATCCCCCGTCGTGACGCTGGTGATCAAGTATCCAGCGTACTGATTTGTGGATGCGTTCGTCGCGGGAACCGGAGAGAAGGAGAAATCGTACAATTTCACCGGTTATACAGGCATCCTCCACGGGGGGATTTGTATTCAGGATGAATCCCCCTGAATCTGCCATGAACCGGTCAAGTATGAATTCCGAAGTCCTGCGGACAGTATCGTGAGAGCAGTCAAGACCTGCGTTCACTGCTTCAGCAAATTTCCAGTACGTTCCGCGGTAATAGGTATCAAAATTAATCTGATCACCAATTATTCCGTTTTTAGCAGTGCCGAGGAGGGACGATACATAATGTGATTGTTCTAGTGCAGAATAGGATTCAGTAAGATCAGCAGGCAAGACTGTTGACGCGCACAGATCACGAAGAGCAAGATACCGGATAACAGGATCGGATGGGTCAAGCAGGAGCTTCAGTGGATCATTTTTCAGGTATTTATTCATAATACTTTGCAGAAATACCCGGGATATATACAGAAAACAATATGTATGATGATATCATGGGATTTTCTGCAGTGAATTTATCAGGAACAGAAAACCCCATAATTGCCGGTTCTATTTGGATACCATGAGCTTCACTCTCGCGAGATTTGCCTGTATGATGTTGTTCTCCGGCTGTAAAAGAAGTGCCTTTTCGTAATATTTCATGGCATCGGGATATTTTTCCATTTTTTCAAGTGAATATCCGAGATTGTTGAATATTTCATGTGAGCCGGGGGACATTACCGAAGCAGCTGAAAATGCGGTATATGCGTTTGAGTAATTGTTAAGTTCAATAAAGGTCATTCCCAGGCTATTGTAGGATACATACAGTTCAGGATCCAGAGAAATTGATTTTTCAAAAAATTCCTTTGCTTTCAGGTAGTTTTTATAATGATACGCGAGCTTTCCATATACATAGTAGAGCATCGGGTCCTGTTTTATCTCAAGGCCTTTTTTCACATACACCAGGGAATCATTGTACTTTTTCATATCATAGAGCATCAGTGCGAGGTCGATATAGGGATCCGGGGAGTCTTTCCTGATCTGCATACACCTCTGGAAATGAAGGATGGCAGAATTGTAAGAAGCAAGTTTCCAGTGATTGTGTGCTGCGAGAAAACGAAGCTTATAATTTGGTGAATCAGGAGTCATGTCATCCGCTATTTTCAGTTCAGATGCAATTGTATTAAGTGATTCCTGATATTTACCCGCATCAAAAAGTTTGAGTGCATCCTTGTAAGAGGCAGAAGCGGAAGTAATGAGAGAAAAAATAATAAGAATGGCACATAAAAATTGTTTCATGATAATCCCTGCTGGTTAATCTAAAAAATATAACATGTTATATGTAACTCCACAGATGCCTGTTGAAAGGCATCTGCGGAGTGTAATTCACTGCGTATCAGCTGTTCATTATTGCCGCCTGTGCTGCTGCAAGACGGGCAATGGGAACCCTGAAAGGGGAACAGCTTACATAGTTAAGTCCGGTAATATGGCAGAACTCAATTGAACTTGGTTCTCCGCCATGTTCACCGCAAATACCGATTTTAAGGTTCGGTTTTGTCTTTCTTCCCCGTTCGACACCCATCTTCACGAGCTGGCCGACGCCTTCCCTGTCAAGCACTCTGAAAGGATCGCTGGAGAGTATTTTTTTGTCAACATATTCTGGAAGAAAAGATCCGGAATCATCACGGCTGTAACCGAACGTCATCTGGGTAAGGTCGTTTGTCCCGAATGAGAAAAATTCTGCTTCTTCCGCAATTTTATCGGCGGTAACCGCTGCACGGGGAATTTCAATCATTGTTCCAACCTGATAGTCCACAGTTGTTCCGGTTTCTTTCATAACCGTTTCAGCTGTTTCCACAATGATTTTTTTCTGCATCGCGAGTTCGTGTACAGTTCCGACGAGGGGAACCATAACTTCAGGTTTTGCGTCGACACCTTCTTTTTTCAGCTGGCATGCGGCCTCAAATATCGCCCGGGACTGCATTTCTGTTATTTCCGGATATGTTATTCCGAGACGGCATCCCCTGTGTCCGAGCATAGGATTGAATTCATGAAGGGATTCGACTTTCTTTTTGATATCATCCAGTGATATACCAAGCTCTTTCGCCATTTCTTTCTGATTTTCCTCCTCGTGGGGAACAAATTCATGAAGCGGCGGATCAAGGAGCCGTATGGTAACCCCGAATCCTTCCATTGCCTTGAGAATTCCATAAAAATCTTCACGCTGCATGGGAAGAAGCTTCGCGAGGGCCTTCTTCCTTCCTTCAAGGTCGTTTGCAAGAATCATTTCACGGACTGCCTTTATCCGGTCCCCTTCAAAGAACATATGTTCTGTTCTGCAGAGGCCGATTCCCTGAGCGCCGAAATCCCGTGCTGTCTGCGCATCGTGAGGGGTGTCGGCGTTGGTCCGGATGGCAAGTTTTTTTACTTCATCTGCCCATTCCATTATTGTTCCGAAAGTTCCTGCCAGTGTTGCCTCGCGTGTGGGGACTTCTCCAAGCATTATTTCTCCTGTGGAGCCGTCTATGGAAATATAATCGCCCTCTTTAATTACATTCCCGTTTACGCGGATTTCTTTTTTTGCGTAGCTTATTTCAAGGTCTCCACATCCGGAGACACAGCATTTTCCCATACCCCGTGCAACAACAGCCGCGTGGGATGTTTGTCCGCCGCGCTGGGTAAGAATGCCCTGCGCCGCAGACATTCCTTTAAGGTCTTCCGGTGAGGTCTCAATACGAACAAGTACTACTTTCTCCCCGCGTTTGTTCCAGTCATCAGCGTCATCGGCATGAAACACCACTTTCCCTGTAGCCGCTCCCGGTGATGCCGGAAGGCCTTTTGCGATGACTTTCCGTGGTGCATCGGGGTCAAATGTCGGGTGCAGCAGCTGATCAAGTGAGTTAGGGCTGACTCTCATGAGGGCGGTTTTTTTATCGATAAGCCCCTCCTGCACCATTTCCACCGCAATCCGTACTGCTGCAGGTGCTGTGCGCTTTCCGTTTCGGGTTTGCAGCATCCAGAGCTTTTTATCCTGGATGGTGAATTCAATGTCCTGCATGTCCTTATAATGGCTTTCAAGGGTGTTATAGACATCTGATAGTTCTCTGTATGCTTCAGGCATCTGTTCTTCAAGGGACGGATATTTATTCTTCCTGTCAGCCTCAGGTATGTCATTGTTAGCTGCCCAGCGCTTGGAGCCGGATACAGTGATCTGCTGCGGAGTCCTGATGCCTGCAACGACGTCCTCCCCCTGTGCGTTAATAAGATATTCACCATAGAATATTTTTTCACCAGTGGCGGGGTCCCGTGTAAAGGCAACGCCGGTCGCGCAGTCTGTACCCATATTGCCGAATACCATAGCCTGTACATTTACCGCAGTACCCCAACTGCCGTCGATATCATTCATTTTTCTGTAAAGTACGGCACGTTCCGTGTTCCATGAGTTGAATACTGCACCGATTGCTCCCCATAGCTGCTGCATGGGATCATCGGGGAAATCTATACCAAGTTTATCTTTTATGAGCGCTTTGAACCTTTTTACCAGTTCCCTGAGGTCATCGACGGAAAGGTCAAGATCCGCCTTAATGCCCCGTGACTCTTTGAGATGGTCCATTACCTCTTCGAATGGATCAATGTCCTCTTTGTTGGCGGGCTTAAGGCCCAGAACAACATCACCGTACATCTGTACAAAACGCCGGTAAGAGTCCCATCCGAAGCGGTCATTACCGGATTTTTTTACAATACCTTCTATTGTGGTATCATTCAGTCCGAGGTTCAGGACCGTGTCCATCATGCCGGGCATTGATACCCGTGCGCCGGAGCGGACAGATACCAGAAGAGGATTTTCGGGATCGCCGAATTTCGCGTTCATCGTTTTTTCAATATGTTTGAGGCCTTCTAATACTTCTTTTTCCAGTTCCTTTGGGAACTGTTTATTGTTGCTATAATATTCAGTGCAGACATCAGTGGTAATTGTAAATCCTGCAGGTACCGGGAGGCCGATATTTGACATCTCAGCCAGATTTGCACCTTTTCCTCCGAGAAGGTTTTTCATGTCGGATTTACCTTCAGATTTGCCTGCTCCAAAGGTATACACTCTCTTACTCATAGTTATTCTCCTGAAGACATTTTTCAAAATATAAAACGATACTATACGTATCATTACCTGATATAGTGAATAATAATCATATCTCACGTGAGACATTGAGATATGACGAATTTTTTCAAGAGCGTGTGTAATAATGACTGATGACTGCAGCGTCAGGATAAGATAAAAGCTAGTTATAATCCAATATAAATCAATAATGCGGATTGCAGTATATGTGTTTCTTTATAAAAAGTAAATACCAATAAATTAAAAATATTTTTTGACATGATTTGTGTATCAGTTTCTTTCTCATCCGCTGAGCTGATAATTTTAAATGGCTTAATAGTATTTTATGTTAAACAGTTTTGGTCAAGCTGAATATTGATTGTGTATAAAAAAATGATAATAAATTGCTTGCGATTAAGGAGAGGAATTGTATACAGTAAGAGTCAAAAGTCAACATCATTTTATATGTTTTTTGGGGTAGCAATATGAATACTGTTCCTTTGAAAATTACTGTAGTCGGTGCCGGAGCAATTGGGGGTGTAACCGCCGGTTTTCTTGCCAGGGAAGGATATAACGTGGAGATAGTATGTAAGTATGATGATCTGGCTGAAAAAATACGCGAACAGGGTATTCACGTATTCGGGGTACGGGGTGACTTTACTGTTACAATGCCGGCATTTGCACAGGTGTCACAACTCTCAGGTACCAGGGATATTGTGCTTCTCGCAACCAAGGCAACAGATATGATGGATGCAGCAAAGGATTTACTTCCTTTTATGAAAGATACAACGGCTGTTGTATCGATGCAGAACGGCATTTGTGAAGAGGCAATTGCTGAAGTCGTTGGAAGGGACCGTGTTGTGGGATGTGTTGTGGGGTGGGGCGGCACAATGCACGGGCCCGGTGAAGTAGAGATGACCTCAACAGGGGAGTTTGTAATAGGAAATATTGATAACAGGGATGATCCCGGACTTGTGACTATACAGAAAATATTGAGTTCAATTGTCCCGGTGCATACAACGGAGAATATGCTTGGAAACCTTTATTCGAAGTTGATAATTAATTCATGCATTACCTCTCTGGGTGCGGTATGCGGACTTTTCCTGGGTGAAATGCTCTCACAAAGAAAAATCAGGAACATTTTTATACAAATAATGGTTGAAGCCATGGATGTCGCTGACGCGATGGGTCTTAATGTTGAGACGTATGGAGGGAAATTGAATTATTATACATTTATAGAAGGCACAGGGCTTTTGAAGCGTCTCAAACGTCATCTGATTATTCGTATTATCGGGTTTAAATACCGGCGGCTTAAATCCTCCATGCTGCAGTCCCTTGAACGGGGAAAGAAAACTGAAATAGACTATATGAACGGGTATATTTGCGAGCAGGGCAGGAAGTCCCGTATTCCGACACCGGTAAATGACACTGTTGTCCGTATGATTAAGGAAATAGAGGCTGGCAACAGGGCAATATCCCGTGAAAACTTTAATGATCCGTTTTTTAATAATTTTTGATGGAATCCATATGTGTACACTATGTATGACCACAGGGTTCAGGTAAAATTTTCTTGCAATTTTTAGGCTGAGAGCCATACATTCAGGCAATAACAGGGACAGGTAAATATGTAGCAGGTATTTTCTGCCAATGGAATCGGAATGAAT